>CAKZKQ010000077.1 GCA_937123825.1 uncultured Pseudomonadota bacterium
GGGGCGAGCAATGATGAGGCTCAGGGGCCTCAGGACGAGCGCAGCCATAGCAGCGCTATTGCAAGCGAGTTCTGTGGTTCCTGAGTCCATCAGGGCCGCAACAAACTAGAAGAGGGCGTAACTGAGCCCTAGCTCAAAGGTGATGCGTTGGCCGGAGAGGCTGAGATCGATCTCGGCGCCTTCGAATTCGCTCTGGCGAGAGACGTCGTAGAATTGCATGCGAACGCCGAGCAGGAGTCGGAGGGCGCCGAAGTTGTAGGCGGAGCCGACGCCTGCGCCGAAGTTGAAGCCGGTGTAGGGATCGCCGACGGGGTCGCTGTTGGGGGGTGTGAGCACGGAGACGCCGCCTTCGACAAAGACAGCGGTGTCGAGCTTGGCCAGTGGGAGCGTCAGGGCGAGCATGCCGTTGAGATCGAGTTCTGAGAAGTCGCCTTGGAGTCCGACGTTGGAGCCGGTGGAGCCGAGGTTGACGGAAGGGAAGAACCAGACGCTGCCGCCCACGCCGATGTAGTCGCCCACGCCGATGAGTCCGTAGCCGTTGATGGCCAGGCCGGTTTCTTCGGTGATGGTCTGGTCGATGCTGTCGGTGTCGCCCTCTGCGGTGACGGTGGCGGAGACATCGGCGCCTGCGGCGATGACGGTGGCCATGCGCGCACCGACGGTCAGCAGCGCGTTCTTGGGCCGCCCGCCGCGTCCGTTGCGGCCAACGCCAAGGGAGCGGCGGGGTTTGCCGCCCTGGGAGACCTTGGCGGGGGTGCCCTGGCCCATGGTGATGGTGACTTTGCGCATGGCCTGGAGGACGACGACCTCTTCGTAGACCCGGTTGCCGAGTTCGGCGCGCAGAGTCACTTCACCCGCAGGACGCTCCATGGTCACGGGCTCGGTGCATTCAAAGGGGCCTTCGTTGCCGACGTAGACCTCCATTTTATTGGAGATGCACTCGACGACCAGTTGCGCGGGGCAGGTTTCGTAGAGGTCGGCCTTGTATTCGTCGAGCTTGGCCTGAACCTGGGCGGGGGTTGGGTTGGCCAGCTTGGGGGAGCGCTCGGCGGCGATGTAGGCCTCCAGCGCCTCCTGACACTGGCCCAGCTTGTAGTGCGCCCGGCCCATGTTGAGGTAGGTGATGTTGAGCTCACCCAGGTGAAGCGACGCCTTAAAGAGGTCGATGGCCTTGTTGTAGTCCTCGCCTTTAAAGGCTTCGGCCCCCTCCTGGTAGAGTTGATATTGGGCCTCGCTGGGCTCAACGATTTCGTCATCGTCGGCGTGGGCCTGTCCCAGGGCGGTCAGGCTCATCAGGATCACAACAAGCGGGGGTAGGAGGCGGTCTTTCATCATGGGTTCACTGCGCTCATACAAAACAGGCGCCCAGGAGAGGGCCTGGGCGAAGGGCTGGCATCATCACTCAATGCTGACGGCCAGATCATAATCGCTGACCAACCGCCGGGTAAAGAACGAGAAGACGCGGACTCTGTAGCGCCCGGCGGGTGCGTCGAGCACCTCGACAGATTCACTGTCGCGGACGCTCAGTGACCTGTCGAGCGGCGTGTCATCGTCGTCAGGGCCGTAGATCTCCAGGTCAAGGTCGCCGATCGCGTTCGAGAAGACGATCGTCACCTCGATGCTTTGATCCTGAAGCACGTTGAACTCAAACCAGTCTTCCTCGCGCTCGCCCTCTTCCTGGCACATGCCGAGGCCTTCGGTGCTGCCGATGCCGACAAGGCGAGCTTCTTCAATAGAATCGTTCTCTTCGAAGCCGTCTTCGAGGCAGTTGTCGGGGTCAAGGACGCGGATGTCCATGTCGTAGATGTTGTTGATGGTGGGGCTAAACGAGAAGACGCGCACGAAGTAGGTCCCGGCGATGCGGGCACGCACGGCGACGCTCTCGTCGTCGGTGACGGAGAAGCCGGTGGCGATGCGGGCGTCGTTGGGGTCGCGGATTTCGAGGTCCACGTCGCCAAGCTCGTCGAGGAAGGTCAGGTCGACCTCCAGGATTTCGCGCTCGGCCAGTTCGACCGCAAACCAGTCTTCGTCCTGGGGGCAGAGCTGCATATTGGCAAAAGAGCGCGGTTCGGTCGGCAGCGCGCGGGGCTGGCTGTCGTTGGGCTCAAAACCGTCGTCGTCGCAGTCGGTCCCGCCGTCGATCCGCTCAAGGTCCAGGTCGTAGGCGCCTTCAGAGTCGAGGAAACCAAAGACACGCACAAAGTAGAGCCCGGCGGTCTCGACGGTGCCGACGGTGGCCTCTTCGTTGTCGCTCACCGAGACGGACGAGGCCAACACGCGGCCATCTTCATCAAGAATCTGCAGGTCGAGGTCGCCGACCTCGTCGGCAAAGAAGAGCGTGGCGGTCAGGCCATCGCCAGCGGCCAGATCAACGGCGTAGAAGTCGTCGTCGCCGGTGCAGATGCGCTGGTCGCCGAACGAGAGGGTGGTCTGCAGGTCGAGCAGGGAGGCGTTGTCGAGGTCATCGTTGTCCTCAAAGCCGTCGTCTTCGCAGGTGGGCTCGGTGACGGACAGGCCCAGGGTGTAGTCGTTTTCGGCACCGCGAGGGGCAAAGACGCGCACGAGGTGGAGGCCACTTTCGAGCACGGGATCCACGTTGACGGTCTCCAGGTCGCCGTCGGTGGCTGACACGCCCAGCGAGGTGCCGCCGGGGGAGAAGACCTCAAGGTCAAGGCTGCCGTCGGCGTCGGTGAAGCTCAGCGTGGCGGTCAGGGCGCCGCCGGCGTTGACCTGGACGGCGAACCAGTCTTCGTCGCCGCCGCAGATGCGGCCGCTGAGGGTGCCGGGTTCGGCCAGCGCGGGCTGCTCCTGGTTGTCGTTGTCTTCAAACTCGTCGTCGGCGCACTCAAGGGGGGGTTCGGTGCGCTCGACGAGCATCAGGTAGTCGTTTTCGACCTCGGGGGCGGCGCCAACGATGCGGATGAGGTAGACGCCGCTGGTGGGCACGTCGGTGAAACCGACCTCTTCGGCGTCGGTGCGGCTGCGGCTGTCGGCGATGGGCTCTTCGCTGTCGGGACCGTAGAGGAGCAGGTCGAGGTCGCCGTCGTCGTGGGAGAAGTCGATCTCGACGCGGATGTCGTCACCGGCGTTAAGGCCGATGGAGAACCAGTCGTCGTCGCCGGGGCAGATGCGCAGGCCGTCGATGAGGTCGGGGGCGACGCTGGTGGCCTCGTCGCGCTGGTCGTTGGGCTCCAGGGTGTCGTCTTCGCAGGGGTCGGGGGCGGCGCCGATGGTCAGCACCATGCTGAAGCTGTTGCCCAGGGCGGGCTGGGCGCCGCGGATCCGCACCAGGTAGTCACCGCCGACCTCAACCGGGTCGGTGGTGGCTTGCTCGTTGTCGTCTGAGGTGCGGCTCTCGGCCAGGACCGTCTGGGCGTCGGGCGAGAGGATCTGGAGGTCCAAATCGCCATCGGCGTGGGCAAAGGTCAGGGCCGCATCGAGGGTCTCGCCGCGCTCCAGGCGCACTTTGAAGAAGTCGGTGTCGCCGGGGCAGACCACCAGTTCGTCAAAGGTGCCGGGGACGACGGAAGAGGCCGCCTCGGGGGTGTCGTTGTCCTCAAAGTTGTCGTCTTCGCAGGTCGGGCGGTTGGTGGTGTCGATGGTGACGCCCAGGTCGTAGTTGTTCTCGATGACGTCATTGGAGAAGACGCGCAGGCGGTAGGTGCCCGACAGAGGCAGGTTTTCGCTAAAGAGGCGCTCGTCGTTGTTGCCGCTGCTGGCGGCGGCGATGCGGCGCTCGGCCGGAGAGTAGAGTTCGACGTCGATGTTGCCTGCGGCGTGGGAGAAGTTGACGCGCAGATCGACGCCGTCACCGGCCTGAAGCTCCAGCGCATACCAGTCTTCGTCGCCTTCGCACAGGGTCAGCCCTTCAAAGAAGCCTTCACCAACTTCGGCCGCGGCGCCCAGCTCGTTGTTGGGCTCAAAGTTGTCACCCTGGCACTCCTGGACGTCTTCGCACTGGCCGTTGATCAGGTTGCAGACCTGGCCACCGTCGCAGTCTTCATCGCCCGTGCAGCGCGACTCGATGCAGGTGTGGTCGGTCAAGTTGCACTCACCGCCCTCACCGCAGTCTTCGTCCGTGGCGCACTCCCAGCACTCGCCGACTTCCTCGTTGCACTCGGTGCCTTCGGGGCATTCGGGGCAGGAGACCTCCACGCAGGTGTTGGTTTGCAGGTCACACTTGTCTTCACCGGGGCAGTCGGCGTCTTCATCGCAGAAGCCCTCGGCCACGCGGCAGTTGTTCTCGACGCAGACCTCGCCGGGACCGTTGCAGTCAACGTCGCGCACGCACTGGACGTCTTCGCACTTGTCGTCGCGGCAGATCTGCAGGTCGCCGCAGTCGCTGTCCTGCTCACACTCGCTGTCCTGCTCGCAGGCCTGGGTGTTGGGGTTGCAGATCGTGCCGTCGGGGCAGTTGGAGTTGTCGGTGCAGCCGTCTTTGCAAGTCTGATCGGCGGGATCGCAAAACTGACCTTCGGGGCATTCGACGTTTTGCAGGCACTGGGGCGTCACACACACGCCTGCGGCGATCAGGCACACCTGACCCGGATCACAGTCGGCGTCGTTCTGACACTCCCCGTCCACGCACTGGCCTTCCTGACAAAACTGCGCTCCAGGGCAGTCGCTGTCGCGGACGCAGTCGGGCTCGGGCAGGTCATTGTTGACGGCGTTGTTGCCCTCTTCTTCCTCAGTCGGATTCTCGGTGCTGTTGGCACATCCGGTGGCCAGGGCCGCCAGGGCGACCGCACACAACACTCCCCATAAAGACTTCGCGCTCATAACAACACTCTTCTCTTCACAAAAACCGCTTCAATACCGCTGTCATCGGGCGTGCCATTCCAAGGCTGGACAACACAGCGCACAACGGCGTTCCAGTGGCGACACACGCCACGACAAGTGCATGGATGGGGCAACGCAGCGCACCAGGGCAGTCAGACCGCGTCTGGCCGGGCCTTTGGCACGTTGCCCAGTCCCCCTCAGGACCAAAAAGCACAAGTATCAGTCCCACGGCGAGCGCGCAAGGACAGCGGCCAGCACGATCCGCGCGGGTCACGTCGTCTTTGAAGGGAAACCGGCCCGTTGAATCGAGCGGCGAGCTTGCGATGTTCAGGGAGAATCGGGCAGCGGGGCTTTAAAGTCGGTCAGCCCGGTGCGGTTGCGCAGCGGCAACGGCGTCAGCTTGATCTGGGCGGTGATGGGCTGGGGATCGGGCGAGGTGTGGACGTCCTTCCAATCGAGCGCGTCGTCGCTGGAGATGACGTTGAGGCCGCCGCTGCCGAGCAGCACCGCGGCGTCGACGTCCAGCGCTTCGAGCGTGTCCATCAGGCGGCGCAGCGCGCAGCCCTGGCAGGTGACCAGCAAGAGATCGCCCGAGAGCGTCTGGGCGGCCACCAGGGGCTGCTTGAACTTGCCTTTGGGGAGTTTTTCGGCCAGGGCGCCGTTGACGTAGAGCGTGGTGCCCGAGGCGATGCCTTTGACGGCGTCGCTCTCGCTGGGGACCCCTTCGACCACCAGGCGGCCAGCCTCGGAGTCCAGCGCCAGACGTCCTTGGGGATTTGTGACAGGCTCGGAGACCCACAGACCGACCTGCACGTCGCCTTTGGCGCCCTGCACGGGCAATTGACCTTGTTCGGGGATGGGGGTGATGGCGGCCTTCATCTGGGTGCCAAAGAGCCCCATGACGGTCACCTTGGCCTTGTCCTTGGAGGTGGACTGGACCATCAGCGGCTCCAGACCGGCGCTGGCCACGGGCAGGCCTTTGGAAGACCAGGGGCCAAAGTTTTCAAGATCGCCCAGACGGCGCGGCAGGTTGTCGCGCCAGGTCATGTAGAAGAAGTCCTTCAGGTCGCGGCCGACATAGCGGTTGGGGATGAAGTGCATCTGGCGGCTGGCGCGCTCGGCTTTGGTGCCGATCAGGCGGTGCTCCTTGCCTTCACGCGGGATTTTATCCCCCTCGATCGGGATCGAGTACATGGCCATGCCGGTGTGGTAGGGGTTCATGTCCAGGTGCATGCCAAAGTCGCACCCAGCCGCCAACATGGCGTTGCCCAGGTCTCGCGCGCTGCAGCTCTTGCCCCAGACGTAGACCAGCGTAAAGTCCCCCTTGATGCAGACCCCGCTGCGGGGCGTGCTGGTGCTGGTGAGGTGATCGACCACCCCGCCCCAGCGCACCGCGCCAGTCGGGTTCAATTCGCCATTGCCCACCAACGGCGGCAAGTTCTGACGCAAATCCACAATGTCGGCGGGCACCTCGGCCACGTCCTCGCCAGCCTCTTGCTGCTGCGAGCGCTTCTCGGCCCCGTAGTTTCCAAAGTTGGCATCGCCGGGCCACGCACCCATGCGGATGGCGCGGTCCTCATAGATGGCCAAAGAAGCCATGGCGGCCTTCTGGGGGACAAACTTGCGCCGATCCAAGACCACGCCGTAGGCGCCATGGGTGGTTTTGAAGCCGCCGTTGAAGGCCAACAAGACCTTCTTGAGGACTTCAGGGTCGCGCGGGATCTCGCCGGTGCCCCGATACCCCGTGGTGGAGCGCGGGCTGATGATCCCAGCCTGGAGGTGGAGGTCGAGTTGGCGGATGTCGAGCGCCAACAGGAGCATGTGCTCGTAGGACTTCTCCGGATTGACGCGCACGGCGGTGCGGTACACGGGCCACGGGCCACGGTGGGCCTTGCGGTCCATCCACTTGGCCACCCACGGGGTCCACTGCCCTTCACCAGGCACGGGATCAAAACCCCATTGTTTGCCGGGCGGATCGACCGGCGGCGGCGGCCACTGGTCGGTGGTGTCCATCAGGATGGCTTCCTGGCCCTTTTCCAGGGTGGGAAGCGTGGGCTCGGGTTCGGGCTCGGCCTGGGTCTCGACCGGCGCCAACTCCTGGGCCAGCGCGGTGTTGTCGGCACCGACGACCCCGTAGTAGGCCTGCTTGATCTCGTCGATGCGGTCAAAGACGTAGCTCTCCAGGATGGCGATCTTGGTCGCCCCGATCCAGGGATGGGCGCGGGCGCGGTTGACGGCAAACTGAATCCAGGAGTCGATCACCCAGGGCGTCTCTTGCTGGCGCAAGCCCAGCGTCGAGGCGTGCACGTCCAGCGCCGCACCGTCCAGGACCCGGATGGTGCTCCAGGCCTCGCGCGGCGGCCCCTTGGGCTCGTCCTGCACCATGCCCGAGAAGATCAGGTGGGTGTCGTCAAAGCGCGCCTCGACAGATTTGACCGGCTGGTTGAAGGCGTAGGAGCGGCGCAGCACGCCGTCCACGCGCCCCATGTCCTGCCAGTAGGTGAAGCTGAGCTTGAAGCTGTCGCCCAATGGGCGCTTGGCGCCGCCTTCATCGCGCCAGATGGTGGGGTCACCGCTGAGATCAAAGAGGGAGACCCCCGTCAGCGCCTTGTCAAAAGTGCTGCTGGTGACCACCAGGTGACGCCCATCGAGGGTGTGGGTGGCCATCAGGGCGTCGTCGGCGTCGGGCGTGGAGGTCAGGTTTCCCACGCGGCGCACATCGAAGGGCTGACCGTCGCCATCGACCATGGCCTCAAAGAGAATCACGTCGCGCAGCGGCGCACCGACGCGGTTGGCGTCGGGCCTGGGCAACGCTTCGGCCACGGCTACGGCCCATTGACCGGGCTCCACGGGCGTCAGCCACTGGATGTTGGCCACCTGGGTCACCCCTGCGGCAGGCGTCAAGAGCACCTCCCAGGAGTCACCACCTCGCGCGGCCCTGGCCAGCAACCCCAAAGTCACCACCGCCAGCGCCACCAGCACCAACGCCAAACGCGCGCTGGCCCACGACTGCCATCCAGACCAAAGCCTCATCGCCTCGGACACCTCCAAACGTCACCCAAAGACAGAGGGCAAGTTATGGGTCTGCTCGATCTCTAAGTCAACAAACACCCACAACCCGCACATTTGGTCCAGATGGACCCCCACGCGCTTGTGTTATGGTGCCAAAGCGTCGTCGACATGCATCCAAAGACACCAAAACCCCCTGCACCATTCCCACAGACACCCATGAACCCACTGCACCGACTCCGCACCCCGGGCCACAGCCCCGAAGACGCCATCGCCGCCTGCCAGGCACTGCGCGGCACCGACGACCCCGAACACATCTGGGCGATGCTCGGCGCGATGCAGGACTTTGGCCCTGTCAATGACGCCGTGGGGGAGGCGCTGCGCGCCAGCCCAAACGCCAAACGCCTGCTCCTGGACTGGATGGCCAACCCCCACGAGCTTGCCAACGGACTGATGGTGGTCAAAGCGCTGGAGCAACTTGGTATGGACGATGACGTCGTCGTTGGGCTGATCCTGGCGCTTGAACGCGAAGATCCCGAAGACCCGACCGCCGCTGCGGCCCAAAGCGCCGCGCTGGCGTTGGGATACGGCGGCGCCCTTCAAGCGGTGCCCCACATGGTGGCGCTCGGCGAGTCGATTTTGAACGGCACGCGCACGGTCGGCTACCCAGAGCGGCTGCTGGGCGCGCTCACAGGGGCGCTGGCCAAGCTGGCCGACCCACAGGGTTTGCCCTTTGTCGCCAGGTGGTTTGCCGAGTGCACCCAAGACGGCCACCGCGACAGCATGCTGGCCGGTGAGTTCTGGGAGTTGGCCCACGCCGCCGTCAAAGCCCCCACCATCCCCCCCGAGGTCTTCGACGCGCTGCCTACCATCGAGCACCTGAGCCTGAACGAGGAAACCATCGCCATCGAGCTTTTTTTGCGGATGGCCAGCATCGACGACACGGTCAAAGCGCGGCTTGAAGCGTTGATCGACCAGGAGGCGCTGGATGTGTATCAACTCCAAGAGCCCGCAGGGTACTGTGCGCACATCATCTGGGAGATGGACACGGTGGCCTACCTGCGTCTTTGGCGCAGTTGGCCCGCGATGCTCTTTGAGTGCCTGAATCAAACCCTTGGAAGCGTCTTGGACGACCATCCTCCCGCCACACCCAACGCGCCCGAGCTTCCACGCGCGCTCTTGGAGGCCATCACGCGCGACCCGGACGCCTACGAACTCTTCAACCTCCTTGAAGCCATTCCTTTGGCGGTGGTTCCGATCCGCGATGAGCTGCGCGCCCTTTGCGATGCCCGTGGCACCAGCGCGCAGATTGATCTGGTGGTGGCGTTGGGGCGCGGGGGCGTGCGCGATGAGAGGCTGATGAATCTGGCGCTGGAGTTGTTGGAGAGCGACGATGACGACGCCCAGGATTACGGGCGCGAGACGCTGGAGCGCTTTGAAAACCTCCCTGACAAGGTCCGCCAGCGCATGGCCAGGTGCCCATCCTGAGTGAGCCCCCCCCTGGAGCCGATGGGCACGCAGACGGGGCGCTTGAAGCCGGAGTCGAACACTGGCAGGCTTTAAAGTGCTCGTGGTCGCAAGAAGCTGAGCAAGAAAAGATGGCGGACACGGGCCAGTGATCAGAAGCTCAAGCACAAATGGGTGGTGCCGTGTGTCAGAATCCCATTGTCTTGTTCGTTTCACCGCAAATACACGGTGCACGAGCTGATCACCGGCCTCATGCGACCTGTCCTGACAACAGAGCGAAAACCGTACCAGACGCAAATGCCCGAAATCATTGAAGGGGGTGGGGTGTCGACACCCCACCCGACCAAAATCCAACGCCCCCCCGCTGGGGTGCGCGCACACCACCTCTTTTTTGGATGCCTCGCGCTGGCGCTCCTGCTTTGGGGCGGCTGCGCCGATGAGCCCTCCGGCAGCGAGATCCTTGACGTGCCCGACCCGGACACCAGCGACCGCTGCGTCAGCAACGCCGATTGTACCGGCGGCCAGGTCTGCGACAAGGGCCTGTGCAAGGACGAGTGCCAGGGCGCACAGTGTCCTTGCCAGGGCGACGCGTCGTGCCAGCCTGGGTTCATCTGCGACACCCCCAGCGGCCTGTGCATCCGCCTTGGCTGCTCCAACGACCTCGACTGCAACGAAGACGAGATCTGCCAGAACGCCGCCTGCGTTCCTCGCCCTGATGACATCGACACCGACGGCGACGGCGTCTTTGATCAGCGTGACAACTGCCCGGAGATCTTCAACCCCGACCAGGCCGACTCCGACGGCGACAACATCGGCGACCTCTGCGACGCAGAAGACCCGGATCTGGACGGCGTGGACTCCTCGGTGGACAACTGCCCCGATGACGCCAACGCCGACCAGGCCAACAACGACGGCGACGCGCGCGGCGATGTCTGTGACCCCGATGACGACAACGACATGCTCCTGGATGTGGTCGACAACTGCCCGCTGGACGCCAACCCGGGGCAAGAAGACCTGGACGAGGACGACGCTGGCGATGTCTGCGATCTGGACGATGACGGCGATGACGTGGAGGACGAGGGCGACAACTGCCCGCTCAACCCCAACCCCTCTCAGGCCGATCTGGATGAAGACGAGATCGGCAACCCCTGCGATGATGACTGGCCCGGCGCCACCATCCAGGGCTCGCTGACCGTGCCCGAAGAGGCCGACACCACCGCCGCCACCGTCACGCTCACCAGCGATGACCCCGAGCAGGAGCCCAGGATCAGCCCCATCGATCCCGAAGGCAACTTTGCCTTTGACGCCCTGAACGCGCCCCAGCGCCTGACCCTCACCCTCCAATGGCCCGGCTGGATCCTGACCGAAGACCTCGCCCCGCTCCAATTCATCCCCGACCAGGACACCGTGGACCTTGGCACCATCGATGTCAGCGCCCAGCCCTGAGCCCACACCGCGACCGCGAACCTGGCTGGTCACCTGGCTCAGCCAGACCCTCTCGATGGTCGGCACCAGCCTGACGGGCTTTGCGCTGGCCGTGTGGGTCTTTCAAAAGACCGGCTCGGTGACCCAGTTGGCGCTCATCTCGGTGGCCGCCGTGCTGCCCGGCATGCTCCTGTCCCCCTTTGTGGGACCCTGGATCGACCGATGGGACCGTCGCCTGGCCATGCTTGGGGCCGATCTCCTGGCGGGCATCAGCACCCTGGTCATGGCTGGCCTGCTCTGGGCCCAAGCGCTGCAAACCTGGCACATCTACGCCTCGGTGGCCGTCGCCTCGCTGTGCACCGCCGTTCAAATGCCCGCCTGGACCGCCGCCACCTCGCTGCTGGTCCCCGCCAAAGCGCTGGGGCGCGCCAGCGGCATGGTCCAACTGGGTGGGGCCGCCGCCATGCTGGTCGGGCCCGCCACCGCAGGCGCCATGATGGGCTCTCTGGGCGTTGAGGGGATCATCGCCATCGACGTGGCCACCTTTTTGACCGCCGTGCTGGTTCTGCTGGTGGTGCGCTTCCCTGCCCCAACTGGCCAGGACCCCCAGGATGACAAGGCGCCCTCCCCCGCCCAAAGCCTGCGCGCATCGGCCCGCGCCTGGGAGCACATCAAAGCGCGCCCTGGTCTGCTGGGGTTGCTTGGCTTTGCCCTCATCAGCAACCTCTGCCTGGGCATGGTCCATGTCTTGATCACACCGCTGGTGCTGAGTTTTGCCGACCCGGCCACTTTGGGCACCGTGATGTCGACGGCGGGCGTGGGGATGCTGGTCGGCTCGGTGGTGATGATCGCCTGGGGCGGACCGCGCAACAAGGCCGTGGGCGTGGCGGTCTTCAGCATGGCCCAGGGCGCGCTCCTCTTGCTGGGCGGCCTACAACCGTCGGCGTGGCTGGTGGGCGCGGGCGCTTTTGGCGCGTTGGTGGCCTACCCCATCGTCAACGCCTGCAATCAGACCATCTGGCAGATGAAAATCCCACCCGAAATGCAGGGACGCGTCTTTGCGCTGCGCAACGCCATCGCGTCCTCCACGCTGCCGCTGGCCTACCTCCTGGCCGGGCCCCTGGCCGACGGCGTCTTTGAGCCGCTGCTGGCCCATGATGGGCCGCTGGCTGGCTCGCTGGGTCAGGTCCTGGGCACCGGACCCGGGCGCGGGATTGGGCTGCTCTTCATGGCGCTGGGGTGTCTGGCCATTGGCGCCAGCGTCGCCGCGCTTGCCTGGCGACCGCTAAGGCAGATAGAGACCGACCTGCCCGACGCCCTGCCCCCATCTTGAAGCGCATCTGCCCCTTGACGCCCTCCCAATCCGATTTATCTCTTGGCCTCCAAAGCGCACCTGGTGTGCACACACCCCATGCGAGTACAGGAGCCCACCATGGCCGAAGTCCGCGTCATCGCCTCAGACAAAACCTGGATCGAAGGCGACGCCGTCCAACAACTCGAAAAGACCGCCCAGTGGCCCGGCATGCGCCTTGCCGTGGGCATGCCCGACCTCCACCCCGGCAAGGGCACCCCCGTGGGCGCCGCTTTCCTCAGCCAGGACATGGTCTACCCCTATCTGGTGGGCAACGACATTGGCTGCGGCATGGGGCTTTGGTCCACAGACCTCAAGCAGCGCAAAATCAAGCTCGACCGCTGGACCCAGCGCCTCGAAGGCCTGGAGCGCCCGTGGGACGGGGACACCGACGCGTGGCTTGAGGAAGACGGGGTGGCGCCGGCTGGCTTTGAGCACGCGCTGGGCACCATCGGCGGCGGCAACCACTTTGCCGAACTCCAACAGGTCGAAAAAATCCACGACGCCGAACGCTTTGCCAAGCTGGGGCTTAAGAAAGACCGCCTCGTGCTCCTGGTCCACAGCGGCTCCAGGGGTCTGGGGGAGTCGGTCCTGCGCGCCCACATCGACCAGTTCAAGGCCGGAGGGCTGGAGCAGGACAGCGACGAGGCCAAAGACTACCTCGCCAAACACGACCATGCCGTGGCCTGGGCCCGCTCCAACCGCCGCCTCATCGCCCACCGCTTTCTGGAGGCGCTGCGCGCCGACTCGGAGCGCTGTCTGGACGTCTGCCACAACCTGGTCACCCGAATTGAACGCGACGGTCACGAGGGCTGGCTCCACCGCAAGGGCGCAGCGCCCTCGGACGTGGGGCCGGTGGTGATCCCCGGCTCGCGCGGGGCGCTGAGCTATCTGGTGGCGCCGGTGGGCAACGGCGAACACTCGGCATGGTCGCTGGCGCACGGCGCGGGGCGCAAATGGGCGCGCGGGGATGTGAAGAAGCGCATGGGCAAGACCAGGACGGATCAGTTGACCCAGACGGCGCTGGGCAGCCGGGTGATCTGCGAAGACAAGGCGCTGCTCTACGAAGAGGCCCCCCAGGCCTACAAAAACATCGAGACCGTCATCAACGACATGGTCCAGGCCGGTTTGATCGAGGTCATCGCCAGCTTCAAGCCGCTGATCACGTACAAAGTCCGGCGCTGACGCCGCCGGTTTGCCGCGAAGGAGCCCGGCAAGGGCTCCAAGTAAGATGGCAAAAGACAAACAGCCCGGCGCAGGCCCACAACAAGGCCTTTTTGCCGCGAAGGAGCCCGGCAAGGGCTCCAAGTAAGATGGAAAAGGGCGCAGCTACGCCCCCAACACGTCCGCGGCCGCCTTCACCCCAGCGTCCACATCCACATCAATGGACTCGGCCAGCGCCTTGCCCACCGCCTTGACGGTGTCCAGGAGCATGTCGTGGCGCGTGGCGCTGTAGCCCATGTGGCCCACCCGGAAGTAGGCCTGCTTCAAACCCGGGTAGAGGCCGCCAGCGACCACCGCGCCGTGGGCCTTGATGCGGACAGGCAAGGTGGGCTCGACCCCTTTGGGGTAGCGCAGAGCGCTGAGCGTCCAGGCGGCGTTTTGCCGCTCGGTGGCCAGCCCCTTGAGGCCGTACACGTCCCAGGCCGCCCACATCGCCGCCGCCGCGCGCCGGTGCAGCTCAAAGCGCCCCTCCATGCCCGTTTTGCCATCCAGATTGGTCTGAAGGATCTCGTCGAGCCCCACCTCCAGCGCCAGGATCAGGTTGGTGGCGGGGGTCGAGAAGTAGCTCTTGCCGCGCGACTCGTAGGCGTGCATGATCGGCAACCACTGCTTCCAGTCGAGCGACATCGGCGGGGCCAACTTCAACCCTTCGCGCGCCTCCATGGCCCGGGCGCTGGCCACCAAAAGCGCCAAACCAGCCGGCAGCCCGATGGCCTTTTGAGAGGCCGTCAGGTAAACGTCCGCCCCCCAGGCCTCCATCTCAAAGCGCTCGGCGGCGGTGGCGCACACCCCATCAAAGACCGAAAGCGCCCCATGGACCGTGGCCAACCTGGCCAGCGCACCCGCATCGACGCGCACCCCGGTGGAGGTGTCCACGTGGGTCGCAAAGAGCGCCCGGGTCGGGGCCTGGGTCAACGCCGCCTCGATCGCCTCCAGGCTCGGCACATGACCCACTTCTGCCTTCACGTGCACCACCTCGGCGCCCCGGCGCTGGATCATGTCGGCGATCCGGTCCGAGAAGTAGCCGGTATTGACCACCACCACGCGGTGGCCAGGCTCAATGAGGTTGGTCACCGCCATGTCCATGGCGATGGTCCCGCTGCCAGCCACAATGAAGGGCTGGCTGTCAGCCCCCGCACACCAGACCTGACGCATCATCTCAATCGAGCGCGAGAAGGCCGCAATGACGCCCGGCGCCAGGTGGCTGGGCGGCGGCGTGCTGAACGCCTCAAGGACGGCGGGAGAGACCTCGATGGGGCCGGGGATCATCAAAAGCGGGGGGGTTGCTTGAGTCATGGGAGCCTCCGTATGGGCCGCAGGGGAAAGGGCCAGTTGCCAGAACGCGAGGCATTGTGGTGGGTCCACCCCAATGAGGCAAGCGGCGTCATCAAAGGGGTGCGTTCAAGGCCATGCTAAAAGGAAAACGGGACTCATGCCAAAATGCAGACGAAGGGCTTGGGGCATCACTCGCAGACGCACTGGAGGGTCCACGAAGAGCAAATGGCCACACACAGGGCGATGTTGTCCTCGCCGATGCTGTCGCGCAGGCCCATGGCGGTGTCCATGGGCAGAAGGATGTTGTCGATGACCCTCAGGGCGCCGTTGACCGCCTGGAGGCTGTCAAAAGTGGTCATAAACTGCAGGTTGGGGTTGCCGTAGGACCAACTCTGGACCTCGCGGCCGTTGTCGTAGAGCAGTGGCTGGTCGCCAATGCGCAAGTCGCCGCCGACATGCTCCAGCGCCCCAAACCCATCCACGCGCTCCAACATGGGGTTGCCCAGCAGCGCCACCTCGCCGTCCACGCGCCGCAGCGCCTCAAAGGACGACAGCGACACCAGCGACTCATTGCGCTCAATGAGCAGGCGTCCTTCAATCCTCGTCAACGCGGGCATCTCCAGCGTGTCCAGGGCGACGTTGCCCAGCGAAAGAAGCTCACCGTTTTCGTAAATCCGGTCGCGGACCCAGGTGAAGGCCACGCCGCCGACCTCCAGGTTGCCATGGGCGACCACCAGCGAGGGCAGCGACACGCGCCGCAGCTGCGGGTTGGACACGATCCGCATGGAACCGACCGTCTCCAGCAGCGGCATATCGTCCACCGCGACCAAACGCTCGTTCCCCTCAGGCCGGGGCTCCCAGCGGCACTCATCGTCATCGCAGACTTCCTGCATGTCGGGCATGCCCAGCGAGAAGAGGCCACCGATGTGGACCAGGGATTCGAGGCCGAGGCGAGTCATTTGAGGGTTGCCGGAGACAAGCGCGTCGCCGACGATGTACTGGACGTTGGAGAGGCCAAAGAGCGAGGTGAGTCGGCTCTGGGCCAGCCGCGCGGGTGCGCAGGCTTTGGGGTGCCAGGGATCAGGGACGCGGCCGCCGACCTGAAGCGTGCCGTGGATGGCCTCGACACCCAGCAAACCGGCGACGTCGTTGAGGCGGCCGTTGGAAGCCAGGCGGACGTCGCCGCCAAGCGAGGTTACTCCAGAGAGGCCGTCGATGTTGACGAGGCCGGTTTCAAGCAGGTGAATGCCGCCGCCGACAAAGGTCAGCCGCTCCAGGCCGGTCAAATCTTCAAGCGTGGGCAGGCGCGCCAGGATCAGGTCGCCGCCGATCGAGCGCAGTTGGACCAGGCCCGCCAGACTGGAGAACTCAAGCTGAGCGATGGGCTCCAAACAGGCCGAGGGGTTGTCCAGGTTGTCGTCATCGCTGTAGTGAGCGTCGAGGTGGAGGTCACCGCCGACGTTGGTCAACTCGTAGAGGCCCGCCACATTTTGAAGCGCAGCGTTGCCCAGCAGTTGCAGGGCGCCGCCGATGACGCGCACCTCGTGCAGTTCATCGACGTGGGTCAACTGCGTGCCAATGATTTGCAGATCGCCGCCGACGCTGACCAGGTTTTCCAGGGCGCCCAGCTCGGTCAGCGCGGGCAAGGCCAGTTCAAGGCTCCCGCCGACCGAGGTCAACGAGTCCAGCCCTGCCAGCGTCTCCAGCCAGGGCAACGTCAGGCGCAGGTCGCCGCCGACGGTGCGCAGGCGCATCAGGGCGTCGAGGGACTCAAGCGCGGGGCTCTGAGAGACATCCAGGCTTCCGCCGACACTCTGGAGGGCCTCCAGACCGGTCAGGGCCATCCACGAGGGTTGGATGATGCTCACATCGCCCACGACGGCCAGCAAGTGGTCCAGACCCGCGACGTCATCAAGCAGCGGGTTGGCCTCGATTCTGAGGTTGCCGCCGACGCGGGCCAGGGCGTTGAGCCCAGAGATGTCGGCCAACTCCAGGTTGCCCCGGATGATCAGGTCGCCGTCGATCTTGCGCAGGCAGGCCAATTGATTGATGTGGGCCACATCGGCACCGTCGAGCACCAGATCGCCGCTGAGGACGGTGTAACCGGACAATTCCATGACGTCGGCGTAATCGGCCAGGATCACATCGCCGTCGCGGCGCCCCAGGCTGCACTGGGCGGGTTCCGAGCAGGCGTCGCCCACGCCGTCGCCGTCGCTGTCGCTTTGGAGCGGATCGGGGACGCTGGGGCAGACATCGCAGGCATCGGGGATGTCGTCGCCGTCGTTGTCGGTCCTGTGGGGCAGCGTCGGGCAGGGGTCGCAGGCGTCACCGTAGCCGTCGCCGTCCCGGTCGCTCTGATCGTCGATCACCTGGGGACAAACAGCGCACTCGTTGCCCAGACCGTCGCGATCCGTGTCTGCCTGGGCCCGGTTGGGGGTCGTGGGGCAGTTGTCGCAGGCGTCTCCGACGGTGTCACCATCTTGATCGCGCTGGAGGGGATCGGGGTGGAAGGGGCACAGGTCGCGGGGATCGACCACACCGTCGCCGTCGGTGTCGGTGCAGATGTCGCCGCGACCGTCACCGTCCGAGTCGGTCTGGTTGCCGTTGGGCGAGTCGGGGCAGTTGTCGCAAGCATCCCCGAGCCCGTCGCGGTCGCGGTCGGATTGGTCGTCGGCCACATCGGGGCAGGCATCGCAGGCGTCGGCGACGCCATCTGCGTCGGCGTCGGCGTCCTGCTCGGGGTTGGGCGTCAGCGGACAGGTGTCGCACAGGTCGCCGTAGCGGTCCCAGTCGCGATCGAGCTGATCGGGGTCTGGGACGCTGGGGCAGACGTCGCAGGCGTCGCCGACCCCGTCCATGTCCCCATCGCTCTGCATGGGGTTGGCGCGGCCAGGACAGTTGTCGTTTCTGTCGGTCAGTCCGTCGCCGTCACCGTCGTCGCAAGCGTCCCCGATCCCGTCATTGTCCATGTCACTCTGGCGCCGATCGCGGACATCGGGGCAGAGGTCACAGACATCACCGATGTCGTCACCGTCGAGGTCGGATTGTTCAGGATTGGCAGTTCGGGGGCAGTTGTCGTCTTCGTCCAGGACGCCGTCAGAGTCCCAGTCTGCCCGGCTGACGCCAGGTTCGGGATCCGAGGTCTCTTCGGGGATACTTTTGTCCGTGCCCCCGCAAGAGGCTGTCAGAAGGATTAACGCTATTAAGCTGCTGAGGCGATGCCAGTCTTCCATCTGCCTCTCTCCAACGCAACGTGCTCATGATCCAGAATGGGGCCAGAATCCGGCTTTGCCAAGCATCTGCCCCATTTTTCTCATTCGGCGTGTCGTTACGCAGCCATAAACTGGCGCTGAACCAGCTTGCGATAAATGCCCTCGTCCTCTTCCATCAACTCATCGTGGGACCCAGCCTGCGCCACGCGACCTGCGTCGATGACCAGCACACGGTCGGCGTTGCGCACGGTGGAGAGGCGGTGGGCGATGATCAACGTCGTGCGGCCCTCCATGAGTCTCTCCAGCGCTTCTTTGACCAGAAACTCGCTCTCGGCGTCCAAAGCGCTGGTGGCCTCATCAAGAATCAAGATGCTGGGATCCTTCAAAACGGCGCGCGCGATGGCGATCCTTTGCTTTTGCCCCCCCGAGAGCTGCACCCCGCGCTCCCCCACCTCGGTCTCGTAGCCGCTGGGAAACTCGCCGATGAAGTCGTGGGCGTTGGCGGCTTTGGCGGCCGCCTCGACCTCGGCGTCGGTGGCGTCCTCGCGGCCATAACGGATGTTCTGGGCGATGGTGGTCGAAAAAAGAATCGGCTCCTGGGCCACGGCCCCGATCTGGCGGCGCAGCCACTCCGGCTCCAGGTCGCGCACGTCGCGCCCGTCCAGATGCACCACCCCGCCGTCCGGATCATAAAACCGGGGGATCAGGTTGGCGATCGTCGATTTGCCGCTGCCAGACGGCCCCACCAACGCCACGATCTCCCCAGGCTTGAGCGACAGATCGATCTTGTTGAGCACCTGCACGTCGGGCCTGGAAGGATAGAAGAAGTCCACCGCCTCAAAGCTCACCTCGCCGCGCATCGACTCCAAGACCTCACCCTGACCCGGCGCAATGGCCGATTGGCGATCCAGGAGCGCAAAAATACGCTCGGCCGCGCCCGTGGCGCGCATGAAATCGGCCCACAACCCCCCGATCGCTCCAAAAGAGAACGCCACCAGGAGCGTGTAGAGGATGAACGAGGTCAAGTCGCCAACCGACATCGACCCTTCAATGACCAACCGACCGCCGTACCAAAGCACCAGCGCCACCGCCATATAACCGGCAAAGGACACCGCGCTGGTGAAGAGCGCCATGATGCGCGTGCGGCGCTTGGCCTTGTCAAAGGCCCTCCAGACCTCCTTGCCGTAACGGTCGGACTCGTTGTCTTCCTGCGCAAAAGAGCGCACCGTGCGGATCCCCGAGAAGGTCTCCTCGGCCACC
The DNA here is from genome assembly GCA_937123825.1 of uncultured Pseudomonadota bacterium. GTDB lineage: Bacteria > Myxococcota_A > Bradymonadia > Bradymonadales > CAKZKQ01. Next base: position 19,003 of record CAKZKQ010000077.1, read on the forward strand.
TCGCTGGCGTCCGCCAACGCGTCCTGCACCGCCCGGCTCAGCCGCCGGATCTTGCGCCCAAAGTACACCGCCGCCACCGCCACCGGCGGCACCGTCACCAACATCAACGCCGTCAGCTTGGGCGACGTATAAAAGAGCAGCCCCACCCCGCCAATCACCGTCGCCACATGGCGCAGCGCCATCGAGATGTTCACGCTGACCGTGTTCTGCAGCACCGTGGTGTCGGACGCCAGACGGTTGAGCAGCTCCCCCGTGCGCCGGGTGTCAAAGAACCCCACCTCCTGACGCATCAGGTGCTTGTAGAGGTTGGCCCGCAGCGACGCCACGATCCGCTCCCCAGAGACTGTAAAGAGGTAGTACCGCAGCGCCACCGCCACCGCCTGCACCAGGAAGATCACCCCCATGGCGCCCGCCGCCATGTCGATCAACTCCGGGTTGGAGGCTTCGAGCGCCTCGTCGATGATCACGCGGATGGCCTGCGGGTAGAGCAGCCCCATCCCGCTGCCGAGGAGCAGAAACAACGTCCCCAAAGCCAGCCAGCGCCACTCGGGCACCGCCAACGACTTCAGCCGGCGCCAGTCCAAGCCACTTTCTTGGGATGCGTCCCCATCCCCATCGATTTTTGAATTCTGTCGGGCCATGACACTGCTCTCCACGGTTGCGGCGGTCTCCAGGCCCAAGCAACGTTAAGCACCTCGCCGTCCTCGCCAATCCAATCACCCAGACCGAAATACACCATCCCACAGATGCAACAACCGCCATCCTGGAAGCGCGATTGTCTCAATCACCTGGAAAACTGGCCCATCACGCGCCAGAGGTTCTCGCCCATGATCATGGCCACATCATCGCGGCTTAGACCTTTCTTAAGGAGCGCCGCCTGGAGGTTGTGGATCTTTTCGAGCCGCTCAAGACCCCTGGCCACCTTGATCCGCCCCTCCCAATCGCTGCCCACGGCCACGCCCTGCGGCCCCACGACCTTGACCATCGCCGCGATGTGCTCGGCCACGTCGTCCACCGTCGCCTCCCTGGTGCAACTGAGCATTGGGGCATGAAACGGCACCGCCACCACGCCGCCCGTGGCCACGATCGCCTTGAGTTGCGCGTCGTTCAGGTTTCGGTCGTTGTCGCACAAGGGCCGATAGCCCGAGTGGCTGGCGATCAGCGGCAAGCGCCCGTCGTGAAGCGCGACCACCTGCCAGAAGGCGCGTTGACGCAGGTGCGACACGTCCAGCATGAAGCCTTCGTCTTGAAGCGCAACCACGAGCCGCTGCCCGTCGGGAGTCAAGACCGAGTCATCGGCCAGCCGCGAAGGCCCTGGCGGCCGACCCTGGGTGGAGGGCCCTGGAGCAAGAAAAGGGCCGTGGAAGGTGTGCGCGACGGCGACAATCCGCAGACCCGCCTCATAGAGCGCGGCGCGCTGCGCCTGAGTGGCGCCGTGGAGCAAGTGGGCGCCTTCGAGTGAGAAGACCCACCGCGTCGGCGCCTCGCCGGGGCTGTCCCAAAAGGCCAGATGATCGGCAAAGAGGGTGTCGGCGTGGTGGCGAAAGTCCTGGAAGAAGGTCAGAACGTCGTCGAGCGAGTGTTGTTGCCGCTTTTGCAGATCAAAACGCACGATCCCCAATGAGAAGACCATCAACCGGGTGTCGGTGGTCCCAAACGCCCCCAGATGGACCGGGTGGCCGGGCTCTGCGAGCCCTACGGGTCCATCGCGGTGGTAGAGGCGACTTAAGACGCTGTTGTGGGCGTCGGCAAAGGGGGCCGGGTTGCTGGCGCAGGCCAGCAAGGCGCTGGCCATCGCCAAGAGGAGCGCTGCGCGGGCCATCATGGGCGGCGCTGGAGGCGGTGAAAGGCCTCGGAGAGCATGGCGCGATCGGGGACGTAGTGTCCGGTGGCGATGAGGGAGATTGGGGCGTCGGGGGCGATGTCGGCGGGCAGGTCGACTGTGACATTCAGCACGTCGCCCTTTTTAAGGAGCACGACATCATCGTCGATGGCCT
>CAKZKQ010000078.1 GCA_937123825.1 uncultured Pseudomonadota bacterium
GAGCACGTTCGGGTCCCTCACAACCGCCCCCAGGTCGCCTTCCTCCGCCGCGACCTCCTCGCCCTTGACCAGCGACACCTTGAAGTCCGGGTTTTTGGCGTCGCTCTCTTTGCCCATCGTCACCAGCAGGTCGTAGCCCTCTTCGACGGTGGCAAATTGCACGTCGCTCTTTTCGAGGTCGACCTCGGCCAGCTTGGCCAGACGCTTGCGCTTGTCTTCGAGCGCCTTGGCCTCGGCCTCCGGATCGGGTTTGGGAGGCTCGGGCTCTTTGACTTCTTTGACTTCCTTGACCTCTTTGGTCGGCTCAGACGCCTTGTCTTCGTCTTTGGATGGCACCTGGACCTTTTTGACCGGCGCCTTGTCCGAGTCGGCGTTGGGATCTTTGGTCTGCTGGGTTTCACAACAACCCGACAACGCACCAAGCACAAAGATCACAAGAACAGGTGCGGTGTATGTCTTCATGGTGGGCCTCCAATGCTCGCGTGAGCCTTCTTTGTGTGCACGAGTGTCGTTTCAAGCCAAGTGGTACAACAAATGGCCTCAAATGTGAACGATAGGTTCACTCATGGGATGTTGTTTGCACTGATTGGGGGTGTTAGGACGTCACTCGAAGTGACCCTGGCGGCGGCCGGGCGGTGGTGTGAATGTGTCAGAAGTGGGTTGAGGTCCTTTGGGATGAGGCGCGTGGATTGGAGCAAGCGTTGTCCGCAGTGTTGGATGCACTGGCGGTTGTGTCTGTGTGAACAGGCGCCCCGTTTGAAGGTGGACACAGGGTTGGTGTTGTTGATGGATCGGCGCGAAGCGTGCCAGACCACCAACACTGGCCATATGGCGCCGTTGGTGTTGGAGCGCTCCAAGGTGGTGGTCACCAGCCGTCAGGAGCCGCCGGACGACAAGCTCCAGGGGATTGTGGAGTCGGGGCGGCGTGCTGTGTTGCTCTTTCCTGGCCACGGGGCCCAGGTGCTGACCCCGCAGTGGCTGGAGGGGCACAGTGAGCCGCTGACGTTGGTGGTGCCCGACGCGACCTGGAGGGTGGCGCGCCGGACGATGCGCAAGTCCGCGATTTTGCGCCGCATGCAGCCAGTGGTCTTGCCGCCAGGGCCGCCAGCGCGTTGGTATCTGCGCCGTCCGCCCGAGCCCGGGGTGATTTCGACCCTGGAGGCCATCGCCCGCGCCATGGGGGTGCTGGAAGGTCAGCATGTGGAGCAGGCGCTGATGAAGGTGTTGCGGATGATGGTCCAGCGGCACATGTGGTCCAAGGGGTTGTTGGAGCCAGAAGCGCTGGTCGATGGGGTGCCGCCGCCGTTGCCGTCAGGTTGGACCTCGCCCCAGCGGCCGTTTCAGCGCGGCTTTGCGCCTCTGATTGAGGCCGACGGCCCGGACAAACCATGGCGCGGCCGTTCAGATGATCTCAATGGGGATTGATGGGTCAAGCATGTAACCCTGACCGTCGGTGATGAGCGTGTTGGCCAGCCCCATGCGGCGCAGGGTGGCGATGGCGACGTAGACGCGGTTTGCGGCGGCGCGCGGGAGGATTTTTTGCCCAGGCCAGCCCGCTTCGACCAGCGCATCGACGGTCATGGTGGTGCCGGGTCGGTGAAGCCGCTCATGGGCCATGGTGGCCAGCAGCCTGCGCAGCGTGCGCCGTCGCCCCAACGAGGTGCGCTCTGCTCCGGGGGCCTCAAACCACGCGCCGTCGAGTTGAACGCGCAGGGGAGGGGCGTTGGTGGGAGAGAAGTCGTCCAGGCCCAGCGTTTTGGCGGTGTGGGCGATGTGGGCTTCGAGCATGCGCCGCGCGTGGGCGATGGTGCCGGTGTTGCGCGCATCTGTATGGGCGCAGGCGGTGGCGGCCCCCAGCGCCTGGCGTTGTTCTGCCGGGGTTTGAGCGCGGCGTGCGGTGGCCAACTCGATGAAGCCGCCCAGCGGGCCGGTCAGGCCGATGACCTCGGAGTCGCCAAGCGCGATGGCGTCCTGGTGGAGTTGTTCAAACTCGGTTTTGACGTCCTCGTCTCTGGAGGCGCGCACGGCGGTCAGGTAGAGACCAAAGTTGATGGTGCAGCGTTGGTCCTGGACGGCTTCAAAGAAGTCGATGGCGCCGTAGAAATGCAAGAGGGCGTCGTCCCATTGCCGTTGGTCCATGTGGAGCAGGCCCAGGTTGCCTTGGGTCAGCGCTTCGACGCGTCGGTCGCCGACTTCTCTGGCCAGCGCCAGCCCGCGCTCAAGGTGCGTGTGTGCGGCGGGCAGATCGCCGTGGTTCATGTGTGCGGAGCCGAGGTTGACGTGCATGAGGGCTTGGAGGCGTCGGTCGCGCAGTTGTTGGGCACAGCTTAAACAGGTGTTGTAGAAGACCCGGGCGCGGGAGATGTCGCCCTGGAGCATGGCGATGACGGCCAGGTTGCTCAGGATGGTGCCTTCAAAGCGGGGGCCGCCGTGGTTGCGGCCTATGGCGAGCGCGTTTTCAAGGTGCAGGCGCGCCTTCTGAGGCATGCTGGCCTTCAGCTCGCCGACGCCCAGCTGCGCCAGGGTCATGGCGCGCAGCAGAGGTTGGTGGGTGCGTTTGGCGGCCTCAATGGCGCGTTGGCTGTGTTGGAGTCCCTGGTGTGTCTGGCCCTGGTGGTAACAAAAAGAGGCCAGCTTCAACTCCACCATCGCCAGCAGCGCGTCATCGCCGGTGTCGATGGCCAGCGCTTGGGCTTTGAGCAGGTCCTTTTGTTTGCCGTCGCCGTGTGGATCGGCCCAAAAGCGCGAGCCACGCGCGAGCATGAGGCGAGCCCGCAAGGTGTCGTGGTGGTTGCCGAGGTTTTGGATGGCTTGGCCCAGCAGGGTGCGGTGGAGCTCGAATGGGCCTCGGGTGGACATGATCGCATCGAGGACCAGCGTCAACCGGGCGGCCATTTCATGGTCGTGGTGCTGGGCAAAGCGCAGGGCTTCCAGGAGGTTGTCCTGGAGGGGGAGCAGGGCTTCGAGGGCCTGGGCGCTGTCAGGGCCTTGAAGACGCTTGACCAGGGGTTGCCCCAGGGCGAGGTAGTGTGTGGCGTGGCGTTGTCCAACGCGGTGCCAGCGCTGCGAGTCGGTGATGTGTTGCTTGGCAAAGGCGCGCACGCTGATGGGCAAGCGCATGCGGTGGTCTTCGAGGGGCTGGATCAAGGACCAGTCTCTGAGCGCGGCGATGATCGACGTGGTGTTTGCGGTCGGGCCGGGTTCGACGATGGCCTGGGCGTCTTGGAGGGTCCACGGTGCGGCAAAGATGGCGCACTGGACCAGCGTGTGTTGTTCGTCGTCCGAGAGCAGTGCCCATGACCACTCTATGGTGGCTTGGAGGGTGTGGTGTCGGTCGGGACGGTGACGGCGCTGGTCTTGTGGGGCTTCGAGGTCATCGAGGCTGTGTTGGAGCCGCTCCACCAGTGTTTCAAGAGGCATCAGCGCTGCGCGTGCGGCGGCCAACTCGATGGCCAGCGGAGAGCCTTCGACGGTGGCGCTCAGGCGCTCCAGCGCGGTTTGGTCGGCGGCGGTGTATTGGACCCGTATGGTGGCGGCGCGGTCGGTGAAGAGCTTTGCCCCTTCTGGTTGGGTCATGGGGGTGACGGTCAGGTGGTGTTGGGGGGCATTGGTCTTGAGTGGCCTGCGGCTGGTGATGATGATCCGCAGTGAGGGGGCGGCGTTGAGGCAGGGTTCAAGGAGGGCGGCTGTCTCCAGGGGGAGTTGTTCAAAGTTGTCCAATATGAGCAGCGTCGCGGGGCGCCCTGCCAGGGCGTCGGCCAGTCGCTTTTGCATGGGGGCGACGCCATCGAGTCTGGCCATGCTCAGGCCCAGCACTTCTGCCACGGCGATGAGCATGGATTCTGCGTCAAGGGCGGCGCTCAGGTCGCAGAACCACACCTGAATGCGCGCGCCGAGGTGCCGCGGTGCGGCGCGTCCAGCTTGAAGTGCGAGCCGCGTTTTGCCGATCCCACCAGGCCCAAGGAGCGTGATCAAGCCGGGCCTCTGGAGTGTCTTCAGGAGGCGCTCAAGCAGCGCCTGCCGCCCCACAAAGCTGTCTCTGGGGGCGCTCAGGTTGGTGTCTTGTGGGACTGTGTCGGTGCGTCGCAGAGGGTTGTGGGGTTGCGCAGCCCATGGCTCGGGCAAAATATGGTGCAGCGGGTGCGGGGCACTCTGTCCAGGCAAGAGGACGGGGTCAGTGGTGGTCACTTTGGCTTCAAGGGCAGCCTGGCCTGTGGGCTCAAGGGCGTCCCAAAGGGCATGTGTGGCCAGGATTTGCCCTCCCTGACCCATGGCGCTGAGTTTCTCGATGGCGTGTAAGCCGGGTCCCACCGGTTCTGTCTGTCCAGTCAGCGGGTTGTGGATCATTTCCAGCTGTCCGCAATGGACCGCCAGCGACGCGGCCAGGCCCCGAAAGACCACTGCGCCCGAGTGTCCGTCGTATTTGGGCTGTCCATGGGGGTGCTGCACAAGCTCCTGAGGCCATTGGATTTCCACCAGCGCCAATTGCAGTTGGACGCAGAACCGGACGGCGGCCAAAGGGTCCGCAAAGGCCAGCACCGTCAACGCCGCCGATGTGCTCAGGACCGTCCCACTGTGGGGGGTCATGTGCTGGCCAATGGCGCGTTGGATCAAGACCACAGCGCGGCTGACGGTCTCTGGCATCGCCTGCCAGAGTTCTGCCGAGACCGACGGTCGGCAAGCGACCATGCTCACCAAACCGCTCGCTCCCGTAAAGCTCCCATGTTCCATGCGACCGTGCCCCACACCACAGTGCGCCCAGCTTTCACCAAACACACCCATAGTACGGGCATCGCAACGGCAGCGCAAAGCCCTCCCACACGGGGCCCCAAAAACCACAAAAGGCCCGACAAGCCGCCCGAAGCAGCCCATCCGACCTCCAAAAACGAACCAATTTCGCCAAAATGCCCCACTCTTACCGGCGAAGCCAAGAACCCACCCACCACAAATGCCATCAGGGAGCGCAGCGACCGAACCAAAAGCCTGCGCAGCAGGCGAACCAAAAGCGCCGCGCAGCAAGCGAACCGAAAGCAAGCCCCACCGGGGCGCCGCGAACCGTGAGCTCGCCCTGCGAGCTCACTTCCGTGTGCAGAAGAAGTGGCGGTCGGCGTTGTTGCGCAGTTCGGCGGAGTTGACGTCGGAGCAGACCTGGTTGACGGCGGAGCGGTAGTCGCGGACCTGCTCCCAGGTCAGGGCCATGGCCTTGCTGTGGACGATGGGGACGTCGCCGGTGCCGTTGAGGATCTCGTCCATGAGGGTTTCGTAGAGGTTTTCTTCGATGCCGGTGTCCCAGATGCTCAGGAAGTTGGCCTGGAAGTCCTCGACGAGGCCCTGATATTGGGCGCCGGTGTAGACGATGGTGTTTTCGATGGTGTCGAACTCGGCGTTGCCGGAGAGGTTGTAGCTGCCGCTGATGACGGTGTCGCCGTCGATGATGAGGTATTTGTGGTGGAGTTGGATGGCGGTGCGGTAGTGCCAGCGGTAGGAGTACCACTTGAAGCGCACGTCGATGCCTTCGCTCTCTTTGGCGTCGTGGGAGAAGTAGTAGCCGCTGGTGAGGCAGTCTTCGGTGCGAGTGGCGCTGCCTTCGGCTTCGACGAGGCACTCTTCGAGGTCGGCGGTTTGGCTGTTCTGTTTGCTGTCGGAGATGTACTCCTGGGCGTCGAGGTAGAGCCGGATGTCCATCTGGGGGTTTTCATCGGCCTTCTTGATGAGGGCCTCAGAGATGGGGCGTGAGCGCAGGTGGCCGGAGGCGATCCAGATGGAATCGGTGGCGCCTTCGATGAGGGCGACGATGCGGTCGGCGATGGCTTGGTTACCGCGCACGCGGGTGAAGGTCGGGCCCTGGGAGCGCTGGGTGATTTTGAAGTTGGCGGAGGTGAAGACGGCCTCGACGTTGGGGTCATCGATGAGGTCGGTGTCTTCAATGGGGAGGCTGGGGGAGGCTTCGAGCCCGGCGCCCGCGTCAAAGTTGCGGCTGTTGTCCCACAGGTGGTTGAACTCGCGTTGGAAGGTCAGGGCCAGCTCCTGGTTGCCGCGGATGACGACGGTGTTTTCGTCGTAGCGGGTGGCGGCGGAGGAGGAGAAGTTGGCGCTGCCGGTCAGGAGCCAGGCGGTGGAGGCGTCGGCCAGGTCCTCGGTGGGGCCGTCCACCAGAAGGAACTTGTGGTGCATGATCTTGTTGACGTAGCGCACGTCGATGCCGCGGTCTTCAAAGGCGGCCGAGGCGGTGCCTTCGGGGTCGCGGCGGTCGTCGAGGGCGCCCTGGAAGATCATGCGGACGATGACGCCGCGCCCGACAGCGTCGGCCAGTGCATCGCGGACCTTGTTGTCGCGGAAGCTGTACATGGCCACGTCGATGGAGTGCTGGGCGCCTTCGATCAGCTCCACCGCGCGGGTGGTGTGGCTGTTTTCGGAGGGCTGGGGCGAGAAGATGGTCTCGACCTGGACGGCGGTGCAGCGGTCCTCAACGGCGGCCGTGAGCTGTTCCAGCGCTCTGGGGCCGACGTACTTGATGTCATCGAGTTCCTTGAGGTCGTCGATGGTGTTGTCGTCCTCGGTGCCGGGGACTTTGTCGGCGCCGTCGCGGTGGGCCACGATCCGTTTGGAGGCGCGGGTGTGGACGCCTTGGGCTTTGAGTTCTTCCACGTCCACGGTGATGTCGTTGACCCAGGCCAGGATGTTCTGCTCGATGCAGGGGCTGATGCCACCGCCATCGGCCTTGCCGCCCAGAATGAACGAGGCGTCTTCATCGTCGGCGGCGGCAGCGTTGGCGTCCTCGACAGGGGCGCTGGGGTCTTGCGTGCAGCCGACGGCGAAGGTGGCCATCGAAGCAGTCATCAGGGCAATCAAAATTCTCTGGGTCATCATGGTCCGGCCTCTGGGGGGTTGTGTCTCACATGTATGCGCGCCAGCATTTGCACAACACATGCCAGAGAGCCGAGTTCGCCCCCACCGAACTACTGAACACCATTGTGTGACAAAAAGGCACAGAGAAGTGGCTTCACGCCTTGCCTTATTTTCACGCCAGGTGGCCATTGGAGTGTCCATCGGGCCAGAGGTGGTGTGGTTTGCAGGCGAGTTGTGGTCGGCCTTGAACACAAAAAGCCCAGCAATGGGCTTGCGCTCCTTGCTGGGCCTGGTGGTGGGGGATGTGTGGGTTCAGCAGTGACTCTGTGCGGTGGTGTGGCGGGTCAGGTCGTCACCTGGGGTCGTCTTGAATCAATCCAGGAAGGCGGGCACGCAGACTTCCACGGTGGAGGGCCTGGGGTTGTCTGTCCCGATGAAGCGGTCGCGTTCCTGGGCCTTGGTGCCGGGGATGTTCTGGCAGAAGTTGTTGACCTCGTCGGAGCGAGACACGCACTGGCCCGTCAAGCCGCCATCAAAGCTGGTGCAGAAGGTTCCGGCTTTGCCACCCGCGTCGGGGCAGAAGCCTTCACACTTTTCGGTGCAGAAACCCGCCAGATCCATGGAGTCGAGGGAGGCGGGGTAGATCTCGCAGAAACCACCGGTGTAGTTGCAGGTTTCGTCATCAGCGCAAACGTCGCCGATGAAGGCGGGGGTGATGCCGTTGAGGATCGGGAAGAGTTCGACATTGTCGATGTTGGTGAAGGTGTAGCCGCTTTCAATGAGTTTTTCGATGAGCACCGGGACCTGAGTGACGGTGTACTCATGGATGTCATGGAAGAGGACGATGCCGCCCTGGTGCTTGTCGATCCCCGCCATGGTGTGGGCCACCATGCTCTTTTGATGCTCGGTGTTGGAGGTGATGCTGCTCCTGGGGCAATCGCCGACGTTGCCGTTGCCGCCATTGCTGTTTGAGAAGCACCAGTCGCCCGAGTCCACGTGCCACCCGGTGCTGCGCAAGCCGAGCTTGTCCAGGTGGTTGTTGGCGCTGTCTGTGTTGTTGCCATAAGGGAAGCGGAAATACACCGGCTCGGTCAACTCAGCGATGATGTTGTGTGTGGTTTCGATTTGGCACTCTTCCTGACGCAGGCGCTCCGTCCTCCTCTCGTCGCTCCTGGAGCAAGCGTTGCGCTCGCTCATGTTCTCGCCGCTTCGAAAGTTGGGGTGGTTGTAGGAGTGGTTGGCCAGGATGTGTCCTTCCTCGATGATGCGCTTGAGGATGGGGCGCGTGTCATCGTTGACGCGATTGCCGTTGATGAAGAAAGTGGCTTTGATGCCGTGCGCCTTCAAGGTGTCGAGGACTCGAGGCGTGCGTGTGGTGTGGGGGCCATCATCAAAGGTCAGCGCGACCTGCTTGCCAAAAGGCTTGCGATCGGGGGCCACTGACCCGAGCCGACCAATGTTGCCGTCGGCTTTGGCGGCCTGAGCCTCGACGAATGACGCCTCATAGAGGTCCCCTTCGTTCTCATGGTCGTGGTCGTGAGCATCCTCGCCGCACGCCGACGCAGCCACAGCCACCAATAACACCACCAGAATCATCCAGACTTTCTTGCTCATCGCCAAACCTCGCCGCTTTGTTTATGCTGCCCTTTTGGACCTTGTGTCAGATGGAAGGAGAATGGTTGCGAACCATGTTCGTGAGTGTGGTTTATGCATGCCGCATGCCATCCTTTGAAAATCCATTTGTGCGGTCAACACCAGCTTGGACGAGGTTGGTTTGGCCGACAAGTGGCAACTGTTGTTTCCATTTTTTGAAAAACCAGGGTTTTTTGTCCCCACCGAGGGGTCAAAAGGCGCCTCGACGGGGTGAAAGACCATGGCAGAGAGCCTGGAAGATTTTGTCGCCGCCTTGCTGCGCGGTCGCAACGATTGGTCGCACGCGGTAAACCGGCGCACAGAGCCCGCCGGTGAGGTGTGGGCCGAGATCTGGCGCCAAGCGGGCGACCCCAACAGTCAGGCGCTCAACATCTGGAAGCTGCGCGAGCTTTTGGGTCAATGGGAGCACTTCCACCCTGAGGGCGCCATTGGCGTCATGGTGACCCACGCCCCGCGCCTTCTTGGCGGCGGCCACCACAAGCCGTCCAACATCTACAACCCCCATCCCCTCTTTGGTCACTCGGTGCGCCAGTTTGCCCAGGCAATCCTCGAGCGGATGCTCAGTGACCACATCGAGGTCTTGCGCGCTGCGCTTGACGACGGGCGTCTCCAAGAGGGGCCGCGCCACCTGGCGTTCATGATGATGGTGGAGGCCGGGCACCTGGACGCTTTGCCCGACGAGACCCTCAATGCCCTGGCGCTGCGCTACTGTGAGGCCGGTTCCCAGGACGCTGTCGCGGCGGCCCTCAAGCCCTGGCTGGGGCGTTTGGCAGACGAGCCTGAGCGGTGGCGCAGGGCGCTCATCCACGCTCTGGGCTTGTGTGCCTTTGACGATCCCGAGCGGTTGACGGGGTTTGTGGAGTCACTGAGCGAGTCTGAGTTGGCCGCTGTGGTCACCGCTCGAAACGCTGGGCAACGCTACACCCGCAAGGCCGACATGGTGTTCTGGTTCAAGAACCTGTTGGGCCGTGCCCCTGCGCCCATGCTGGAGGCGCTGGGACCAGACCCATACAGCAAAGGGGATTTGATACGCCACAGCGCCTGGATCCTGTCGCACAAACTCGGCAGACCTCTTGAGGAGACGCACGATGAGGCGCTCTTGCGTGCGCTGCAGCACGTCAATGTGCCGGTGGACATCTCTGTGGCGGTCTTTAAGGGTCTGGAGCTCGACCGCGCGCTGCGCTTTCTCAAGCAAGAGGTGGCCGATGGCTGGCGAGCGCAGCAGATGTTTGGCGCTTTCCACGATGAGGGGCTTTATCAGGCCGCCCTGGATGAGTTGCTGACGCGCGCCGAGAACAAGAATCGTTATACGGGCGAGTTCTACGGTGGCCTGTCGCTCGGCGGCGCTTTTGCGCGAGAGTTTATTCAAAAGCATCTGGCCAGCAAGCTGCCCGCCTCTGTGGCTGAGGTGCTTGTGCGGGCGCTGACGTTGATGGGGGGCGAGTCCGCCTCGGCAATGGTCGCCGCCCTTGGTCATGGGAGCAAAGGCGCCCGTCAGTGGGCCCAGCGCGGCTTGGAGGGGTTGGGCAATGACGTGTTGCCCTTCATAGAGCCCGCCTTGCTTGCCCGACGCAAGCACGCCCGTGTGGCCGCCGTGGAGATCCTTGAAGCGCTCGACGTTTCGCCGCAGCGCGACGCGCTCTTGGATGAGGTCACCCCGAAGGTCAAAGACAAGGCGGTTTTAGAGCGTCTGGCGGCGCTGGCGCGGGTGCAGGCCGAAGCGCATCCCTGGCAAGAGGTGGAGGTGCTCCATGGCACCATTTCACATGACTTTCATCAACAACTCAGGCTGGCGGTGCGCCGCTACCGTCCTGGTCCCGAAGATGAAGCCTTTATGTTGGAGGAGCCGCTCAAAACCTTTGCGGCCTTCGCGCTGCGCTTGATGTGGGAGAGCGAGGCCAGGGGGCAACAGTGGTTGAAAACACTTTTGGAGGGCCCGCTGGCCCAGGAACCGCTCGTGCCCTGGATGGTCGCCTGGGGGGTGAGCGACGCCACAAACCGCAGGCTCACCGATCGACTCTACCAACGGCCTCAATACACCCAGCGCCTTCATCAGGTCTTGGGGGTGTTGGCGCAGGGGGGCCTGTCGCTGGGTGAGCCGCTGGCTTTTGTGGCCCCCAGGCTCAAGAACAAGCACTTGCTCTTCGATTTGATGGCTGCGGCGTGTCCCGGGGAGGGGTTGCCGTGGTTTTTGGATGCGCTTGGCGAGTCCTCCAAGCCCAATCGGGAGGCGGCGATTGAGGGGTTGGTGTTGTGCGGTGAAGCGGCTGTCTTGCCTGTGATGGAAGTGCTTGGGCATCGCAAGAAGGACGCTCGTCAAAGTGCCGCGCAGGTGCTGGGGCGGTTGGCCGACGCGCGCGCCCTGCCTGCGCTGCGACAGGCGCTTGGCAAAGAGCGCTCGGCGCCGGTGCTCAGTGCCCTCAATCAGGCCATCGTGTCCTGCACCCCCAAACGCGGGCTCGACAACATCAACGACATCACCGACCAGGACCTTGAAGGGTGGTTGGCCGCGCTGCCGTCGCCGACGCTGCCCCCCTTTGCCGAGCCTGCCTTGGAGATGCCCTTGCGCCTTGTTTCGGGGATGGCGCTGGGGCCCTCGGCGCGCAGCGGCTGGTTTGGGCTCTTGATGCAGGAACAGGCGGCGTCTGCCTGCGCGCTGGCCCGGCAGGTTCGCCAGCGCCTTGATGCCCACGACTACGGGGCCATCAGTTTGGCTTTGGCTGACGCGTGGACCGAGGCCGGGGAGCCCAAAGCGTCGGCGTGGGCCTTTGAGCAACTCTCCATTGGGGCCTCCCCCGACTGGATCGAAACCCATGGCAGCCAATTGCGTCCTGAATACGGTCGAAGCACCGCAAGAGGCAAACGCCTCGTGCATGTCCTGGCCCGCTCGGAGCGGCGTCTGGCGTTGATGTGGTTGATGCGGGTCCTTGATGGCATTGGATGGGGTGAGTATCAGGCGCTGAAGCAAGAGCTGGCCTTGGGGTTGGCGCAGAGCAAGGAGGCCAACCCCGAGGTCTTTGCGCAGGCCGAGGCCCATCGAGAGGTGTTTAAGGTCGAAAAGCGCTCTGGGTACTGGAGAGAGCCCTGGAATGAGCCGCGCCGGCAAGAGAGCGCCCATGGGTTTGTCTTTGAGTTGTCCTTTGATGGGCAGGATGAACCCGTGTTGGGGCAGGTGGGCACGCAGGCCACGATGCGTTTGCTGGGTTACAGCCCGGTGGAGGCGCATCCCGAGCCCGATTTGCCGCGCGCCTGGAGGGCGGTGGAGAAGAAGGTGACCGAGGGGCAGGCTTGGGTCCAGGGCAAGCTTGAGGCGCTGGTGGGGCTTGTGGCCGAGGGGAGCGAGCGTGGGCGCGTTTTGTCCTGGTGGGGGCTGAAGGCGATCTTTGTCACCGATCTTGTGGCGCGTCGTCTGGCGTCGAGGATGGTGTTTGAGGACGGTCACGGCAAGCGGTTCTGGATTGATCCGCAGGGTCGGCCGTGTTTGCCCGATGGTTCGGTCCACACCTTTGATCACGAAGGGTGTTGGTGTCGGATTGTGCCTGTGGACGAGGTGGATGCTGAGTTTTGGGGGGCCGTGACGGAGCCAGCGGTGGCCGCGTGGCGTCAGCGTTTGGAGGACTCCAAGGCGTTTGAGCCTCCCGGAAACGTGCAGACTCGCTTTGTGGAGCTGCGGGAGTTGCTCTACGACCTGCAATCCTGGGAGGCGCTTGAGGGGCTTTTGTCGGCGTGGTCACACGATACGCTCCCCGAAGCGGTCGACTACACCCGTGAGGCGTTGGCGCGGCGCGAAGAGGCGCTGTGGCGTCCTGCGAATCAGGATTGGCTCTTGTCGCTCTTGCCGCAGGGGAATGCAAAGCGGCAGGGGCGCCAAGGCAGCGGCGCCCGGATTTGGCCAGGCAGAGGTGGGGATCCTCGGCTGGTGCTATGCAACGCGCTGCGTTTTGAGCGCTTGAAGATGTCGGCCGAGGATCTGCGCTCGACGGTCAACAACCCGGTGTTGGACAACGTGGCGCGGTTGTCGTTTCACTACGGGCGGCTCCTGGGCGGCGCCGATGACGTGTTGGCCAAAGGGCGGTGGCCCTCGTTGGAGTCATTGATCTTTTATGATTTCAAGGTCCGCCCCAAAGGGTGGCAGGTCCTTTGCGCGGCTCCCTGGGCCAAGCAGCTCAAGCTCTTGTACGTGCAGCGGACGGGTCGCCGCGATGCGTTGATGGAGGCGTTGGTGGCCTCTGGGGTGCTTGGCAACCTGGAGTCGCTGCACCTGAACTGGTTGGATTGGCAGTTTGAGGAGTTGGACGGGTTGACCCAGACGATCATCGACCACGGCCCAAACCTGACGGCGTTGAGTTTGAGGTTCAACTTTGGGCTTGGGCAGGAGGCTCAGGACTTTGTGGCCGACGCGTTTCGCAGCGCAGGGCGTCAGATCGACGTGGAGTGGTGAGCGCGTTCAGGTTCCGTCTGACCATTGGAACTTGGGGCCATTGTCAGACGGGGTCTATGCCTCAAGTTGGCGCGCGGGCGGTGTGGTGGAGCCAGCTTCAAGCGCGGCGCGTCCGGTGTGGGCGATGACAGGGGCGAGCAGCACCGAGACGCCGCCTGAGAGCAGCCCGCCGATGAGCGCGTAGTAGGTGTCCAGGAAGAGTTCCAGGAAGAAGCTGGGGGCAGGGGTGAAGAACCAGGAGATGAGCCCCTGGAGCAGCAGCAGGGTGAAGCCGAAGCCGAAGCCAGCCGCGAAGCTGCGCGCGGTGCCGCCGCTCCAGCGTTTGAGGCCGCCAAAGGCCCCGGAGTGTTCGGCGTCGCGGATGGATTCGATGGAGGCGTCTTCGTAGAGGCGCCGGGCGACCTTCCAGGCAATGGGGATGGGCAGCAAGAAGGCCAGGGAGGCAAACCACCCAAAACCGTGGCCCACCGCGTAGGTGGGCACGATCCACCACAGCCATGGGGCGGTGGCGGCCAGGTTGAGGCTGGCCCCGGCGGCGCTGGTGCGGCGGACCATGCGCCAGACCTTTCGCCGACGCAGCGCTGTGCGCGTGCGCACACCCCGGACGCGCTCCAGGGTCTCGACCATGTGCACGCCTTCGACCTTGTCTTTCCACTGGCGGTGTTGCTTGAGGTCACCCGAGAACGCCAGGTGGGTCAGCATCAGCGCTCCGGTGTACCAGGGCATGCGCCTGGGGCCTGGGGGGGGCGCGCTTTTGGAGCCTGCGGGCACCAGCGCGGCGCTCTGGTCTTTGTGGGGTGTGTCGGTGACCGTCGCGGGGGTGGTGGGACGATCTTCCTGTGGGGCGGGGAGGGTTTGCTGCTCCTGGTCGGACATCCTCATTTCTCCGGTGGGACCCTTGAGGGGTTGCTTGTACCAAAGCACACAACTGCCTGATCGTGTCGAACCATTCCCAACATCCGTGATCACATCAAAAAGAATGAATTGTGGTGCATTTCCCAATTCAGATTGCCCATAAACCGGGCGCGCTGCAAGAGCGTTGGACCATGGCGGCGATCGCCCGGCGAGCTTGGTGAGCTTTCATGAGGTGGTCTTGTGGGTGTGTGCGGCGCTGACGGTTTGCGGCGTTGTTTGCTGGGCTTTGGAGGGCAGCGTGAATTTGGAGGGTGTGGGTGTGGTGGGGCTGTGTGTGAGGTTGAGCATGGTCCAGGCGTTGTTGGCGTGGAGGCGCAGGTGTGCGGCGATGGTGTCCCAGAGCGGGCTGAAGTCCTGGGGGCTGACAAAGGGCAGGTGTTTTTCCTGGATGGGGATGTGGGGTGAGAGGGCGTGCTGGGGCAAGTGTGTGCTGAAGGCGATTGGGCTTTGCTCTGGGTCCTGGCTGCGCAGCGTGACGTGGAGCGCCGCCCTTTGAGCGTCCACCATTGTGGCCGTCAGGTGGGCTTGGATGGGCTGGCTGAGGTCGAGCGTGGTTGAGTGGATGGATGGATTGTTTGAGGTGACGCGCAGGGCGTTGGCGTCGATGCTCAATTGGCCAAGCGTCATGGGGTTGCGGCTGGTGTGAAGGCCGTCGAGGAGCGTGGCCTGGACGGTGTGGTCGAGGGCTTTGTCGTCGATGGGGGGTGTGGGCAGGGCTCGGCGGTGGTCGGCGCCTCTGGGGGTGGTCTTGTGACCGTGGAGCATGGGGATGACGGCGACATCGGGGCGGCGCCGGTCGACTTTGACCGGGACGATGTCGCCGCGATGAAGCGGGATGGGGCCTTGTTCGAAGATGGACCACTTGATGTACTCGTTGTGGCGGTGACGCAGGCCGTTGAAGCCTTCGTAGTCGAAGGTGACTTCGTGGTGAAACTGGTCTTCGACGCCCAGTGAGCGTACGTGGACGATTTGCCCGGGACGCGCGGTGCCAAAGCGCAGCGTTTGGCGTTGTTGCCAGCGCCGTTTGAGGTAAGAGGCGAGCATGAAGAAGAGGAGTCCGAGCAGCGGCAGGAAGGGGATGCTGGTTTTGAGCCAGATCGCCGCCAGAAAGGCCGGGCCTGCCGTGAAGAGGGCGGTGAAGAGCAGGGTGCCGAAGTAGAGCCCGCCATGGCGAAGGCGCAGCCACGACATGGGGCTTTGGCGCGTTTGACTGGCGAGTGTGTGTTCGGGGGCGGATGTGCCCTGGTCGGTGCGTTCGATGGTGGTGGGCAGGGTGCGCGGGATGGGGGCGAGGCCTTCTTGGGTGGGGATGTGGTGGAGTAGGGGGATGATCGCGGTGCCGTCCTTGCCGCGCCGGATGGTGATGGTGTCGCCGACCTCCAGGGGCAGTTTGCCGTCTTCGGGTGGAGACCAGGTGATGTATTCGTGGCCCTGGTGTGTGTGGCCGTTCTGGGTTTTGTATTCAAAGGTGATGCGGTAGAACGCGGCGGCTGTGGGGGGCCTGAATGTTCGGTTGTTTTGTCCGTTGGAGCGCAGGGCGGTGATGGTGGCCTGGTGTTCTTGTGCGCTGAGCATGGCTTGTGAGCGCGCGGCCTGGGTGCGGATGAAGTGGGCGACGCCGATGATGAAGGCCAGGGCGATGAAGGGCATGGGCCAAAGCCAGAGGATGCCGGCCAGAAAGTATTGGATGAAGACGCCAAAGGCGATCACGGCGGCCAGCGGCTTGTAGGTGCTGTCGAGGGCGATGCGCGCTCGGACGCTGCCGCGTTGGTGGAGCTGGTCGAGGGATGTGGTGGGTGGTGTTTTGGGGGATGGGTCAGGGTCCATGCGGGCTCCGTGATGTCGGGCGTTGGGGTTACGCACCGGTGCGGACAGTGGGCGATGTCGGGTGTCCACTGCGTTGCCGGTCTGCGTAAATGTCCTTCACTTCCTTAATTTGGGGACGAGGGTGGGGTCCGGCAAGGTTTTGGCGACCGATTTGGGGGCCTTTGTGGTCACACCATCATTTTATTGAAGCCATCGCCCTGGCCGGTGGGTCATGACGGTGTGTGGGTGTGGGTCAGGTGTGTTGGCCGTCGGTGGTGGGGATGCCGCGCAGGAGGGTCATGAAGGCGCCTGGTATGATGGGGAGGCGGTCGACCTCCCAGCGGTAGCCGGGTTTGTCCATGCCCTTGGTCAGGGCGCGCAGTTCATCGGGGGAGTAGACCCGCAGGTGAGAGACGAGGCCGTCCCAGAGGATGAGCAGAGGGATGATGGGGATGAGGTAGGTAAAGAGCCAGTATTGCCAGCGCGTGGGGCGGACCATGGGCATGAAGATGAGGGTGAAGAGGAGGATGAGGGGTGAGGAGAGGATGTTGGGGACGGTGCGTTCGGCGATCTCGATGATGACGATGGGGGCGTCTTTGTCCCAGGCATCGGCGAGTATGGCGCGGGCGTCGCTGGGCTGAAAGTGATGGAGGCCGTTGAAGATGGTGCGCAGGCCGCGCATGTCTGCGGGGACGTCGCGGGCGTCGATGGACTCGGTGATGGCGGTGACGCCGTCGATGGCGTCAGCGGCCTTGAAGACGGTGGCGTTGGGGAATTTGTCGGTCAGCAGGATGGGGACGCTGGGTTTGAGGGCCTGGTGGATGTGGAGCAGGGGGCCAGCGCCGCCCGAGCATAGGTCGACGATTTGTGTGGCGCCGCTGCGGTCGAGGGCGTCCTGGATGACGGGCGTCATGGGCTCGTGCATCTTGAACTTGCGCGAGATGGTTTCGAGGTAACCGGTCATGGCGTCTCGCAAGACGTCCGGCATCCATGTCTGGTCGTTGAACTCAAAGAGGTGCAATCGTCCCATGGGCAGGCTCCTTCATCAGGGCGTTGGGGGTTCCGAGGCCCTGGAGCGGTGCGGCGCTGGTTGGATCCAGCGGCAGTGCGTTTGACCAGGGGATGCTGCGCTGTGTGCCCTGGTCGGCAGGTGGAATGTGGATCGGATGGTGGGGCAACGCAAGCGATGGGGTGTGGTGTTTGGCAGGGGGTTGTTTGAGGTCTGAGGTTCACAATTGTTCGCATGTGGTGTATGAGCCCTCAGGTGCGTTGCTTTTGGGAGAGCGCGGTTTGCTGGCAAGAGGCATAGGGATGACTCGAAAGGGTGTGGTGTTGGTTTGTTTGTTGGGGCTGTGTCTTGCGGTGGGGTGTGATCAGTCGGCGCCGCCAGCGCCGATCTTGCCGCAACACGCGGTGCTGGCGCCGCGCTACACGATGCACAACGGCGTGGAGCGGGCCTCGGGGTTGGGCGTGGCGCTGCGTTGGAAGCTCGACCAGTGGCCGGTGGTGTTGACGGCCCACAGCGCGTTTGGCCCGATGGGCGGCTTTGAGTCTCAGATCCCCACCCGTCAGTTGCCCGGTCAGGTCCGCTCGGTGCTCTTTGTGGACGCCTACAGCGCCGACACGGTGGTGGCAGGCGGCGGTCCGATGGTGGCGGTCAAGGACGCCTCTTCCGAGAGCCCCGACAAGGATCTGGCCATCGCCTGGGGTGCGCCGAGCATCACGGCCCAGGCGCTGCGGTTGAGCGACAAGCACCCCACCGAGGGGGACTTTGTCTGGGTGGCGCTGCCCTCGCAGGATGGGCCCGACAGGCTCCACGCGGCCAAGGTGGATTCGCTCCAGGCGGCGACGTTCAAGTTTCGCACTGAACAGGAGTTGACCACGGTGGGGCGGATGGGCGCGCCGGTGGTGGACAAGCGCGGTCAGATGGTGGGGATGCTCACGGGGTGTGACGCGCAGGTCTGCACGGCCAACGGGGGGTGGACCATCAAGGCGCTGCTCGAAGCGTCGCTGCCGCCAGATGGCAAGCCCGAGCAGGTGGTGCGCAAGGAGTTGGCGGCGGCGTTGACGCTCCTGCGCGAGCGCGACGACAAGCAAGGCAAGAAGGCCTGCCCGGAGGGCGGGACGCTGATGCGTTGGGGGGCGGACGCCAACGGAGACGGCGAGCTGCAGTTGACCGAGCTTTTTTCCGCCGGCCCGATCTGCAACCCCTCAGAGAAGCCCTACACCTTTGGCTTCAAGCTCACCACCGGCAAGCACAGCGTGTTGACCACCAGCACGCGGACCAAGCGCTTGCCAGGGGTCAACGAGCAGGACGTGATGCGGCTGCGCTCAAACAACGAGGTCAAGGCCGTCAAGGGTGGGTACAGCATCGACATGACCATGACGGACGTGGATGTGAGCCGAAATGGTCAGGACGCCCCGGAAGCGGTGATGAAGATGCTTGAGAAGATGCATTTGGTGGTGTCCATCAAGCCCGACGGCAGCTTTGGAGCGGTGACAGGGATGCGGGAGTCGCTCAAAGCTTTGATGTCCAAGGCGCCCAAGCTTTTCAAGTCCATGGAGGCGATCTTTGTGACGCGCCAGGAGCAGCGCTGGAACCAGCGCATGAAGGCGTTGATCGGCAAAGAGGTCCGCGTGGGCGACGTGTGGGTTGATAAGGTGACGGTCAAGTTGCCCAGCGAGCGCAACGGCGTCATCTTGCAGGCCACCGTGGTGGCGGCCGAGGTGCCTTGTGGTTCGGGGCGTTGCCTGCGGCTGCATCAAGTGGAGGACTCGGACAGAGAGCGCCTCAAGCAGACGTTGGCTCAGATCGTGGACAAGGTCCCTGAGTCCATCCCGAGCGTGGAGCGGCTGCGCGACGGCGTGGAGATGTCCGGTGAGGGAGAGCGGATCATTGATCCTCGCACGTTGGACGTGCATGAGGACAACATGATTCGGACCTTCAGGGTGCCGACCAAGGCCCAGGCCAGCACGGGCCGCCTGGACGTCTTTGTGACCGTCGAGAGCCGCATTCAAGCCAGCTACTGACCCAGATCCAGTCCCAACTCTTCGCTAAAGCGGTGCAGACAGCCCTGGCAGATGCCGTGGCTGATCCTGGGCAGCGGTCCGTCAAAGAGCCCCAATAGCTCGACGGCTTGTTCGACCTCGACCCAGTTGCCGTCGGGCAGTTGGACGCTTTTGCACCAGGAGCAGACCTTCAAATATTCATCGAGGGCGGGGCGCTCCTGGCTCAGGAGCGCGACCGCAGGGCGCGGATCAAGCTTGATGATGTTGATGCGGATGACCAGGTGGTCGTGGGGCCCAGGGGTAATGTCCATGCACAGAAAGCGGCGCTCGTGGGGGGCATCGCAGCGAAAGGGGACGGACACGGTTTGCTGGGTTTGTCGAGCCTTGGCAAAGAGTTCCTGGTGGATGTACTGGGATTCCTTGCCGGTGATGTGGGTCCAGATGGAGTCTCCCACAACGGCGCCACCGCTCAGGTGAGGGGCGCCGTTGACGGTGGCAAAGACATCCCAGTCCTTGTCTACGGCTGTGATGTGGTCATATGCATCCAGTTCATACTGCATCTGAAGCTCTGGGTATTGGGCTGCGGTGGCGTTTCCCGATTGTGTGTATGCTGATTTTATTATGATTTGATGTCAATGTTGCAGGTGTTTTTTTGCACTCTGTGATCCAGCGCGCAGCGTCGCCCTTTGCGAAGTGGTGGTTGGGTTGTTGAGGGGGGAGCGTTGCGGTTATCTTCGGTGAGTGTTTGTTGGATGCAATGCATTGGGTTTGTGCGTTGGGGTCACGGCCGCTGGTCTTTGGTCTTGCGCTCCAATGTTTCTCTTCGGTTAAGGAACTCCCCATGGAACTTGAAGTCACTCAGCGCTACGGCAAGGCGCTCTCTCCCGGCGGTCAGTCGCCCGCCGACGCGCCAACCTGGATTGGTCAGATCGACAACCCCTACCTTCACGGGATCTTTGCGCCGACCATGAGCGAGGTCAGCGTGGAGTCTTTGGAGATCGAGGGTGAGTTGCCCCGAGATCTCTTTGGGGCCTACTTCCGCAATGGGCCCAACTCGGTCTTTTCGCCCAAAAACCGTTACCACTGGTTTGACGGCGACGGGATGGTCCACGGCATCTGGTTTGAGAACGGCCAGGCGCGGTACGCCAACCGTTGGGTGCGCACGCGCGGTTTTGAGATGGAGCGCGAGCAAAGTGGCACCATCTGGCCCGGTGTCCTGGGGCCCTTTGATTTTTCGGCGCCGCTTGGGCCGATCAAAGACACGGCCAACACGGATTTGATTGTCTTTGACGGGCGCCTGATGGCGCTGTGGTACGAGTCGGGTCAGCTCTACGCCATGGATCCGCAAACGCTTGAGACCATTGGCATTGAGGATTTTGGGGGCAAGCTGCCCATTCGGATCTCGGCGCACTCACGGATCGACCCCAACACCGGTGACTTTGTCTTTTTTGGCTACGGAGACCGCCCGCCCTACATGCAGCACGGCGTCGTCAAGGCCAACGGCGAGGTTCACCTGACCGACGTGACGCTGCCTGGTCCGCGCCGCCCTCACGATTTGGGCATGACGCCCAATTACAGCGTCTTGTGTGACTTCCCCATGTTCTACGACGAGGCGCTCTTTAAGCGCACCGGCAAGCGCATCCCGCTCTTCCACCGCGAAGTGCCCACGCGCTACGGCGTCATCCCCCGTTATGGCAACGACGAGGACGTGCGCTGGTTTGAGTTTGAGCCCTGCTACATGCTCCACATCGTCAACACCTGGGAAGAGGGCGATGAGATCGTCATGATCGGGTGCCGGACCAACGATCCCAGCCTCAAGCCCGACCGTCGGGACGGCAAGATCGCGGCCATGCTCTCGGGCATCAAGCTCCAGGCCAACCTGCACATGTGGCGGATGAACCTGGTCACCGGTCAGACCAAGGAGGGGCCGCTGGATGACCTCAACGCCGAGTTCCCCATGATCAACCCTGCCCATCAGGGCAAGCGCAACCGTTGGTCCTACCACCAGTACATCCCCTACGAGATCCCGGCGACCTTTGATGGTCTGGTCAAATACGATCTGAGCGATGGTTCCACCCAGACGTTCATGTACGGCCAAGGCATCTTCGGCAGCGAAGCCCCCTTCGCCCAGCGCCCCGGCGCCACCGAAGAAGACGACGGCTACGTGGTGACCTTTGTCACCGACGTCGACGGCTGGAAGAGCGCCTGCTGGGTCTTTGACGCCCGCAACATCGAGGCCGGACCCCTGGCCAAAGTCAAACTCCCCCATCGGGTGCCGGCGGGGTTTCACGCAACCTGGCTTCCGGGTTC
>CAKZKQ010000079.1 GCA_937123825.1 uncultured Pseudomonadota bacterium
CGCGGCGAATCAAGGAGTTCCTGGGTCGTGGGGTGGGTCATGCGGGTTTGACGGCGTTGCGCAAGGGGCCGCCTTGCTGGTCGGGGTGGGCCTGGAGCCAGTCGAGGAGTTGAACCAGGACGGTGCGGGGTCCAGGGCTGTCGCGGCGGACAAAGGGCTCAAAGTCTTCGCGCGAGGCCTGCGTCAAGGCGGTGCCGGTGTCGGTCAGATGGCGCTTGAGGTCTGCGTAGGCGTCCATGTCGGCGCCGTTGAGGGCGATGTGCACCGGGTGAAAGTCAAAGACCTTCATGCCGGGGCTCTCCAGGTCAATGGCGCTCAAATCAAAGGGGCGGCCATGGGCCATGTGGACGTCGTCTTCCCAGAATATGGGCAGGCGAGCGAGGTTGTTCCAGGCTTTGAGGGGTTGGAGGTGGGTTTGGCCGTCGAGGAGGTCTGATGAATCGTAGAGCAGACCGCGGCGGCCATATTCGAGCCAAAGCGCGGTGCTGCGCACCAGAAAGTGTCCTCGGACGCCCACCGCCTCAGGCAGCCATTGGGCAAGGGTGTCGAGGACCTCCTTTTGGGTGGCGCCCTGGCTGGAGCCGGGCAGGAAATTGGGGTGCCAGCCCAACTCGCAGAGCCCCGCCTGTGTGTTGGAGCCCATGGACTCAAGGCTGGGGCAGACGTGGGTGACAAAGAGGGTGCCGCTGACGCCAGCGTCTTTGAGGAGGTTGTGGACGTCGAGCGTGGCCCACGGCGGAGCCCAGTCCTGATCAAAGCTCAGATGGATCATTCGGTCTTCCCAGGCGCAGGTGCGGTCATGGATGGTGTCGTGTGTGTACCAAGCCGATGTGGTAGCAGATGTGGGGGAGAAATAGAAGCGGAGCCGGGCAGGGCTGCGGTGGTCATATCAAAATGCAGACGAAAGCAAGTTGGACGTCTGCATTTTGGCATCAATCAGAAGTCGCTGATGCGGTCGACAAACTCGGGGACGTCGATGAAGGGGTTGCGGTTGCGTTGGAAGCGCGAAATCTCGTCGTTGCGGGCGCGCTCAAGGTCGTCGGGCGGGTCCTGGGCGTGCCAGCGGCGCAGGGTCTGCTCTTCGTTGGCCTCGATGGACAGGCGGTAGCGGACCGAGAAGTAGAAGTGGGCGCGGGCGATGTCGCCGCGCCGCGCCTGACGGACTTCAAAAACTTCGCCGCCGCCCTGGCGTCGGCCCTGCTCCGAGCCCCCATCGTCCCAGTCACACGACGAGCCGCTGCAAGAGGTGTCGCCGTAAGGCAAGGTCGCGCGGACCTCATTGGAGTCCGAGGTGCTCGGGAAGAGGTGATGGAGGTCGCTCAGCGCAGGCTCCATATCGGCCCCTTCGCTGCGCGGCCAGCTGTGCTCGGTGTTGAAGTTCCCCGGCGTCCGCGTCCCATCGGCGGTCACCTTGCGCCCGGTGTAGATGCACTCAATTTGGCCGTCGATGACGTCGATCCGAGCCACGCGCCCATACATCGCGTCGCGGGCCTGCCCGTAGGTCAACGAGCGGTGATCCTCGACCATCTCGCGCAGCCCCGCCACCAGATCGCGGTCTTCAAGGCCGTCCAGGTGGTCGTAGGGACCCTCGGGCTCGTCGGGCTCGTCTTCCATGTCCGCATCGGGCGGATCCTCATCGTCACCGTCAGGCTCGTCGTCCCCGTCGGGCACGCCCATGTCTGGGGTGTCGTTGTTCAGGTCGTTGTTCTGGTCGTTGTTGCCGTCGTTGTTGGGCTCGTTGTTGTCGTCGTTGTTTTGATCGTTGTTGGGATCATTGTTGTCGACAGGGATGTTGTTCTCGGGCGCATCTGAGGTGCAGGCTGCGCTCATCGAGGTGCACAGCACAAGGGAAAACAACACAAGGCAGAGGCGGTGGCGTCGCATGGCGGTCCGGGTTTGCAAAGAGTCACAAGCACAATCATTGTGGAGGGCCATCTGAAGGGTTGCCCAAAACGTTGGGGTCAACGTCAATGTGTGGGGCGGCCTCTCAGGCAGCGCAAAGACTGACGATCGGATGTTGTGCGGTGGGAGTCAAGCAGCCCGTCCTGGTGGTGTTGCGGAGGTGAGCAGAGATGAGGACAGCGGTGTTGATGCTGTGCGCGGTCTTGTGGACCAGCGCCGCGCAAGCCCAAGAACCAGAGCCAATCGCCCTGGAAGTCGATGGCTTCCTCAACGGTGTGCGCGCCTCAGGGTGGTCGCTCCTGGGCGCGCCCATTGAACTGGAGTTGACCGGGGCCACGAGCGCCATCTGGGGCGTCACCCGCGATGACGTCGGCGGCGTGGTTGCCTTTTACCGCTGCGAAGACGACCAACGCGCCGATCGCCTGGTCAAACGCCTCGACGGCGAAGGCACCGCCTTTGCCCGGCAGGGCGACGTGGTCGTGGCCGTCATCCTCGACGGGCAACCCACGCCCATCGCCACCAAAATGCTCGACCGAATCATGGACGTGGCCACCGGACGCCACCTCGACGCCAACGCCGCCTTTGCCACCATGCTCGGCGCCATGGTCGAAGAGGTCGAAGTCCTGCCCGAAGTGCGCTTTGGATCCATGAACCGCGCCGAAGTCCTCGAAGCCGCCCTCAGGCTGGGCTGGATGCCGCAGCAAGCCCCCCGAGTCCTCAACGCCCAGGGCTACGACGCCGTCACCTACACCCTCACGCGCGCCGGAGAAGAACTCTCCCTGACCCTCTACCAATGCCACGTCGAAGCCGACGCCCGCGCCATGGCCGCCTCACTGCGCAAACAACCCGACGCCAACGTCATCACCCGGAACGCCGCCGTCATCGTTGCCGTGGGGAAAGGGGCCCCTACCATCATCCAGAGTTTGGGGCGGCCCTGATGGCCTCAGGACTCACGTAACTCCCCCGCAATAGCGGTTTTGGGCGGCCCTAACGGCGCCAGGAGCCACGGAACTCACTCGCAATAGCGCTGCTATGGCTTCGTTCGTCCCGAGGCCCCTGCCATCCGTTATTGCTCGCCCAAAACTCAGGCCTCTTCTTTCTTTTCTTTTTGAAGTGTTTGGGTTTTGCGTCAGGTAGCAGTCGGCTTGGTGGTCTGTTGTTCATCGCCAAGTGCTTCGGCCCCTGCCATCCGTTATTACTCGCCCAAAACCCGTGGTTGCTTCTCTTTTCTTTTTGAAGTGTTTGGTTTTGGCGTCTGGTCAGTGGCAACTTGGCGGCCTGTGGCTCATCACTGAATACTTCGGCTCCTGAGCCTCATCATTGCTCGCCCCAAACACGGCGTTTCTTTGAGTTTTTATTTTGAATTGCTTGGGTTTTGTGTGAGGTCAGTGGTGGTTCAGTCTCGGTGAGTCAACAACGTCACCTGCGGGATCAATTACTTTCCCCCAGCGAAGCCTCCTGCTGGAATCAAACGCCATCCTTACAACAACGGCACCTGCGGGAAAAATTACGTTCCATTTTGCGAAGCTGCCTGCTTGAATCCACCGCCATCCGTTCAACAAAGCCACCTGTCCCAAATCGAGCGCGTTCACCCAACAAAGTCGACAAGCGAACAAGGGGCTTGGAGACTCCAGCGGAGTCTCTCCGTGGCTGGGGCAGGGGCCCCAGCGACGTGACCCCGCCAGTGAGCGCTATAATCGCTTGACACGACCCTAACCGCTTGGGTGATCCATCAAAGCCTCCTGCTTGATTCAAGCACGCTTACCCAACAAAGCCACCTGCCACAAATCAAGCGCGTTCTCACAGCAAAGCCCAACCCCCAGGCCGTTGA
Organism: uncultured Pseudomonadota bacterium; assembly: GCA_937123825.1. GTDB lineage: Bacteria > Myxococcota_A > Bradymonadia > Bradymonadales > CAKZKQ01. The sequence continues at coordinate 3,734 of CAKZKQ010000079.1, forward strand.
CCCCGCCAGTGAGCGCTACAATCGCCTGACCCGAACTGCCTGGGTCACCCAACAAAGCCACCTATCACAAATCAAGCGCGTTCTCACAGCAAAGCCCAACCCCCAGCGACGTGACCCCGCCAGTGGGCGCTTAATCGCTTGACACGACCCTAACTGCTTGGGTCACCCATCAAAGCCACCTGTCACAAATCAAGCACACTCACCCATCAAAACCACCCGTGTGAATCAAGCGCCGTCCCCACAGCCAGGCTGCCATTGAGGTGACCTGGATGTGGGGACGGCGGCTTTTTCAGGGGTTGGGGGTCAGTTTGTTGCTGTGGCCGGTGTAGACGGCCACGCGGTAGCTGATTTCGTCGCTCTTGACGGACAGGCCGATGTCTTTGCCAAAGTAGAAGGCCATCAGCGCCTGGGCTTCGGGGACCGAGTCGAAGCGGTAGGAGGTTTCGATGATGGTGCGCTCAAAGCCGCGCTCGGTGTACCAGCGCCCGTCGGGTTCGGCGATGGTGCGCGGGGAGAGGGCGCAGAGGCCGTCGTCTCCGGCGTTGTCGACGATGACGATCAGGCCGCCGGGTTGGGTGACGCGGATGACTTCGGCCAGCCCCTGGGGGCGTTCGGCGACGCCGGGAAGGAAGAAGGCCCAGGTGGAGTAGGCGGCCGAGAAGGCGTGGTCGTGGAAGGGGATGGACTGGGCGGTGCCCCTGGCCCAGAGCAGGCCTTTGGAGCGGTCGATCATGTTGGGGTCGGGCTCCATGGGGATGACGGTGCGCTGGGCGTTGGAGAGGGCGCTGGCGGTGAAGCCGTTGCCCGCCCCGATGTCCAGCACCAGGCCGCCTGGCAAGAGGCCGTCCAGATGGGCGATGACCTTGCCATCGCGGTCCATGCACCGCCGCTCGATTTCAAACATGTCGGGGCGCTGGCCGCCGTAGAAAGGGATGATCTCTCGGGGATCAAAATCCTGAGTCATGACTGTATTCTCCTGTGTGCGCACCATGATTCTGTCTGGCCAATGGGTACCTAGCTTCGATCTTGTCGAGCGATGGGGCCATGGTCAGACAGGGTCCTCAGAGACTGTGTGACGGGCTGCTGGGCAGAGTTGTCGCGCGGTCCTGGGTTTGCAGAGGTTTGTGTGCGCGTGAAACTTGGTGTTGTGGCGCGCAGCTTGGCTCAAATGCCTGAGCTTTGACGCGCGCTGCTTTTGGACACGAGAGTTTCAGCAGGACAGGAGGTAGAGGAGCGTTTGCATGGTCTGGTGTGCCTTTGGCTTGATGTTCAAAGTGTCAGCGCGCGGCATGGACCCTTTTGGGGTTTGGTCGCTGCGGCGCGGCGATGGGAAGGTGGGGCGTTTTTTGGAGGATGCAAGGCCCCTTTCTGGCGCCGAAGGCACGACATTGCAGTGACTGCGGCGCGTCCGGCTCAAGTGCGCGTTTGATGGTGGTTCTTTGAAGGGTTTTCAAAGTGGTGGGGGGATCTTGACCAGTATGATGCTGATGTTGTCTGAGGCTTCGGTGGCCAGGACGGCGTCCATCAGCGCTCGGCAGCGCCCTGCGGTGCCCGATGGCAGCGTGTCGAGCAAGGTGGCCAGCTTTTCATCGGGGATCATGTCGTGCAGGCCGTCGCTGCACAAGAGCAGCTCGTCGCCAGCCATCAGCGCGTGGCGGCTCCACTGTGCCTCCGCGTGGTCTTTGAACCCCAGGCAGCGCGTGACGACGTTTTTGTAGCGCTCCGCATTGGTCTTGATCTCTTCCCAGGTCCCGGCGTGCTCTCTTATCTTGGGGTCTCCATTATCCCATAATTTTTTGTATTCATTGATCAGGGAGTGGTCTTCGGTCAACGCTTCGAGGTGCCCCTGGCGCCAGAGGTACACCCGGCAGTCGCCGATGTGGACCACATTGACGTGGTCGCGGTCAATGAAGACGCCCGCTGCGGTGGCGCCCTGTCCCCTGAGGTACGGGTGGTGCTCGCTCTGGTGCATGATGGCGGCGTTGGCCCTGATGAAGGCGCTCATCAGCGGGCAGGTTTGTGGGACTTCAAAGCGTTCTTGTGTCAGGTTTGGGAGCGGGAAGGTGGTTTCGAGGGCCTCGATGACCAGCTTGGTGGCGGCGTAGCCGCTGCTTTGGCCGCCCATTCCGTCGATGACGGCAAAGGCCCGGCCGTTAAGGCTGGAGAAGCTGCCGTCTTCCTGGTGTTGGCGCTTGTTGCCCACGTGGGACTCGGCGGCGCTGCGCAGGCGCCAAAACCCCAGATGGTCGCGCAGGTAGGCGTCGATGACTGGATCGATGGGTTCGGGGATGAGGTTGGCGAAGGTCAGCGCGGCGGTGACGTCGGGCAATAAGCCACGCAGGTGGCTCAAAATGGCGTTGGTGCTCATATCCTCCAATGGATGGGTCTGTGACGGCACATGGCACATATTTGGTGACTCTGAAGCGATCTCACAAGTGAATTGAAACAACTTTGTGAAGCACGGTGCTGGGCTCAGAGTGGGTTTTCCCTGTGCTCGGGTGTATACTTTGGCTTCTGTATGACTGGGGGCTTGTCTATGAGCAGCAATCGCCACAAAAAACGTCTGGTCCAGCAGGGGGTCGAGCGCCTGCGCCGCAAACAGGGCTGGGATCCAGCCAAGGTCGTGCGCCAATCCGCCCAGGACAAGCTCCAGCAATTGGACCAGGACAGCCGCAACCACTCCACCTACGAGGCGTCCCAGGACTGTCCGGCCTGCACCGATGCTCGCCGTGAAAGCGGGGATGATACCGCACTGTGCGACCACCATTTGAGCAAGGCCATGGGCTTTTGAGCGCTCGACGGGCAACGCGCGGTGTGGCCGAGGCTCGCCGTGCCCTGCATCTGGGGGCGCTGCTGTGCGTGGTGTGCTGGGTGGTGGCCTGCGCCTCAGACAGGCTTGAGCCCTCAAACGATGCGCCGCCGCCCTCTGACGAAGCAGACGCCGCTGTCGACGCCCCCGACATTCAAGAAGACGCCCAATCCCCCGATGTGGCCGTTGAGGACGCCGAACCGCAAGCCGATCTCCCAGAAGAAGGCGACGCGGTCGAAGACGAACCCCCACCAGAGCCCTGCGAGCCCGCTGAAGAACTCTGCGATGGCCTCGACAATGACTGCGATGAATCCATCGATGAGGGGGTCCTCAACGCCTGTGGTCAGTGTGGCCTGCTTGGGTCCATGCCCGGTGAGCCGTGCGGTCAATGCGGGGTCTGGGTGTGTGTGACCGATGGATTTGGGCTTGAGTGTGATGACCCTGGCTTGACCACCTTTTTTCTGGACGCAGACGGCGACGGCTTTGGCTCAGAGATGACCGTCGAGGCCTGTGAGCCAGGGGTTGACCCCGTCACCGTCGCACAAGGCGGCGACTGCGATGACACCAACGCGCTGGTTTCTCCCGCCGCTATGGAGGTCTGCGACGAGATCGACAACGACTGCAACCCAGACACGACCGATTTGGCCATCTGCCCGCTCTTGCGCCTGCCCCAGGACGGGGAGCAATGGGAAGTCTTTGCGACCGATCTGGACTCAGAGGACGCTCCAGCGACCCCGGTGCGCGCCGCGTTCGTCAACACCGACCGCAACCGCGCCTGGTTCTTGACCGACACCACCTGGCACCGCCTCTCGCTGGCCAACGGCAACTGGCAGGACAACGGCGATTTGGACCAACTCCTTGAAGGTTCCACAGACGCAGGCGCCATCCTCTATGCCCACGAGGTGCCTTCAAGCCGGGTCTTGATGCAAGGCAACACGCTGGTGGTGGCCACCGAGCAGGACATCCTCTTTTATGAAATCACCGAACAACTGAGCAACTTCCCCGAGGCCGAGCTCAACCTCTGGACCATGCTCGATGAATCCATGCGCCTTGAGCAGGGCAAGGCGGCCTGGTTTGATCCAGACCATGAACAGCGGTGGTTTGAGCAGACGCCCCAGCAAGCATGCCGCCTTGGGGCTGGCCGACTTGATGAGGTGGTCGTGGTCGTCACCGATGAGTCCTGCCACGCCTGGGACGCCGAATCCTGCCGGGATTTCATCGAAGAGCGCCCCCACGACAACTTTGAACCCTTTGGTCTGCCCGGAGCACCCCTTCCCGAGCACGTCCAGGCCGCCATCTTCCACAACGGCGCGCTCTTTGTCTGGCGAACGGTGCCCTGAAGGGCGTTTGATACCAAAATACAGACGTTTGACCCGCTTTGTGAGCCTTTCGTCTGCATTTTGGTATCAAAGGGCCTGCAATGTCTGATGTCTCCCGACCCTGTCCAAGCAACGCGCTGCCTCAAAACCACGATCAACGCTCCCTCTTCACGACATCAGGGAGCCTGAAAAAAGAAAAGGAGCACTTTTGTGCCCCTTTGAGTGAGAATTCTTGGTTTTAGGTGTTTTGTGGGGGCGAGTGGGTTTCAGTTGCGGGCGGGCAGAACCATGCCGCGGGCTTCGCCGAAGCCGATCCGGGGGGCGCCGTCTTTCTGGCACCAGCCGCGCAGGATGATGGCGTCGCCGTCCTCAAGGAACTTGCGCTCCTGGCCGTTGTCGAGCGTCAGAGGCTCCTTGCCGCCACGGGTCAACTCGATCAGCGCACCCTGGCTGCCGTCTTCGGGGCCGGACATGGTGCCGCTGCCAAAGAAGTCGCCAGGGCGCATGTTGCAGCCGTTGACGGTGTGGTGGGTGAGCATTTGGGCGGCGGTCCAGTAAGCGTGGCGGAAGTTGCCAAGCGACAGGCGCTGGGGGCTCTGGCCACCGTCGCGCATCTGGGCCGTCTCAATCAGGACCTCTAGCTGGACATCAAAGCCGCCGCTGGCGCGGTTGGCCTCAGACTCCAGGTAGGGCAGGGGCTGGGGGTGGTCTTCAGGGCGAGTCCAGGCGGTGCGGTAGGGCGCCAGCGCTTCGGTGGTGATGATCCAGGGGGAGATCGTCGAGGCGAAGCTCTTGCCCAGGAACGGCCCCAGGGGTTGGTACTCCCAGGCCTGGATGTCGCGCGCGGACCAGTCGTTGAGCAGGCAGAGGCCAAAGATGTGGTCTTCGGCCTGGTCGATGGTGATGGGCTGGCCCAGCTCGTTGCCGCCGCCGACAAAGATGCCGACCTCCAGCTCGTAGTCCATGCGGGTGGAGGCGCCAAAGCCGGGAGGCTGGCCCTCGGGGCTGCGGCGCTGGCCGACGGGGCGCGGGAAGTCGGTGCCGGAGACCACAATCGAGGAGCTGCGGCCGTGGTAACCGATGGGAATCCACTGGTAGTTGGGCAGCAGGGGGTTGTTGGGGCGGAAGAGCTTGCCGATGTTGGTGGCGTGGTGGATGGAGGCGTAGAAGTCGGTGTAGTCGCCGATGTGGGCGGGCATGCCGTACTGGGCCTCGGACTGGGGGACCAGGCAAGCGGCCATGGCCTGCTGCTGGTCAGATCCCTCGCGCAAGGCTTTGGAAAGCGCCAGACGCAGCGCGCTCCAGGTCGCTGGGCCCATGCCCATCAAGGCGTTGAGGGTGGTTTGCGAGCCAGCCAGCGCCGCGTCGGCCGCCAGACCATCAAAGATCCCGGCGCTGTGCACGGCGGCCAGATCGACGATCTGGTCCCCGATGGCAACGCCGCCGCGCAGCGCTTCGTTGCTGCCAGCGCGCTTGAAGGCGCCAAAAGGCAGGTTCTGGATGGGGAAGTCGCCGTTGGCATCGTTGGCGCTGGCGATCCAACTGCGCAGGTTCGGATCGTGGGTTTCGTTGAGCGACGTCATTGGGCTTTCCCTCCTTGTCCGGTGATTGTCTGGGGATGTGGTGGGCAATGAAGCCCCCTTGTGTTTCTGCAAGGAGGTCATTCTTCAACCACTGCGCCGTGTCAAGGGCAAGCGGCAGGATGTTGGGCGGCCCAGCGGCTCAAAGACACAATGCAGACCATACTAAGGTTGGCTTTGTCTGCGGACCTGCGACGATGGTGACCCCTGTCCGCGGCGGTCGATGGACTTCAATAGCACTGGTCGTAGCAGTCTTCCTCACACTGGGTTTCGTCCGACCGCTGACTGGGGTTTGGAGGGGTGCCCTGTTGGCAACGCCTCAGGCAAGCGTCGATTTGTGACTGGCATTCGGGCGAGACGTTCATGGAGGCGCAAGAGGCTTCCAGGATACAGGCGAGCGTGAAGCCAATGAACAAGAGGTGTTTCATTTTCCCTCCATGATTCCAGTGGGTGGTGTGGTTGTGTGATGAGGGTGTGAGAGCCGTTCCATGCGCTGTGGGGATGCATTCAGGGGGGTGAGTAACCATCGAGCGGGTGCGAGCCTTTTTTTGAGAAGACCACGCCGATGGCGCCAAAGAATTGTATGGCGTCGTCATCGAGGTTGTTCTGCTGGGGGACGTAGAGCACCGACCCCTCCAAGACCAGCAGCGCCGAGCCGATGCGGATCAAGCCGCCCGTGGTCAGCCCGCCGCCAAAGACCGTGGCGCTGTCGTTGAAGGCCGCGCCGTTTTGGCGGTCCTGAACATTGAGGACACCCAAGCGCGGCTGGATGTAGATGGCGTTGTTGTCGCCGGTGGGGTGGATGCTCAGCGGCAAACCCATCTCGGCCACACCCAGCGTAATCCCGCCGCCGTCTTCTTTGGTCCCCGCACCCGCAAACGCACCCCCCAAACGGACCTTGAACGCCGCCGCAAAGCGGTCGTCCTTCGACAACCCGGCAAACTGCCACTTGAGCCCCCCCGACAAACCCAATCCCGCGATGTGCCAGGCCTCGCCGCTGAACTGCAGCTCCAGCCCATGGCCCAGCCCAAACCGACTGCCGACGGCGTAGGAGACGGGCAACGCATCAAATGGAAACCCAACCTCCTTGACTGTCGGGGCTGGATTCTCCTCCAAACTATTGGGGTCTGGATCACCTTCGCGCCGCAGCTTGGCCAGCGCGTCCCCTGAGTTGACCGCCACACCAAAGTAAAAAGCGCTTTCCCCCTGCGGCATGCTGCGGCCACCTTCAAAACTGATGGGGGTCACACAACCTGTCCCAAGGCAAATCACAAGCAGGAGCGAGGATAAAAAGAGCGCCGCAAGGCTGTGTTGGGTCTTTGTTGGATGGGCTTGCATGGGTTCCTGTTTTGAAGCGCTGCAAACGCGCGGTGTGCTGGTGAAGGTGATGCCCTCCAAGGCTGGTGTCATTTAGTGACATTTTTGATGTTGGCAAGTGGTTTTGTGTCACTGAGTGACAGGTTTGGTGGCAAAATGCTTTTAAAGGCACCCTGGCTTGAACGATCCCGCCTTGTTTTGGTTTGCTGGGGGTGTTGGCGCTCAGACCGTTTGGGGCGCGTTTGGTGATGGTGTGCGTGAGTGCGCGCAGCAGGAGGTCAGGGATGTTGAGTCAAGGGATGTATGGGGTGGGTCGCGCGGTGTTGGTGGTGTGTGCGCTGATGTGTCTGGGGGCTTGTGGAAAGCCCGCAGCCGAGGCGCCGGCCAAGCCCAAGCCCGACCTGGAAAACCCGCGCAGCCGCGCGGGCCAGTTGATCAAAGAGGCCAAGGACGCCAAAAAGACCGTCGATGGGCGCGGCGATCAGGTCAAAGAGGATCTGAAGAAGAACGGTCAGTGATGCGCCGCCGCCACCACATCCACAGCCCCAAGGCGCCCAAGAGCAGGACTGCGCCGCCAGCGCCCACCAGACCAAGGCGGCCCCGGGTGTGATCATCAAGGCCTTGCCACCAGTCGATGAGGGCGCGGCCGCCAATGACGCTGATTGCGGTCCAGGGCAGCGTGCCCACCGCCGTGCCGATCACAAAGTCGCGACCGTGGATCGGGGTCAGGCCATAGGCCCACTGCATGGCGGGCGTGGTGTATAGGGCAAACCGGCTCCATATCATGGCCTTGAGCCCGTTTTGGGCGATGCGTTCCAGGTGAGGTCTGGCCTTTTGTGGGATGCGCGCCATGAAAAAATCGCGCGCCAGGTACCGAGACACCACAAACGACCAGCCCCCTGCCACTTGAATGCCCATCCACGTGTAGAGGATGGCCCACCAGGGCTCCCACACGGCGGCGGCGGTGAAGAGAAAGACGTAGATGGAGATGTGGAGCGGCTGAAGCAGCCCCAGCGCCAGGACAAAGAGCGCCGGGCCCCACCATCCGGCTTGCTTGATCCATTGTTTGATCGCGTCGCCGTCAATGCCGTCGAGCGCCCCCGACATCAAGAGCGCCACCACACCAGCGATGGCCATCGCAGCCAACCCCAGCTTTAGAGCGCTTTGGGCGCGGCTGGGCGTGGGGGGGTTGTGGGGCGAACTGCTCACAGGAGAAAACGCTCCAGGTGTGTGACCAGCAGCGGCGGGGCTTCTTCCATGGGGTAGTGCCCGCAGGCGTCCATGGCGGCGGTGGTCATGTTGGCGCACATGGGGGTCCAGGCCGGGACGGTGACCTGGGCCTGCATGTGGGGGGCGTCCTCTTTGCCTGTCAACAAGAGGGTGGGTTGGTCGATGGTCGAGTTGTGGTCGGTCACCCCTTCGGTGGCAAACATATCGACGTAGGCGGCCACCGCTTCTGGATCGGCGTTTTGAATCCAGCGGCTGGCTTTGTGGCGCACCCAACCGGCGGACAAGCGCTGCCCCCACATCTGACTCAGTTGTTCGATCCGGGCTGGCAACTCAGTGCGGGCCAGCGAGCGCAACCAGCCAAGCGTGTTCTGGTCCGCGTCAAAGCCTTTGGGGCCAGGCGGCGTCAGCAAGACCAGCTTTTGCACGCTTTGGGGGGCTTGTTGGGCCACGCTCCAGGCCACCAGGGTGCTCATGGAGTGGCCCACGATTGAAAAGGTGTCCCAGCCAAGGCCTTTGGCCAAAGAGAGGACGTCGCTGGCGCCCTGGGCGGCGGTGTGGGGTCCTGGCAGATGGCGCGAGCGCCCGTAGCCGCGCAGATCGGCCATGGCCCAGGTGATGTCGTTGGTGTTGAGGTAGCGCTGGGCGTGGTCCCAGATGGTGGTGTCGCCAAGCCAGTCGTTGAGCACGATGACGCGGTGCGCGCCCTGTCCGTAAATGCGGTGGCCAAGTTCCTGGGTCACTGTCTCTTCTCCGTGTCGGTGTGGTGAAGTGCTGTGGCAGGTGCGGTGTGGGATGTGCGTTGGGTTTGTGCGTAGGCGTCGATGAGGCGTCGGCGCGTGCCGGTCCATCTGGCCAGCGCGGCCATCATCGCCGCCAGCGGGGTCATCCACTGGAGGATGCCCTTGTAGTGGGTGTCGCCCAGTTCGTAGAGGACCCCCAGGTGGAGCGGGTTGATGGGGAAGCCCCCCGGCAGCGTCCAGGTGTCGTTGATGAGCCCGTAGGCGACCTGGAGGAAGAGTTCAAAGGGCTCGTTGGCGGGGGTCATCTCGACTTCAAAGCGCATGGGGGCGCCGGTGTCGTTGAAGAAGGCGTGTTGGACGTGGGGGCTGGCGCTAAAGCGCTCTCCAGGTTGGAGCGTCAGGTCCCCATCGACGGTGGCCAGGCGGACGGGGCCGGCGGTGGCGATGAAGTGCTCGGTAAAGGTCTTGTGAAAGTGCAGGCGGTTGCGCCCGCCTGGGGCGACCTCGACTTCCAGAAGCGTGCGCTGGCCGCCGGTGGTGGCGCTGGTCTCCAGGAAGGTCACCGAGTCCTGGTTTTTGGGGTTGGTGATGGTGATCTTCAAGACAAGCTTGCTCGGCGCGATGCGTGCGGTCACGTCGTGGGGGCAGGGCGAGCTTGTGAACCCGTAAGCGGCGCCATTTTGGGCGATGGGGCGTGAAAGCGCGCCTGATGCGATGCATTTCAGGGGCACCATATAACGTTCGTGGGTGCCCGCGCCAGTGGACGCAGGAGTAGGGGGCAGGGCAGTGGGTCTGGCGCGGCCGGTGGCCAGGGTTTTGTCAGCCGCGTGGGTCGCGCCGGCGTCGTCCAAGGCCAACAAAGAGCATCAGGAGCAAGAGCGGACCGCCCAGGGAGCCAGTGCTTGAGCCCACCGACGTGGAGCACCCCGCGTTGTTTCCATCCGCGCCCTCGCCTTGCCCTTCGTCCCCTTTGCCGTTGTCTTCTTCCTCACCGTTGCCCTCGTTGTCTGCTTCCGGATCGTTTTCCCCGTCCTCTTCTTCCACAGGCTCTTCTTCCTCTTCTGGAAGGGTGGGTTCAAGGGAGACACACACCTCATTGCTGGGCTCGCTGGGGGTCAGGGCGACGTTGTATGCCCTGGCTTGGATGCACAGTTCGGGTGCGGGCTCATTGTCTTGCTCCAGACTGAAATTGGCCTGGATGTTTGTCCGGTCCCCTCCCAACGAGTTGGGTGTCCAGGTCGCTTGTCTGAAGACCTCGCCGTCGTGCGTGGTGAAGGCATCGACTTTGACCGTGCTGGCGTGGTCGGCGGTGATGTTGAGGGTTCCTATGTAGAGCAGCGTGTTGTCTTCCTCGTTGAGAAAGAGTTCGATGTCTTCAATGGCCAATGTCGGGGTTTGTGGTTCAAGCTCAGGGGCATCGCCGATGGTCAACTCAAAGTTTCTGACCAACGTACGGCCAGAAGAGACGATGTTCAGAACATAGTTGCCTTCTGGCAGCGGTTCTTCAGAGGTCAGACGCGTCGTACGGGGGATGCTCACCGGCGTTTCGCCGTCCCTTTCCAACAGGAACACCTCGCCGCTGTCTTTCTCCAACGTGATCTCTCGACGGCTGCGGCACCCTTCTTCGTGTATGAGAATATGCTCGTCGAGCCCCAGCGTGCCTCGTTTCTTGGGGTAGACCACAGAGACGATGTCTTCACAAGGTGGATCGGCCCATGCTGTGGATGCGGGGGTTGAAGCAAACAAGAGGACAAGAACAGACCAGAATGAGCGCTTGGGTAGGGTGTTGAAAACGATTTGGGTCATGGCTCTCTCTCCTTTGTGTAGATGTAATTCAATTTATAAAGGCAATGTGCATGCCACGGTACGCTCTTTGGTAAAAGGTGTTTATTTGGTGTGTGAAAGGTGTTGGTTTGGGTGCGGAGCTGTGACATTTTGATCGCTCGGCGCCAGATTTTTGTGGCGTGGACCTGCGTGCGTTCTGTGCCCTTTGAGACCGGTGGAGTGGGACGCTGAGGGTTTGGATAATGTTGGGCGCAGGACGCGACGATGGTGTGTGGGGGGAGCGCGTTGTTGGTGGGCTTGGGACGTGGGTGGCGATGAGACGGTTTGAGTTGATCCGTAGAGAGGTCCAGTTGGGGGCTCGCTTTGTCGAGACCCGCGTGGTGCGGATACAGGACGCGCTGCGGGGACTGCGTCAGTTGACGTTGGCGTTGGATGCGATGTCAGCCGGGGCGCCGCCGTCGGAGGTCGAGGCGTGGCTTGAGGCGCAGGGCTTTGGGGTCGATCCGCACGGCTATTTTGAGCGCCCAGAGTTGCTGGAGAGGGCGCGGGCAGGTGTGGTTGAGCCCGATAAGCAGATTTACTATGCGGTCCCAGAGCGGCGCACGTCGCCTGAGGCGATGCGCAAGATGTACGCGCTGCGCGGATTTGTGCCCGTCTTGTCCACCCTCCACGAGACCTTTCCCGAGATCGCCTGGTTTTACTATCAAGACGCCGAGCGCTTTACGATCGCCTACCCAATGCACGACCCCTGCACGGTGGTGCCCGCAGACTTTGATTGGCACACCTATCTGACCTACGTCATCGCTGGTCCGGACAACAACCCCGAGCGCGGGATCCGCTGGACCCCTCCCAACATCGATTACGGCGGCAAGGGGTTGATGGTGGCGCCTTCGATCCCGATCTACCGGGGCGATGACCTCTACGGGGTGTGGAGCATCGATTTGCCGGTGGCCATGTTGATCAAGGCCAGCGTCATCGAGACCGTGGTGCCCGGTCAAGAGAGTTTTATTGTGGACAAGAGCGGAACGTTGGTGGCCCACAGCAATATGGCGTCGGTCTGTTCCACGCGCCACGGCGAGGTGGTGCGCCGCTCGATGTCGGAGCTTGGCGGGGGTTACGCCGAGCTTGATGCTCAGGCGTTGTGGTCCAGCGGTGAGGCAGCCTTTGTGGATGAGCATGGCGTGGCTCGCCGTGCGTTGGCTCAGCCGTTGGAGGGGGTGGATTGGCTTCTGGTGGCGACGTTCCCTGATTTGGAGCTTGTGGAGCGGCTGCGGCGCTCTTTTGAGGATGTGTTTCAATCGGCGCTCAGCGGCGAGTGGACCTCGGGCGTGCCGGCGGTGGGAGGGGCGTTGCAGCCTTTGGTGGAGGGGTTCAACGAGATGACGCTGGCCGCGCACAACGCGCTGGCAGAGAAGGAGGCGCAGGCCAAGACGCTGGAGGAGAGTCAGAACTATACCCGCGCGCTTTTTGATGCGTCCCCGGTCGGGCTGGCCCTCTTAAGCCCCCAGGGTGTGTGTTTGGAGGCCAATGACGAGCTGTGTCGGATTTTGTCTTCTCAGCGCGAGCACCTGGTGGGCAATCTCTTTTGGGAGCGCCTGCCTGCGTCTGCGCAGCAAGAGGTGGATGCGCTGGTGGATGTGGCGTTGTCCGGTGTCAGTGATGCGCAGGCCGAAGTGGAGATGAAGACGGCCGCTGGGGCGCTGGTGCCGGTGCGGATTCAGGCCAGAGCGTTTCGGCTCGGCGCGCGTGGGCTCCTGTTGTGGTCCATTGAGGATATTACGCGCCAGCGGGCCCTCCAGACCCAGGTGCTTCAGACCCAGAAGATGCACGCCATTGGGCGTCTGGCTGGCGGTGTGGCGCACGACTTCAACAACCTTTTGACGGTCATCATGAGCAACGCCTCCATCCTCCAGATGGTGCACGAGCCCGAGACCGAAGAATTTGAGTTGGTGGAGAGTCTGCTCTTTGCCTCCAAGCGCGCGGCGGCCTTGACCAGCCGCTTGCTGACCTTTAGCCGCAAGGAGCTGGTCCAGCCCCGTCAGTTGGATTTGAAGGCGGTCGTGGAAGAGTCTGAGCGTCTGCTGGAGCGTCTGCTGGACGACGATGTGGTGTTGGATGTGGAGATCGCTTCTGATTTGCCGCCGGTGGTGGGCGACGAAGGCCAAACACTCCAGATCGTGATGAACCTGGTGGTCAACGCCCGCGACGCGCTCAAAGACGGCGGCCGAATTGAGCTGCGCGTGTACGATTTTGAAGACAAGGATGGTCGCGGCGTGCGTTTGGAGGTGGAAGACGACGGTGTGGGCATGGATGAGACCACGCAGTTGAGGATCTTCGAGCCGTTTTTTACCACCAGGTCCCACGGCACCGGGTTGGGGTTGGCCACCGTGCGCGAGGTGGTTCGCGACATGGGTGGGACGATCGACGTGCGCTCAAGACCAGGGGAGGGCGCGTGTTTTACGGTCACGTTCTGGGCGGCCCCAGCGCTTCCTCCGACGGTCTCCGCTGGGCGCCAGGACCGGCAAAGGGAGCGTTTTCACGGTGTGGTGGTCGTGGTGGACGATGATCCGCTGGTCCGCGCGGCGGTCGGCCGCACGCTCAAGCGCCACGGGGTCCATGTCCAGATCTACTCCGACGGGAGGAGCGCGCTGGCCAGTATTGAGAAGCTGGGCGATGAGGCGGCGCTGCTGGTGACCGACGTGGTGATGATGGGGATGAACGGGCGCGTGTTGGCCAACAAGGCCCAGGCGCTCTGTCCGGGGCTGCCGGTGCTTTTTATGTCGGGGTACACCGACGATGAGATTTTGCGCAAAGGCCTTCAGACCAAGGGGATCCACCTCTTGCGCAAGCCTTTTATGCCCCAGCAGCTCCTCGATGCGATGGCCAGCGCTTGTGTCTGGTGCTGGGGCGGGTTGGTTCAGACGAACTGATCGCCGTTGGGGTAGGCCTGCAGGTCGAGGGTGAAGCGTGCGGGGATGCCGTCGGTGGTTTCGCGCTGGCGCCAGCGCTCCAGGCCCTCGCTGTACTGCTTGGCCTTGAGGTCGGCGATGTCGATCTGCTGGTCTTCTCCAAGCTCTTCTTGCTCGGCCTGGAGCATGCTGGAGACAAAGCTGTGCAGGAAGTGCTCGGTGAACGAGCCGTGGTAGAAGAGCGTGGCCATGGGGTAGTAGCGCGCTTTGAGGTAGTCGGTCTCGATGTACTGGGCGTAGCCCTCAAGCTCGGTGTTGTAGGCCATGCGCTCCTGGAGCACCTGGGGGTCGATGTCCTGGCCCTCCTCGGCGGTCAGGCGGACGTTGTGGCGGACAAAGTCTTTGAGCCCAGGGGTGTATTTGAACTGGCCGACGTGGACCAACTCGTGCCCCATCATGATTTTGAGCGCGTCGAGGCCGACCTTGCCCATGATCTGGCGGTTGATGATGATCATGTGCAGGCCGGGATCGTAGAGGGCGCAGAACATCCCCGGGGCCATGGCGTGCCGGGTCATCCAGCGCTGGGCTTTGGCCTGGAATGACGTGGGGTCGATGCCCTGGACGTCGAATTGTTCGCGCAGCATGTAGCCGGTGGTGTCATCGACGATGTCGATGCGCAGGTCTTGGAGCAGGCCAGACCAGCCGGTGAGCTTTTCGACGATGGGGGCGACCTCGGCCAGGCAGTGGGCGACGGTGTCGTTGTCGATGTCGAGGCGCTGGGCGGTTTTGATGTAGCCGGGCATGGGCTCGACCCCTTCGAGGGGGGTCTGCGCGTCGGGGTTGTAGTCGGCAAAGACCACATCCCCAAGGTCGACGTGTCCGCCGCCTTGCGGGTTCCACTGCAAGTCTTCGTAGCGCTTCTGGAAGATGGCTTTGCGCTCCTGGCCAAAAAGTTCCGAGGCCACAAGGATGATGTCGGGCGTGGTCTCGATTTCCAGAAAGTCCTGTTGGAATTCGCTGGCCAAAAAGGAGACGTGAAAGTATCCATCGGCCAGCGTCTTGCCCAGGCCCAGCAAGTCGTCGGCGCTGAGCGTGTCCTCATCGGCGATGGCCAGCAGGATCCCTTCGATGCCGTTGCCCAGGCCGTCCACAAGGCGGCCGCTGAGTTTGAAGACCGGTTCCATGTCCATTCCCCCTCTTGTCTCTGTGCGCCCGCAAGCCCTGGCCATCAATGGGTGTGTTTTGGACCTGACGATGGGCGGTGGTGCGCGGGTATAACGGCCCGCGCCTGACGGCATTTCTGGCGGTGGTAAGTAGCACAGCGGTGCGATGGCAGACAAGGTGGCGAGGCGCTGCAATGGCCTCAGCTTCACCTTGCGGTCTGGTGCGGGAAGGCTCAGTATTTTGCCGGTGGGGAGGCTTTGGGCATTGACTTAAGGCGCCAAGCCCACCGCGCAAACTCAGCGGCACGGCGCGCAATGATTGAGGTGCTGATGTTGGCGGTGCTGGTCGCCACCGTCATGGCTTTGTGGAGGTGCTGGGGTTGAAGGCGCACGAAAAGTCTGACTTTGAAGCGCTGGTGGAACGCGGTGTTCTGCGTTTTGGCGGCGATACTCAGGGACTCGATGCCCAGATGGTCGGATGGACCCTGTGGGTGCTGTGCCGCCAGCGTTGGGGCTCGCCTGAGCAGCAAGGCGGCGGGCGAGAAACGCTGAAGTTGAAGGCGCTCGTGTCTGTTCCCGAAGGCTGGAAGGTCTCGTTTTTGTATCGAGCCGATTACGATGGCACCAACCCCGCCTTTGATCCCCCGTGGTGCCGCATGGTGCACGTCGAGGCCCTCTTCTGGGACGATTTGCACCGTTTGTTGACCTTTGAGGTCCTGGAAGAGGGGTGCTGGGAGCCCCACTGATGCCAAAGTGAGTCGGACGTTTGCATTTTGGTATGACCTTTCAGGTCAGGAGAACGGGCGTGTTGGGCCAGTTGCGGGGCGTTTGGGGTCTGGCGCGTTTGTTGGTTGTTTAAAAGGCGCGCTTGATCGATCTTAGCCCTCTCATCAAAGGAGGGTGTCACCGTGGACAACGTGGAAAAGATCGCCGAGCAAGACCGCAGACTCCTGGAGCAGCTCCAACAACTCCACAACGCGCTGGCCGCAGGGCAGGGCGTGTTCAAGCGGCCCGCGTTTGTGTCCACCGCGCAAGAGGTGTGTCAGAGCGTTGAGCAGGCCCGCGTTGCGTTGATGCACGCCACCTCTGAGATGGCCATCGACAAGGTGGAGAACGCCGTTGTGGCCCAGGAGTTTGCCCAGGCCAGCGCGGCGGCCGCCGAGGAGTTCCGCTGGGTTGAAGAAGAGCTTCGAGCGGCCCTGCTCCACCTCAAGCCTGCCGAGCTGCGCCGTCTGGGGCTCGAAGAGGTGGGGCGGCGCGAGATGCTCATCCGCGCCTGTTTTCCCCCCGAAATCTGGTCCACCGCCGGTCTGTCCATGGCGGAAATTTGTCGGGCGATGGACGGGGCGTTGGAGCGCCTGGAGGCCAGCGATGAAGTGGCCCAGAGTCTTTTGGGGGATTTGCAGCAGGCGGTGGATCGTGTGGATGAAGCCCACAAGGCCGTGGTGGCCGAGAGCCTGGACGACCAGCCGCTGATGGACGCGCTGCGCCTTGCCCGAGCGCGCGCCGCTCAAACCCGAGCAGGGGCGCGCTCGATCATCTCGGGGATGCTGCGCCTTGAGCAAGCCGGGGTGTCGACCGATGGTTTCATCAAGCGCTTTGGTGCTTGAACGCCGCGCCCTGGCGATGGCAGGTTGGTGGAAGCGATGGGAAACAAATTAAAGTGGCTCGGCGGTGGTTTGGCGGTGGTCCTGGTGCTTGTGGCGGCGCTGGCGCTCCTGGCCAGAAAGTCCGTCCACACCGAGTTGATCATCAAGGCGCCGCCCCAGGAGGTCTGGGCCGTGGTGACCGATCCCACCACCTACCCCGAGTGGAACCCCATCCTGGTCGAAGCCGACGGACAGTACCGGGAAGGACAGACCATCGCCTACAAAATGCGCTCGCCCGACGGAAAAACCAGCGACGTCACCTCCACCGTCACTCGCCTGACCCCCCAGCGAGAGCTGCGTCAGTTTGGCGGCATCCGTGGCGTGCTGACCTTTGAGCACCAATGGCTTTTGGAGCCGGTGCCCCAGGGGACCAAGCTTATTCAGCAGGAAGAATACAGAGGATTGTGGGTTTTGTTCTGGGATCCGTCCTGGGTGCACCAAGCCTACCGGGACGCCAACAAAGCCCTCCAAGCGCGGCTCGCAAAGTCCAAGCCAGCCCAAAAAACGGGGCAACCTGCCGCGCCCCAAACGCCGTAAGCCGAAGTAAGGTTTGGACCGAATCCGCTTGTCGGAGGGCGCAGCGATGGCCAAGCACAATCCCCTGCAAGAACTCCGGGCGCTCTTTCACGCCGAGCCCAACTCCGATCTGTGGACGTCGTTGTGCAGGTGTCTGGAGGGCATGGAGCCCGAACTTCTTGCTGTGGGGCTGGACTACGCCGAAGGCCACCTGGAGGCCTGGCCCGACACGCTGCGCATCTACGCTTGTCC
>CAKZKQ010000080.1 GCA_937123825.1 uncultured Pseudomonadota bacterium
CCTGGCCGACCTCAAAGAGAAGAAAAAGAAGCGTGAACAAGAGGCCAACAAGGCCAAAACCCCCAACGTCCCCTCAGGAGAGGCGCCTTCAACAACATGACCACCCCCCTTCGCATCGTCTTTATGCGCACCCCCGATTTCGCCGTCCCCACCTTGCAGGCTCTGCTCGACGGGCCTGATGAGGTCGTGGCGGTGGTGACCAACCCCGACCGCCCCGCTGGGCGCGGCAAAGCCAGCACGCCGCCGCCGGTCAAGGTCGCGGCGCTGGCCGCCGGTGTCCCTGTCCACCAGCCTCGCGCGGTCAAAAAGCCCGAATTCACCCAGTGGCTCACCGATCAGGCCCCGGACCTGGCCATCGTCGTGGCCTACGGACGGATTCTGCCCCAGCGCGTGCTCGACGTGCCGCGCCTGGGATGCATCAACGTCCACGCCAGCGTCCTGCCCAAGCTGCGCGGCGCCGCACCCATCAACTGGTCCATTGTGCGCGGCCACACCCAAACCGGCGTGTCCATCATGCAGATGGAGGCGGGGCTGGACTCCGGGCCGGTCTTTCACATCGAGACGTTGCCGATCCTGCCTGGAGAAACCGCCGGGCAGCTCCACGACCGCCTGGCCCCGCTGGGTGCCAGCGCGCTGCGCCACGTCCTGGACACCGTCCGCGACGGCACCGCCGTGGCCACCGAACAGGACCACGACGCCATGACCTACGCGCCGATGATGTCCAAGGGCGACGGCGCGCTGGACTGGAGCCAGTCGGCGGCCGAGATTGCCCAGAAGATCCTGGGCTTCAACCCCTGGCCCGGCACGCACAGCGTGGTGGCCCACAGCGAGCAGGCCAAACAGGTCGGCAAGCGCCTGAAGTTCCATCTGGCCCAGGTCTGGACCGGCGACGCCCCCGAAGGCGCCGGGCAAGCCCAGCCCGGCACGGTCTTGACCGATCCCAAAAGCGGCCAACTCCTCATTCAGACCGGCGACGGCATCCTGGACGTGCTGCGGTGTCAGGCGCCCGGCAAAAAATCCCTTCAAGCGCGCCAGTTCCTCCAGGGCTTCCCCCTGCCCATCGGCGCCCGCTTTGGCAGCCCGGAGCCCTCATGAGCCCCAACCCACCGACCCCAAACCCCCGGCGGCTGGCCACGCGAGTCGTCTCGCGGGTCTTGGACGAGGGGGCCTACTCCCACATCGCGCTCGACCAGGCGCTGACCGGCGCCGCCGACATGCCCGAGCGCGACAGGCGCCTGGCCACCGAGCTGGTCTACGGCACCTTGACCTGGAAGCGTCAGATCGACGCCATCCTGGCCCCCAACGTCAAACGGGGCCTGGAGCGGCTCGACGCCCCGCTGCGGGCCATCCTGCGCGTGGCCGTCTACCAACTGGGGTGGCTGCGGGTGCCCGACCACGCGGCGGTCAACGAGGCCGTCAAAGACTCCAGGCGCGGCCGCAACAAAGGCGCCTCGGGGCTGATCAACGGCGTCCTGCGCAGCGTCTTGCGCCAGCGTCAAAGCTGGCCAAAGGCCCCGGCGCTGGACAAAGACCCCACGGGACACATCGCCCACGAGTGCTCGCTGCCCGATTGGCTGGCTGGCGCCATGGTGAAGCAGTTTGGCCCACAGGAAGCATTGGCGCTGGCCAAGGCCTCCAATGAGCGCCCCGGCATCGCGCTGCGGGTCACTGGGGCCCTGGAAGGCCTTCAGGAAAGGCGCGGCGCCCTGGCCCAGGCACTCGGCGGTCAACTGGCCCCTTACAGCCCTGGCGGCGTTCGTCTTGAGCGCCTGGACTCGGCGGCGCAGCAGGCGCTGGCCGAAGGGCGCGCCGTGGTTCAAGACGAGGGGGCGCAGTTGGTGTCCTGGCTGGCTGGCCAATCGAGCGCAGGGCGAATCCTTGATGGCTGCGCGGGGCTCGGCGGCAAGACGACCCATCTGGCGCAGTTGGCAAACCACGGCGCGGTCATTGTGGCCGTGGACGACGACGCCCCCAAGTTGAAGGTCCTCCAGCGCACCTTCAAGAAGCTGGCGCTCCCGGCGGCCAAGACGGTCTGCGGCGATCTGCGCACGCTGGACATCGAAGCGCTCGGCGGCACATTCGACACCGTCCTCATCGACGCCCCCTGCTCGGGCCTGGGCGTGCTCAGGCGCCACCCGGAGATCCGCTGGCACCGCAAGGCCGACGACGTGGCGGCCTTGGCCAGAACCCAGGCCGAGTTGCTGGATCGCGCCGCGCGCTTGCTCGTCCCCGGCGGCCAGCTCATCTACAGCGTGTGCACCTTCACCGAGCAAGAGGGCCCCGACCAGATCAAGGCCCTCCTGGAGCGCAGTCCTGAGCTTTCGCTGGCACCGCCACCCCAAGGCGCCTCTGTACCCTGGCAGCAGCTCACAAAGTGCCAAACGGGCTGGATGGCCCTACCCCACCTTCACCACACCGACGGCTTCTTCATGAGCCGCCTGGTGCGCGCGCAAGCTTGACAGCGCCGCAAGCCGGGTGCGAATGACAGGGAGCGCTTGAACTCTTTATGTGCGGCCTTGTCTCCAAAGCCGCTTTGACACCCCCAAGACCGAGGTGATGACCATGGCCATCAACCAACCGCTGCCGCTGCAGGGCGTCGCCATCGCGCCCAGCATCCTCTCTGCAGATTTTGCCAACCTCGGCCCGGAGTGCGACGCCGTGTTGGCGGCGGGCGCCGATTGGCTGCACGTGGACGTGATGGACGGCCAGTTTGTGCCCAACATCACCATCGGCGTGCCGGTGGTGCGCAGCCTGCGCAAGCACACCAACGCGGTGCTGGACGTGCACCTGATGGTCGATGAGCCGATCCGCTTTGTGGACGACTTTGCCAAGGCCGGGGCAGACATCATCACCGTGCACGCCGAGGCGGCCACCCACCTCCACCGCACCATCCAGGCCATCCGCGCCACCGGGGCCCAGGTCGGCGTCAGCCTCAACCCCGCCACGCCGCTGAGCGCGCTGGACTACGTCCTGGAAGACATTGACATGGTCCTGCTCATGTCGGTCAACCCGGGCTTTGGGGGTCAGTCCTTCATCCCCCAGACGCTGGGCAAGATCGCCGCCCTGCGCCAGACCATCGAAGCGCGTGACTTGAACGTGGCCATTGAGGTCGACGGGGGCGTCAAAGTGAAGAACATCGCCGACATCGCCGCCGCTGGCGTGCGGGCGTTTGTGGCGGGCTCGGCCATTTTCGGCGCCCCGGACTACGCCCAGGTCATCGACACCATGCGCGGCCAGATCGCCAAGGGCATCGGCTGACCTCGCCGCCCGATCTGTCTGATCTCTGTTGTCACAGGCACACAGACCCACGCAAGATCTGCGCTCTGACACTTCAACCCCCCTTAAAACCCTCAAAAATGCCCTCCAAACCCCGCTGTGGTGGGGTGCGGGGGTCATTTAGAGCCGTTCTGAGGGCTGAGCGGGGTAGAATTTGCGCGCGGGCTTGAGAATCATTGCGGCCTGTGGCGGTGCCTGTTAGACTCCGCGATGGAGCCTCTACGATTCAGTTGGGCAACTGGCAACCAAGACCCGACAAGACCCCCAGATGTGCAGTACCGCACGGTGCAGTTCAGCACCGTGGTGCCGTCTGTCATGATGTGGGGTTGTCCCAATGACGCCCGGAGCACCGTTGTCAAACACGAGTGAACACAACCAGGCAGGTCCCGAGCAAGACAACGACTCGGACAAGAGCCTCGCCCCTGCGCCCGCACTTCCCGGCGATGGCGCCACGAACGGGGTCCATAAAACGAACGCAGATCGTCAAGAAGCGCGCAGCATCGAAGATGAGATGCCCCCTTCTGTGGACGACCACGATGATGATGACGAGGGCGAAGACCTCCTGAGCACGCTGAAGATGCCTGTCTTCAGGTTGCCAGGGGTCCAGGGCGGCTCGGGCAACGCGGATGGGGCTGAGCGCAGCCTGCCGCTGTCGGGCATCCTGCGCGGGCGCCGCAAAGGCACCGGCCCACAGCAGGTGGTCAAGGACTTGTCACCGCTTAAGACTCTGCTGCCGCTGGCCGTCTCCAGACCCCCCGTGGGCATGGAGAAGCGATGGCTTCAAGGACTCCCCGACGGGGAAGCCAAGCGGCTTGGCGAAGAAGCCGCGGCCAAGCCAAAGAAAGACAAAGCCAAGACCGAGCCCATGATGAACGCCGTGGCGCTGCCCAAAAACGCGCCACCGCCGCCAAAGGCCGCCACCGGTCCTCAGCCCATTCAAAGTGCGCCGCCGGCGGCCAAAACCACCGCGCCGCAGCCCAAAGTCCAGGCGCCGCCGCCGCCCAAAGCCGCCACCGGACCCCAACCCGTGGCCAAGGCCGCGCCCAGCGCCCCTCAACAAACTGCTGCGGCCGCGCCACCGGCAACCCCCAGCGAACCAGAACCCACACCCTCGCAGGCCATACCAGCGCTGCCTCCACCGGCCCGCGCTCGGCAAGCCTCCGACACGTCGCCGCCGCCCAAACAACCGGCCGCCGACGCCCCCGCGCCGCCCGCCGCCGCTGCGGCGACCCCAGCGACACCCGGCCGCCGTCATGGCGCCCAGTCCCAGCGACACACCCAGCATGGCGCGCCTGCCAAACAAGGCGGCGGTGGTGGCGGTGATGACGAAATGTCGGGCATCGTTCAGGAACTGCTCGACGAAGACGTCGCCGAACCCCCCGTCCAGGCCCCCAAAGAACCCACGCACCCCACGCCGCCGCCCGAGCGGTCCTGGTACAACCAGATCTTCACAGAGGACTACTTCCGCACCCTCCCGATGGGCTTTCACAAGCAAACCATCCGGGAGACGCAGTTCATCCTCAACAGCCTCAGCGTGGGGCACGGCGGACGCATCCTGGACCTGTGCTGCGGCTTTGGACGGCACACCATCGAGATGGCCAAGCGCGGCTACGACATGGTCGGCCTCGACCTCTCGCTGCCCCTGCTCCAAAAAGGCCTCAACGAAGCCCAGCGCCGCAAGCTCTCCATCAAGTTCATCCACGGCGACATCCGCGAGCTGAACTTCAATGGGGTCTTCGACGCCGCCTTCTGCGTGCACACCAGCTTTGGCTATTTTGACGACAAGACCAACCTCTCGGTCCTCCAGGGCGTCTTCAATGGCCTCAAAGCCGGTGGCCGCTTCATGGTCGAGGTTCTCAACCGCGACTACATCATCCAGCAATTGCCCCGGCGCAAGTGGTGGGAAGGCTCAGATTGCCTCTTCCTCGAAGAAGTCTCCTTCAACTACGAGACCTCGGTGCTTCACAACAAACGCACCTTCATCTTCGATGACAACCGCCCCCCGTGGGAGCAACACATCTACATCCGGCTCTTCTCCCTGCATGAAATCCAGGGCATGATGCGCATGGCTGGCTACAACCTCCTGCAGGTCAGCGGCTCCATCGCCAGCCGGGGTGCCTTCTTTGGCACCGAAAGCCCCCACATCATTTTGCTGGGCGAAAAACCCCGCAAATGACCCAGTCACAGGCTGTGTCTGACCCTCACCCCGTCAGACACAGCCCACATCACTGCTGCCCAGCCAAACCCAACGACGCCGCCTCATCCCCACGGTAGGGATCCGTCACGATCCTCAACGCCGTGTTGGATGTCCCCTCAAAAATCACCGTCACCCGCGTTGTCCCGTTGGGATCGAGTGCAAAAGCGCCCCCCTCATACACGTGCGTGCCGCGACTGTCCTGCAACACAATCGAGATCGCGTTGGGATCCGCAAAGCCGCCGCCCTCTCCCTGAAAGGCGATGTGACCAGGCGCGTTGGCCCCTGGCTGCAAATCCACGTGGATCGGCACCCAATACGCCGCCTGACGCCCGCTGGGATCCACGGTACGGTTGGTTCCTGCCGCCATCGGCTTGGATGCCCAACTGTCGGCGTGGTACGCCCACGAGCCAGGGGCGGCAATCAGCGGCTCCACCATCCCCTCTTCGAGCACCACTGGCGTCCCCCCCTGAAAGTCACCATAGAACTGCCCCTGTTGGTGCAATGGCTCCTGCGCGATCACCACATCCGGGTTGGCCTGATGGGCGACGTCGTAGGCCTCCAACGCCTGTGCGTCGGTGACCTGGGCGACGCCTTGGGGCCCAGCGCCCTGACCCTCGGTGCCTTTCTGACTCAGCCGGGGGTCATGGACGGCGTTCACGCCAACATGAGAGGCGTACGCCGCCGCGTGTTGCACGTCCAACGTCCAATGCCCACCCCCGGGCGGCGCCTTGACCTTGCCGCGCATCACAAACCCGCCTTGCTCTCGGATGTGTTGGCCCGCGCCGTCGATGTACTGGGTCAGCTTTTGGGCAAAATACACCCCGTCCTGCTCAATCACGTCACCCACAAGGGTGTCATTGAGCATCCACGTGCGCCCACCGCCGCCGGTGGCGGGCGAAAACTCTGGGGTCCCCTCAAAAAGCTGCCCCATCGTCACCGGCGCACCACCTTGAGACAACCCCAGCCCAGTCACGACGCTGTCGGCGGTCGCCAGACGGTTGCTGTTCCAGACATAAACCTCGAACTCATCACCCTCGACCAACGTCACGCGCTCAGGCGTGCTGAGCAGCGACGTCTGACCAGGCTCGACGATCCCTTTGGTGAGGGCCTCGATGCGGTTGAGGATGACTCTGACCGTGGTGGGGTCTTCGCGGCGCGCTGCACCTTGCGCACCGTACTCCACCCCCTGCGGATGAACGTCCACAAGGCGCGTCGTAATCAAATCCGTGTAGCTTTTGCGGATAAACGCCCTGAGCAACCCTTGATAGACCTGATGGTTGTTGTGGTAGGCGTAGGTGTTGGGCGTGTTGACGTGCGCCCCCGTAAGCCACAGCGGCTGTGCAACCACCGCTGGCGAGGCGGCGACAGGCTGCTGACTGGTCTGGGGCGTCTGAGCCTGTTGAACCGGGGCCACCACTTGTTCAACGGGTGTCTGGGGCTCCACAGACGCCTGACGCTCTACGGGGGCCTGAACGGGCTGCTCCTGAGCAGAAACCGGAGATTGGGCCGAAACCGCTGGCTCAGGCGACGGTGACACCCCAAGGCGACTGTTCAAGTCGGCCTCAAGCACATCGAGCGGATAGCCCTGGTGGGCCAGCGCCATCAGCGCCACTTGAATGTACTCCAGGTGCGCCTCTGGCTGCCCAGTGAGCATCTCCCCAAGGAAATCCACCAAGACCGGTGGGGTCAAATTCACGGCCCACTGCAGAAGCTCAGCGCGCGGCTCAATGTGCTCCACGGCCTCGGACCACTGCGCCAGCAGCGGACTGCCATGCTCAAGCTGCTCTGCTTGTTCGATGTCGGACACTCAAGCGACCTTGATGTTGAGATGTTTGTGCTTTGCCAGCTTTCACCAACATAACAATTCTCCATCAAATCGCCAAATCCCCCACCACATGCACGGGACCGTTGAAGGCGTTCAAGGCACCGTGCACAGCGCCTGGCCCATCTGGACCTTCTGGCCAGAGTAAATCCCCTCGGCCCACTCAAGCTCTTTGGCGCCAATCAAAAGCACCACCGTCGAGCCAAGATTGAACATCCCCATCTCATCGCCGCCGCGCACCGGCTTGCCATCGGCGTAGAGCACGTTCTGGCGGATGGCCCCCGGGGTGGTGTTGGTCACCAGCGGATCAAAGCTCAGCGACATGCGACCCACGCAGGTCGCCCCCACCATCACCGACGCCACCGGCACGCCGTTGTACCCGTGGAGCCCTTCGCCACCGCTCTCACCATCATCAAAACCATCGACGTACACACAGACGCGCTCGTTGACGCAAAAGAGCCGGTCGACGTTGTGGACAGCGGCGGCATTGACGGGCCAGAGGTGGCCAGGGTTGTAGGTGAACCCGCGGACCTGACCGGTCACGGGATGGTGCACGCGGGGGTAGTCTGTGGGGCTGAGGTAGATGGTGATGTAGTGACCGTCCTCAAAAGGCAGGGCGTCGTGGTGGCCACCAAGCAGCTCGCGGGCCTCGTACATACGGCCCTTGATCTGCATCATCTTGCCATCTTCAATCCGGCCCATGGCGCTGACCACGCCGTCGGCCGGAGACACCAGCCCGCGAGGCGTGTCGTCGATGGGGCGCAGGCCCGGACGCAGGCGGCGCGTAAAGAAGGCGTTGACCGAAGGGTACTCCTCAAGGGGCAACTCGGCCTCTTCGAGCTTGGCGCCGCTGAGATCGGCAAAGATCTGGTAGGCCGTCGGGCGCAGCGACCTGGGCAGCCAGGTGTCGCTCAGGCGCCCCACCGCGCGGCTCAGGGCGTTGCGCGGCAGAAAATGAAGCATCTGAAAGGTCAGCGACTGGAGGGCGCCAGGAGCAGGCGTGCCCTGGGCATCGGTGGGTGTGGACATGATCTTCCTGTGTCGTATTGAACCGGCGTCGGTCACCACAGCGCAGCGTCGTCGCAGAGCTCACTGGCCCATCAAAACGCTGGCGGCTGACCTCGGCGAGGCTTTTAAAGGACTCCCGACGCTGACGGCGCGGACCGCCATGCCCGGAGCAAGGCTGATTCT
Source organism: uncultured Pseudomonadota bacterium (assembly GCA_937123825.1). GTDB lineage: Bacteria > Myxococcota_A > Bradymonadia > Bradymonadales > CAKZKQ01. The sequence continues at coordinate 8,487 of CAKZKQ010000080.1, forward strand.
ATTCCTGCGGTTGGTCGTACATGCTCTCAATAAGCGCTTGATGAATCCGTGTCACCTGCTGGCGGCGCGTTTTGAGCGTCGGGGTCAACTCTCCGGCGTCGATCGACAGGTCGCGATCCAAGAGCGCAAAATGCCCAATCTGCTCCACCTTGCCAAGTTGCGCGTTGGCGCGATCCACCGCAGCCTGGACGTGGGCCTTGACCTGGGGGCTGGCCGCGAGCACCTCGACGCTCCGGATTGGAATCTGGAGCAGCTCGCACAAACCCACCACCTCGTCCTCATCCAGAGTCACAATGGCCGTCAAATATGGCCTGCGATCCCCGATGACCACGCAATTGGAGATGTATGGGTCGTCCTTGATGAGGTTCTCGATGTTTTGCGGGGCGATGTTCTTGCCGCCTGCGGTGATGATGATGTTCTTCTTGCGATCCACGATCGACACGTAGCCATCGGCGTCGATGGTGCCGATGTCTCCAGTGTGGAGCCAGCCCTCAGCGTCGATCGCCTCGGCCGTGGCCTCAGGCTTGTTGTGATAGCCCAGAAAGACCGTCTTGCCCCGCACCAGAATCTCGCCGTCCTCGGCCAGCTTCAACTCCAAATCCTCCAGCGGGCGGCCCACTGAGCCAAACCTGAAGTCATCGGGGTGGTTTGAGGTGCTGATGGCCGTGCTCTCGGTCATCCCGTAGGCCTCAAGGACCAACATCCCCGCGCCGTGGAAAAACTCCAACAACTCCGGGTTGATCGGGGCCGCGCCCGAGAGAAAATACCGCACGCGTCCGCCAAAGACCGCACGCAACTTTTGGTAGACAAGCCTATCGGCCAGCTTGTGCTGGATGGCCAGACGACGGCTGGGGGCCCCTCCGGCGCGCTGGGCGCGGGACCAACGGCGGCTGACGTCGGCCGACCACGCAAAGATCCGCCCAGCCACGGCGCTGCGCGATTGGGCCCGGGCCTGAGCGCGGGCGTAGACCTTTTCAAAGATGCGGGGCACGGAGCCAAAAATCGTCGGGCGGATCTGAGCCAGGTCTTCCATGATCTGGGCAAAGTCCAATGAGCGCGCGTAGGACGTCGCGATGCCCGTGTAAGACCGACCGTAAAAGCTCAGCACCTTCTCGGCCACGTGGCACATGGGCAAAAAGCTGTAGGTGATGTCGTCGGGCAGCAGCGGCAGCGTCCGAGGCTGATTGAGCAGCGCCATGACATTGGCGTGGCTGAGCATGGCCCCTTTGGGCGGCCCGGTGGTGCCCGAAGTGTAGACAAAGTTGGCGGCGCTCTGAGGATCAATGGCCTCGGTCCTGGCCTTGATGGCCTCCTGCGCCCCCTCCAACGACCTCGCCAGCTTCCCCAACTCAAACAAGCTCAACTCGCCCTTGTCCTGCTGCAACGACCCTGGCGCGCTCCAAACCACCACGTGCTCCAACTGAGGCAGCTGCTCGCGCACCAGACGCACGCCCTCAAGGCGCTGGGCGTGATCCACAAAGACCACCGACGCGCCCGAATCATTGAGGATGTGGGCCCACTGCTGGGGGGTGCTGGTCTGATAGAGCCCCACCGTCACCGCACCAACGCTCAACGCCCCCAGATCGCAGATCCCCCACTCGGGGCGAGTCTCTCCGATGATGGCCACACGCTGGCCGGGCTGGATGTTGAGGCTCAGGAGGCCAGCGGCGACCTCGTGCACGCTCTGGCGCATCTGGTCCCAGGAGACATCCTTCCAACCGCCGCCAATGTGGACTTTGTAGGCCAGCTTGTCGGCGTTGAGGTCGCAGCGGGCTTCAAAGAGCGCGGGGATGGTGCTGGCGGCGGCGATCTGCGCGGGGGCGTTGTTGGGCGTCATCAGCCGGACTCCTCTTCGAGGGCCTTGCGCTCTTTGCGGGTCAACGAGCGGACCACCAGATCGTAGGAGTGGTCCACAAGCTCCATCAAAAGCTCGTCGGGCACGTCGCCCTCAAAGACCACCGTGTTCCAGTGCTTCTTGTTCATGTGGTAGCCGGGCAACACACTCTCGTAGGCGTCCCGCAGATCCAGGGCCCGCTCGGGGTCGCACTTGAGGTTGACGGAGAGCGGGTCACGCTCAAGGTTCATCAAAGCGTACATCTTGCCGCGAACCTTGAAGACAAGGACATCGTCTCCAAAAGGAAAATCTTCGGTGGTGCCCGCCTTCTCGAGGCAATGGACGCGGACCTCTTCAATCATCTCTCTTCCCCAGGCAACACAAGGCCGAATCCATGAGCGCGCACGCATCCCAATCGTCATAAACCCTGTGTGTGACCACATCCCGCAGGTGCTGCGCTCTTCTATATTTCACACCCTGACGCGTTGGCAATCAGGCGGCTCTACGGCTTGACTCCCTCACCCGTCGGGGCGGGGTTCTGAGGCGCTGGTTTGGCCTTGCCTCCCCCGGAAATTTTGGAAGGATCGACGCGCTTGTGATGCTCGTGACCGCTGTGGGGCTGAGAACCCTCGCCGTGGTGCTCGTTGAGGCCGTCGAGCTGCCGTTTGACGTTGTAGGTGTCGAGCTTGCCGGAGTTGTCCAGCACGTAGACCGACACCCCAAAGGTGCCGCACTGGCGCGTGTCGCGGTGAAACTTCCAGTGGAGGTAGACGTTGCCGTCGCCCGAGATGATGGGATCGGGCGCGGGCTCGTGAGGGCCGACCGCCAGCCCAATGCGGATGGCCTCGGCGTCGTACTCCAGCACCCCGCTGGTCTCCACAATGTTGCACTCGCGCACCTCGCCGGTCTTGCCGTCGATGACAAACTCCAGTGTGGTCCGCAATGTCGAGTTGCTCAGCGGATGGCCCATGCCAAAGTTCATGTCCAGGTGACGCAGGTAACCAATGCCCCAGCGGCGGTGGATCTTGCGGTGGATGGCGGCGATGTAGGCGGCATACTCGCTGCGGCGCGTGTTGATGGCGATCTGATTGCCGTAACGCACGCGGGGGACAAAGTTCTCCAGCGCAGCGCGGGTGGCCTTGACGCGCTCTTGCCAGCGGCCCAGAAAGCGGCGCTTCTTGGCCGAGTCAATCCGCGCCTTATCCCGCGCGTCACGCTCCCCAAAGACCTCTTCGTAGCGCCCCGGATCAATGCGCATCGCCGAGGCGATGTCGAACTTGGCCCCATCGCCGCTCTCGCCCTTCTTGGCGTTGTCGCCCGCCTCGTCGTCCTGGGCCTCTCGCGGCGAGCCTTCGGCCTTGGCCTCTTCGCCCTGCTCGTCGGGCTTGACCTCTTCTCCTGGCGGGGCCTCCTTAGCGGTCGGTCCCTGGCCTGGGGCACCCTTTCTGAGGCGCTTTTGGGCCTTGCTCGGGTTGACCTCGGCGCGCTTGTCGGCGTCGGGCGTCTTGACGTCGGGACTGGGCTTGGGCTCGGGCTTCTTTTTGTCTTCCTGGCCTTTGGGCTTCTGGGCCGAGGCCACCTCTTTGGGCGGCTCCTTCTCTTTGGGGACGTCGTCGGCCTTCTCCACCAGCTTCTTGTCGGGCGGTGGGGGCTCTTTTTTGGGTGTGGTCTCCAGGGCGCGGCGCATGGGCTGGGTTTCTTGCAGCACGCGACGATCCTGTGGCCCCAGGACTTTGGTGTCTGGCGGCGGCTCGCTCTCTTTTTCGACCTTGGGCTGATCGATCATCAACTGGTTGTCGTTGATGGGCTTGAGCGGCTTTTTCTCCTGAGGAGGGGGCGGCTGCGGCGGAGGCACCTCGGGTTTGGGCTGGTCGGGGGCTTTGGAGAGCGCTTCGGGGACCTTGACCGGATCGCTGACCGCCACGGGCTGGGGCGACTCGTCCATGGAGATGTCGATCTCCATCTCCTGCTCCTGGGGCGGCGCGGCGGTGGCCGTCAGCCCTTCGAGCGGCTCCAGCGGCTCAGACTCGGTGCAGTCGCGCAGCAGCGGCACCGCCAGCAGGAGCATCAAGAGGTGGCACATCGCGGACACACCAAACCCGGGGAAGAGACCCGGGCGCCGCACGCGCGCAGGCTCATCCGGACGCAAGGCGCGTTGCTTGGAACGCGCGCGCTTTGTCCTCAGCCACGACTTCATCTTTGGTCGCTTAAATGCCAGATACTTCTGGACCCCGTGTCGGCCGTTGGCCGGATTGACACACCCCCAGAGGCGTGATTATTTGCCTTGCGGTCCGTGCGGCTGCACAGACCCTAACAACCGCAGGACGTTTCCCATGCCCCAGGCGGTGCACAAACCTCAGGTTCAGTGTGCACCACCACAGCGCCAAACCCAACCGGCGGCTCTGTATCAGACCACGGCCCCACAGGCCAACACCACAGACGCCCCAGACGGATGGCCCTGGCGGGCCCATTGCTACGGAACATCAGTGTGTACCCCATGACCTCCGCTTCCTTGAACAAATCCACGCTGCGCGCCCTCCTGATGGCCACGCTGATGCTGGTGACCATGCTCGCGGCCGCTTGCAGCCCCGAAGTCGGCGACGAGTGCGGCTCCTCGCAGGAGTGCGGCACCATCGGCCTGTGTGACACCGCCTCTCCCGGTGGATATTGCACGCAGACCCCCTGTGAAACCAACTCCTGCCCCATTGAAGCCGTCTGCGTCGAGTTTGAAAACGAGCAGACCTACTGCATGAAGCGCTGCAGCGCCAACGGCGACTGCCGCTCGGGCTACATCTGTCGGGATGATCTGGGCCCCGTAAAGTTTTGCGGCGTGGCCCCCTGAGCGCACCCCACATGACGGGCTCACACCACGCAAGCATACACGATCAAGACCCCTTGCGATAATCCGCCGCCCCCAGGCTGTGCCCGACCCTCGCTCCACCTTCAAACCGCACCACCGAGCGCCGCCAGCACGGCGTGATTGACACTGCCGGATGCAGGCAGGATCATGTCCCAAGGACATGTTCTGGAGCCGTCACCCATGCCTTCACACACCCAGGCCACGACATTGACACTGCGCTGGCGCGCCATGGCCGCCCTGTGGTCCCTGCTGACCCTGTGGTCCTTGTGCAGCGCCTGCGATTCGAGCGACTGCGTGATCGATGGATGCGAGGTCGGGCAGGTTTGCGACCGGGAATCGGGCCTGTGCGCCGAGCAACCCCTCAACTGCACCGATCTGGACTGCCCCGAAGGACAGGTCTGCGACACGCAAACCGGCCGGTGCATCGATCGCGGCACCTTCTGCCAACCCCCCGGCGAAGACACCTGCCCCGAGGGCAACTGCCAGACTTGCCCCGATGGGCTCGTCTGCGATGCGCTCAGCGGCTTTTGCGTTGCACAAGGCGAGTGCCGCTACATCGACTGTCCGCGCGCCCAGGAGTGCAACCCCGACACCCGCGCCTGCGAAGACGTCCAATGCGACGCCGACGACGCCTGCCCCGCTGGCAGCGTCTGCCAGATGGGCATCTGTCAGGCGGGCTGCCGCACCGACGCCCAGTGCCGCGACGGCGAGATCTGTGAGCTGGTCGGCCAGGTCGGCAGTTGCCGCACCTCGTGCACCAGCGATGAGGAGTGCGATTGGGGCCTGCTCTGCGTTCTCCAGGGCTCGGGGCGCAGCAGTTGTGAGCCCGAACCCCCCTGTGAGCGCGACGATCAGTGCCGCCTGGGCGAAACCTGCCGCAGCAACCTCTGCCAACGCGCGCTCTGCGCCCGAGATGGGGACTGCTCTGAGGGCGAATATTGTGTCACGGACACCGGACAATGTCTGGCCGACACCTGCCAAAGCGATCGCTTTGAGCCCAACGACGCCCCCATCCAGGCCGAGCCCCTCTTGCTGGGCGGCTACGAAGGGCTGACCCTGTGCAAAGGCGAGGACGACTGGTTCACCATTCAAACCGACGGCGCTCCCATGCGCATCAGCGTGCTGCACTCGCCCGACGTTGACCTCGACCTTGAGGCCTACGCCAACATGGAGTTGATCGCGCGCGCCGGGCACGGGCGCACCTCTGAGACCATGTTTGTCCCCGCCACCGCTGTCCCCGGCGAGCTCTTCATCCGCGTTCAGAACGTGCGCGGCCAGGATGTCAGTTATTACCTCAACATCGTCCAGAGCAACCTCTCGTGCGAGGACGACAACGCCGAACCCAACAACTCCATCGCCCAGGCCACCACCATCGCCATGGGCCAAACCCAGAGCTTTATGGCCTGCCCCGGCGACATCGATATTGTCACCCTCCAAGCCACCCAATCCCCCGCCACCATCGAAATGGTCGTCGCTGGAGACGATCAGACCCGGCAAGCTCGCCTCTCCCTTGGGCCCAACCCCGTCATTGACCTCAAAACCAACCCAGACGGCCTCTACACGCTTGAACTGGCGCACATGAACGCCAACCCCTTTGTCGATATGCTGGCCCTTGAACCTGTCCAATGGTCCATCAGCGCCCGACCAGAAGGCCCCATATGCCAGGACACCGCGCAAAACCATGGCCCTGCCGAGGCCACCATCATCGAACTCAACCCCGACGAACCCTGGCAGTCCAGACCCAACCCGCTCTGCGCCGCCCCGGCTGAAGACAGCACGCTCTCTTTTGAAGAAGACTGGCTCAATGTGCTGCTGCCCGACGGCCCCTTTGAGATCAACGTCACACTGACCCACCAGGGACAACCCGAACCCTGGGGCGCAGGCCCCATGCGCATCACCCTGCTCAGCGGCCCCGAACAAACCCCAGTCCCCTGGAGGAGCGCCACCGCCGCCCCCGCAGCAAGCGCCCAGATGCGAGCCCAACTCTCAGCCCTGGAGCGCCCCTTGTGGCTGCGCGTCGATGCCCCAGAAGGACTCCCTGACGTCCTGGCTCAGTGGCCCCAATACCAAATCCAGCTCAGCGCCACCGCGCTCACCGACCAATGCATCCAGGATCGCAGCGAAGCAGGCGGCAACGACACCCCCGAAACCGCCACGGCACTGCCCCCTGAGGGTCTCGAAGCCATCCTCTGCGCCCAGGAAACAGACTTCATCGTCCTGGCGCTGACCGAAGACGACCTCAACGCCGCACCGCCACTGGAGTTGGAGATCACCCAGTCCCCTGCCCTCTTCACCATCCACACCTCGCTCCAGGACCCCACGCCCCTCTATGAGCGCACGCTGGGACCCGATGACGGCGTCGTCACCCTCCAGGACGTCGTCACCCTCCCTCCCGAAACCGAGTTTATCTTGTTCTCCATCACAGGCGCCGAATCAGATACAGGCTATCGCCTCCGCGCCTCCAGTTTGGGGCGGCCCTGATGGCCTCAGGACTCACGTAACTCCCTCGCAATAGCGGTTTTGGGCGGCCCTAACGGCGTCAGGAACCACAGAACTCGCTCGCAATAGCGCTGCTATGGCTTCGCTCGTCCTGAGGCCCCTGACATCCGTTATTGCTCGCCCCAAACCCGTGGCTTCTTCTCTTTTCTTTTTGAAGTGTTTGGTTTTGGCGTCTGTTCAGTGGCGGCTTGGCAGCCTGTGACTCACCACTGAGAACTTCGGCTGCTGCCATCCATGATTGTTCGCCCCAAGCCCGGCGTTTCATTTGCGCTTTGATATGAACCCTTCCCAGGATGATTTTTGGGCAAAATGGGCTTCTCCGGGCTAAAAATCGCCTGTCAGACCCACAAGAGCGGTAGGATGGCCCGCAAGAGTCCCCGCAGATACCCTGCTTCAGACCCCGCCTATCCCACACAGCAAGCACCTGGATGTGCGGCAACATCGAGCCAAAGGGCATGCATCAGGCAAACCCCACGCCGGACCCGCCCCAGACCAACCCCGCAGCACAACACACGGCCCATGACGACCCTCACACCACCCCCATCGTTCTCCACACGCGCTCTAAACCCAGACGACGCCGCCGCCTATCTGGACATACGCCTCCAGGCCCTTGGCGAAACCCCGCCCGCCTTCGGCTCACTCCCCCACACAGAACCCGACCTGACCCGCACCCAAGCCCGGCTCGCCCCACACCACGAACGCGCTTTCTTTGGCATTTTTCACGAAGAAAGGCTCGTGGGCATCACCAGGGTCTACCTCGACGACGCCCCCAACGAAAAACACCGGGCCCACCTGGCCAGCCTCTACGTCCGGCCCCACTTTCGCGCCCACGGATGCGGTAAAACACTCGTCCACAAAGCCATCGACTGGGCCGCAGAACACCCCGGCGTCAGGCGCATCAACCTCACCGTTGTCACGGGCCAGAGCGCCGCCATCGGCCTCTACAAATCGCTGGGCTTTCGCATCTACGGCACCGAACCTGAAGCCTTCTCAAAAAACGGACGCTTTTACGACGAACACCTGATGACCCTGGAGCTGCCCCGGTAACGCAGACCCCACCCAGGACCCCAAACCCCCAACTCTCCCCCTTTCGCCGCGCCCAAAACCGCTTAGGTTGTGTCTGACAATTGGAACCAAGCTCCGGCGAGTTCGATGGTGTCGAGATCGAGGAGGTGAGCGCAGGCGGGTCTTTGACCCGTTGAGCATCGCCGACGACGAGATCGGCATCATCGAACCGTCGGGCGACGGGACAATTGTCAGACACAGCCTAAATTGTCCCCTCCAAAATCACCCCAAACGCAGCGTTGTGCCTGCACACAGAACACAACGCACGCCACGCACCTGCCATCACACAACCATCACCTCACAGGTCATCCATGAGCAAAATCAACCCCGCCGATCTCCTCAAAGGCATGTACAGCGCCGGCTACTTCCCCAACCCCCTGGTCGACAAAGTCCGCGACGTCCTGCTTGACGCCTGCAACGACATCGAGTCCCAGAACCCCGCCGACCTCGACCAGCTCTACGCCATCACGCACCACGCCACCGAGCGCATCAACGACCTCCAGGAAGACTTCTTCAACCAGGGCAGCGAAATCGAAACCGCCGCCCGCGACGACATCGCCACCAGCTTCGCACACATCGCCAACACCTACGGCTTTGCGGGCGCCGACATCGAAGAACTCGTCGCCACGCGCGAATGGTAGAACCCACACCTCACCATGGCCCGATGGGGGCTGCCGCCCCCTCATGCCCCCGCTCTTTTGGCAAAGCCATAAACAAACGGCTTGTGGCACCGCTGATGGACCACCTGGTCAGCCCACGTCCGTGGTTTATTGGAGACCAAGCAGCACGTTGTAGACCTTTTGGATGTGGGCATGATGGGTCGCGCCCAGGACACCACGACGTCGCGGCGCTGAGAGTTTAAAGAAAGGAGCACAAATTGACAGCGAGCAGCAATCCACTGGAGGCCATCAGAGATTTGGTCTACCAGGAGGGCACAGAACAACGCTGGGATGGGTTGTTGAAGATATTAGAAGCCATGGAGGGGCAATCCCTGGTGGTGGGGTTGGAGTATGCCAACGCCCACCTGGACTCATGGCCCCCTGAACTGCGCTCCTATGAAAGCCCGTTTGAAAAGCTGCCTGTCCCCCCTCCAAAGTGGTGGCCTCTTGTTCGCACACTCAGCCTCTGGCACTGCAACACAGGAGAAGAAGGGGTCAAAGCCCTGACAAAGAGCCCTTGCCTTCGCTCCCTCTCTACACTCAACCTCTGGAACAACAACATTGGATATGAGGGGGTAGAAGCGCTGGCAAATAGCCCACACCTCACATCCCTCTCCACGCTCAACCTCGCATACAACAGCATTGGACATGAGGGGGCAAAGGCACTGACAAATAGCCCACACCTCACATCCCTTTCTGAACTCAACCTTTCATACAACCGCATCGGAGACGAAGGCGCCAAAGCACTGGCAAGCAGCCCTCATCTCCGCTCCCTGTCCACGCTCTGCCTCTGGGACAACAGCATCGGATATGAAGGGGCCAAAGCGCTGGCAGACAGCCCTTACCTTCGCTCCCTCTCCGAGCTTAAAATCTCGAAAAACAGCATCGGAGATGAAGGAGCCAAAGTACTGGCCAATAGCCCTTACCTCACATCCCTTTCCACACTCGACCTCTCACACAACAACATTGGATATAAAGGAGCCAAAGCGCTGGCAAAGAGCCCTCACCTTCGCTCCCTCTCAACACTCAACCTTGAGAGCAATCACGTCGGACATAAGGGAATCAAGGCACTGGCAAATAGCCCGCACCTACAATCCCTCACCACGCTCTGCCTTTGGGACAACAACATTGGATATGAAGGGGTCCAAGCGCTGGCCAACAGCGCCCATCTCCCATCCTTATCCGTGCTCGATCTCTCAGAGAACAAAATTGGAGATGAAGGAGCCCAGGCCCTGGCCAATAGCCCACACCTCACCTCCCTATCCACGCTTGAACTCTGGAGCTGCAACACTGGAAACGAAGGGGCAAAGGCGCTGGCGAAGAGTCTTCACCTCACCTCCCTATCCACGCTCAACCTCTCATACAACCGCATTGGAGACGAAGGCGCCAAAGCCCTGGCCAATAGCCCACACCTCACATCCCTCTCCGCACTTGACCTCTCATACAACAGAATCGGAGATGAAGGGGCTAAAGCACTGGCCAATAGCCCCTACCTACAATCCCTCTCCACACTCGACCTTGAGAGCAACAACGTTGGAGATGAGGGAGTTAAGGCGCTGACAAAGAGCCCACGTTTACAATCCCTCTCCGAACTTAATCTCTAGGCCGAGTGCCGTTTAAAACGAGCCTTACAGGGGTGAGAAATCACAGATGAGAATTTATTGTGGCGTGGTTGCAGCTTGTTTTCTTATCTCAGCGTGCGGAAATGAGGCAGAGCCTTCTTTTTCACACTCCACTCTCCCTGAGCTTGACTCAGCATCAGGCGTTCTATCGGTTGGCGACAAAACTTACGATGTTGTTGTGACCGCTGCTTACAGGGTGATTCAGGAGGAACACCATCCAGACCATCACAATTACATCCGAATCAACATGGCAAACAGCAACCCATCAGCGGAAGTTATCAAGGCAACGATCAGCATCCCCTTTGAAGAAAATCACTATCCTGAGATGCCCCTGAACATCTCTTCTTACAGGTTCGATCATGATGGTGACGAGGGTTCCAGGCCGCTCAAAGGCTATTTTAGCCTTGTGTTTGAAGGTGAGGATTACATTTTAACCCCGTCAAGTGGAACGGTGACCATCAATTTCGACCTCCCCGAAGGCGAACTGGTGCATAAAACTCAAATTCCATTTGATGGTGTGTTTGAGCGCATTGAGTTGGTGACCATCAGCGGTGACAAGTCCGTTGAAGTCGCAGGTTCTTTTGAAGAGCTTGGCTCTTATACTCCAGCAACCGTCAGCAGCCTGGATTGAGCGCACTTGTCCAAAGCCCATTCAGGGGGATCTTCCAAGCGCATAAGCGTTTGTGCGTTGGAGGAGGTCTTCTCGCTTGACCCCCATCAGTGCGCCTTTGAAGAATAGACGCCAATCCTTAATCTCATACCAAACCACAGACATCCGACTCACTTTGGGACAACCCCAAACAAGCCTTGTCTGTTGTTTGGTCTAAAGCACACCTGAACCCACGGTTTATTGAATGAAGGCCGAACAGCGCGTTGTAGACCTTTTGGATGTGGGCCTGATGGGTCACACCCAGGACACCACGACGTCGCGACGCTGAGAGTTTAAGGAAGGGAGCACAAAGTGACAGCGAGTAACAATCCACTGGAGGCCATCAGAGATTTGGTCTACCAGGAGGGCACAGAACAACGCTGGGATGGGTTGTTGAAGATAT
>CAKZKQ010000081.1 GCA_937123825.1 uncultured Pseudomonadota bacterium
AGTCCCATGCCCACCTGAGCGTCGGCGCCGAGCTTGTCAATGGCGGCCACTTCCTGGGCGTCGGCCACCCCGCCAGCCACGGTCACGCGCGCATCGCCAGCAAGCTTCACCAGCCGCTCGACCTGCGCCATGTCCATGCCCTCAAGCCGACCTTCACGCTCCACAAAAGTGATCAAAAAGCCCCCCACATAGGGCTTCAACGCCTCCAAGCGCTCCTCAATTGACACCCCCGTCTTTGTTGTCCAGCCCTCCACGACCACCTCGCCGTGCACCGCATCCAGCGCTGCGATGACGCGCTCGCGGGGGAGGTGTTTGAGGATGTCGGGGCGAGCAGCGGTGCCGAGGATGATTTTGCTGGCGCCGGCGTCGAGCCACTGCAGCGCTGTGTCGACGTCTCGAATGCCGCCGCCGACGCGGCAGCGCGTGGTCTTGAGCAGCTCTTTGATCAGCGGCGCGTTGGACCCCTGGCCCAGCGCTGCGTCCAGGTCGATGACGGCGACTTCGCCCACGCGCCCGAATTTTTGCGCCAGAGGCCCGGGGTCGCCAGCCTCCACCGCCATCTCTTTGCCGCCAATGAGCTGAACCGCCTGGCCGCCCATCAAATCAATCGAAGGGATGATCATAGCCTCACTCGCTCCCCCATGGCTGCCAGCGCTTCTTTGACGCTGCCCACGGTCGTGTGTCCGTCGTGAAAGATGCTGGCGGCAAGGACCGCCTCGGCGCCTGCTTCAAGGGCCTGACGCAGGTGTTCAGGGGTGTCGGCGCCGCCCGAGGCGATCACGGGGACCTCCACGGCCTGCGAACACGCCCGCAGCAGCTCCAAGTCGTAGCCCGAGCGCGTGCCGTCCCGGTCCCAACTGGTCAAGAGGATCTCTCCAGCGCCCAGCTCAACCCCGTTTTTGGCCCACTCCAGGGCGTCCAGCCCCGTGCGGGTGGTGCCCGCCTTGATGACCACCTCCCAGCCTGGGCCGTCGGGGCGCCGGGCGGCGTCGATGGCCAGGACCGTGCATTGGCGCCCATAAAGCCCGGCGATTTCGGCCAGCAACTCGGGGCGCTGCACCGCAGCGGTGTTGATCGACACCTTGTCGGCGCCCGCTTGAAGCAGTTCGCCGGCGTCTTTGGCCGAGCGGACTCCGCCGCCGACCGTCAACGGGATGGAGAGTTGGGCGCGGACGACCTTGATGGTCTGGCGGCTGGCGGCGCGCCCCTCGGCGGTGGCCGACACGTCGAGGACGACCAACTCATCGGCGCCCTGGGCTTCGTAGGCCGCAGCCCGCTCTGTGGGGTCGCCCGCGTCGCGCAGGCCCTGAAACCTGACCCCTTTGACCACGCGTCCGTCGCGGACATCGAGGCAGGGGATGATCCGTCTCATCAACATGGTGTGTTGCCTCCTTGTGTCAGCCAGCGGCGCAGCAGCGCCGTGCCCCACGCGCCCGACAACTCGGGGTGGAATTGGCAGGCCAGCACCGCGCCGCGCTCCACGGCGGCGATGAACTGGCCGCCGTAGTGTGTGGTGGCCGCCGACCAGCCCTCGGGCAGCGGTTGCTGGGCAATTCGGTAGGAGTTGGCATAATACGCGGCGCCGTCGGTCAAGAGCGCGCACGTTGGGTCTGCAGTGACCTGATTCCATCCCATTTGAGGCACTCGCCCCGCATCTGGCGCAAAGCGCTCCACGTCCACCGGCAAGATGCCAAGCCCCTGCTCGCCGGGGCTCTCCTGGCTGGACCTGGCCAACAGTTGGAGGCCCAGACAGACGGCCAGGGTGGGTTTTGCGGCGCCGATGCGCTCGATGAGCGCCCGGTCGAGGCCGTGTTGTCGCAACGTCTCCATGCCTGCGGCGAAGGCTCCAACGCCGGGCATGACCACATACGGGGCGTCGAGCACGGCCTGAGGGCTGGTGGTCAACTGCGTGGTGGCGCCGGCGCGGTGCAGGCCCGCGATGACCGAGGCGGTGTTGGCCACGCCGGTGCTGACGATCAGAACTTCGGGTGTGTGTGTCATGGCGTTAGAGGACCCCCTTGGTGCTGGGGATGGTCTGGGTGCCGTCTTGCGCCACGGCCTGACGGATGGCCAGCGCCAGGGCCTTGAAGGCGGCTTCGGCTTTGTGGTGGTCGTTTTGGCCCCGGATGACATCGACGTGGAGCGTGGCGCGCGCGGCGACGGCCAGCGACTGCATGACGTGGGTGATGTTTTCGCAGGCCAGAGCGCCGATGGCTTCGCGCCGCAGAGAGAGCTCGACCTGTGCGTGTGGGCGGCCGGAGAAGTCGATGACGGCGCGGGCCAGGGCTTCGTCCAAAGGCGCGTAGGCGTACCCAAAGCGGGCGATGCCGCGCTTGTCGCCCAGGGCCTGGTCAATGGCGGCGCCCAGGGTCAGAGCGCAGTCCTCGGCGGTGTGGTGGTCGTCGATCTCCAGGTCGCCCTTGCAGTGCAGGGTCAGGTCGAGGCGACCGTGGCGTGCCAGGGCGGTCAGCATGTGGTCCAGAAAGCCGATCCCGGTGTCGATCTGGGATTGGCCGGTGCCGTCGAGGTTGAGGTCGACCTTGACGTGGGTTTCGCGTGTTTTGCGCTCCAGGGCGGCGCGTCGCGCGGTGTCGGTCATGGGGTCGCTCCCTGGTTTTGAAGGACGTCCTTGATGGCGTCGGTGAGGCGTTGAAAGTCTGTGGGGTTGCCGGGGCAGGTGATGCGCACGCCGTCGTGGAGCACGGGGTGTCCGGGCCATGCGCGCACGGCGATGCCGTGTTTGCAAAGGCCATCGCGCAGCGCCAGCGATCCCTGGGGAGGGCGGCAGTAGACAAAATTGCCCTGGGAGCGCAGTGGTCTGGCCCCCAGAGAGTCGAGCAGCGCCTCAAGCTCGGCGCGCTCTTGTTGGATGCGGGCGATGAAGGACGCCACGCGGTCCTGATTGCGCTCCAGGTGATTGGCTGCGATGGCCAACGAGAGGGCGCTGACGGAGTAAGGGCTCCCGGTGGCGCGCATCCAGCCGATCAGGCGCGCGGGTCCAACGGCGTAGCCCACGCGCAGCCCCGCGATGCCCCAGGCTTTGGAGAGGGTGCGGAAGGCGACCGCGTTTGGCAACGCGAGGACTTCAGAGGTGAGGTCCTTGTCGGCAAACTCGGTGTAGGCCAGGTCGACGATGATCATGGCGTGGGGCGCGGCTTTGGACAGCCGCACAAGGTCTTCGGCGGTGGCCACGGCCCCGGTGGGGTTGTTGGGGCTGACGACGACGATGGCGGCGGTGGATTCATCCACAGCGTCGATGACCTGGTCGGTGGGGTAGGGGCCCGACGGCCAGGGGACGCAGACCGCTCTTGCCCTGGCCAGCGCCGCGTAGGCGGGCAGCATGACGAAGGTCGGCTCGGGCATGATGACGGTGCGCTGCGGGGTGAGCATGGCGCGGCAGGCGCGGTCGAGGGCTTCGTCGGCGCCTGCGGTGACCAACACGCAGGCGGGATCGACGCCCAGGCGCGCGGCCAGCAGGGCTTCAAAGGGCTTGGGCGCCGGGTAGCGCTGCAGGAGGGAGGCGGGCAGCTCGGCGGCGGCCGCCAGAAGCTCCTGGGGTGGCGCGGCGCCCTCGTTGCCCGCCAGCAGAAGGTCCACGGGGTAGGGCAGCGGGGGCGTTTTGTAGGGTTTGAGGTCTTCGACGCCGGGCGCCGGTTGCAGCGTGTTCACGGGCTGCTCTCCTTGTGCCGTTTTCAGGGGACGATCTGGGAAATCGGCGAGACGATGATGTCGGTGCCGCCGAGCTTTTTGATGCGGGGGATGAGGTCGGGCAGGAGTTTGCGCTCGACGGCGACTTTGACGGCGAAGCCCGCGTCGGCGTGGAGTTTGGAGACGGTGGGTTGGCGCATGCAGGGCAGTTCGGCGACCAGACGGTCGCGGCCTTCGGGGGAGATGTTGACCTCAAGAACGACGCGCTTGCGGGCCTCAAGGACCGAGCGCAGGAGCATCACGAGGTGGTCGATGCGCTGGCGCTTGAAGGGGTTCTCCATGGCTGCGGGGTGGGCGTAGAGTCGGGTGGAGGAGGTCATGAGGGTGTCGACGATGTCGAGGTCATTGGAGCGCAGCGTGGCGCCGGTGGCGGTGACATCGACGATGCAGTCGGCGTCTTCGGGGGGGAAGACCTCGGTGGCGCCGTGGGAGAGGACAAAGTCGGCGTCGAGGCCCCGGTCCTTGATCCACTTTGTGGTCAGGTTCTGGTATTCGGCGGCGACGACCAGGTGGCGCCCAGGCAGGCGGCCTTCGACCAGAAGGTCGGCCGGTGCGGCGGCGACCAGCCGGACAGGGTCCATGTTGGTGTCGAGCAGCTCGGTCAGGTCGGCGCCCAGCTCGGCGACCCAGTCGGCGCCGGCGAAGCCCACATCGCGCGAGCCGACGTGGAGCATTTTGACGATGTTGTGGGGTTTGAGGATCTTGGCTTCCACGCCATCGAGCGAGATGTTGGGGCGGTAGTTGCGTTCGGTGGACCGGATGCGGATGCCGGCCTCGGCCATCAGCTTAAAGACCCCGTCTTTCATGCGCCCTTTGGGCAACCCCAGCTTCAGTGTGGTCTCTGTCATCGTCTCTCCTTTTTGAGCGCGGCCGCCGGGTTGTTTTGAATTCCGGGCCCTGTGCCGCGTTCTTGTTCATGCATTGTCTGGCGCCAAAAACCAGAAAAGCCGACCTGGTAGGGTCGGCTTTGCAAAACACATGGTGTGTGCTGTGTGCGATGATGCGCACCGATGCGACCCTACCTCCGTATGGGGAGATGATGATGGTGGAGATGGGTGCGATGTGCGTTCGTCTTCATCATGGCGACTTAGGGGATAATGCCAGGGGAGGGGTGGTGTCAAGCCGGGATTTGGTTTCTGGGTGGGCACTGATGTAGGATAAGGGCGGCACTTGTCGGGAGGCCGTAAGGAAAACAGCCATGATGGGCGGGATACCAGTCGTCAAGACCTTGCTCTTGACAGACTTTGTCAACAGCACGCGCTTTGTTGAGACCTACGGAGACGTGGCGGCGGCGGATATTTTCGCGCGCCACGATCGGTTGGCGCGCGATCTGTTGCGCCGTTTCAGTGGTCAGGAGATCGACAAGACCGACGGATTTTTGTTCATCTTTGACCGCCCCATCGACGCCGTCAATTACAGCATGGCCTACAACGACGGGCTGCGCAGGCTCTCTGGGGAGTTGGGCGTGGAGTTGTCGGCCAGGACCGGGATTCACCTCGGCGAGGTGATCCTGCGGGAGAATGCGGCGCAGGACGTGGCGCGTGGGGCCAAGCCGATTGAGCTTGAGGGTTTGGCCAAGCCCATGGCGGCGCGGATCATGTCGCTGGCGGTCGGTCACCAGACCCTGATGACGCAGTCCACCTTTGAGTTGGCGCGGCGCGCGGCGGTGGGCGAGCCAAACATGCCGCCCGATGCCCGTTGGATCGAGCACGGTTTTTACCGTTTAAAGGGGATCGCCGAGCCCGTGCGCGTCTTTGAAGTGGGGCGCAATGGTCTGGCGGCGCTCAGCCCGCCGGCCGACAGCGAGAAAGCCAAGCGCGTCCCCACTCCTGGTGCATCGGGAGCCGGACGCCTGCTGGTGGTCGCGGCCATTTTCCTGGCGCTGGGCTTTGCGGCTGTCGTGGGGGCTGGCGCAGCCATTTATATGGGCGTCTTCAGTCCCCCTGCTGCGACCGCACCGCAAGCCAAAGCACCCACAAGCAAACCCCCCCAGGAGTCTCCCAAGGCGCCCAGCCAGGAAAGTCCTGTCAAGCCGCCGCCTGTGGCCGAGGACAAGGCGCCTGAGCCCGCTGAGACCCCCGAGGCCAAGCCCGAAGCACCCACCAAAGTGGCCTTGAAGATCGTGACTGAGCCCGCCGGTGCCCGCGTGCGCCTGGGAGAGAAGCGCCTTGAGCCATCGCCGGTGTCGTTTGATCTGCCCTTGACCCCGGGCAAGTACGACGTCAAAGTGGCGTTGAAAGGTTATCAGACCGCCAAGCATTCTTGCGTTGTGACTGAAGAAGACACGCGCACGGGCACAAGCACCTGCACCATCGCGCTGGTCAAACGGCGCGGGGGTGGTGGCGGTGCCAAGGCGGCTGGTGCTGGTGCCAAGAAGGACGGCGGCGCGCCGCCTGCGGGCGGTGAAAAGAAGGTCGAAGAGCGCAAGCCCAAGATCCACATGATCGACTGAGTCAGGCCATGCGAACCACAGTGCCCTTGTTCATTGCCCTCTGGTTGGTGTTTGGGGCGTTGTCGTCGCCTGTCTGGGCACAAGACGCCCAGACCATCGCGCGTGCAGAAGAGCACAGCCGCCTGGGCGTCCAGTACTACCAGGAAAAGCGCTACGCCGAAGCCATCCGAGAGATGCTCGCCGCACACCAACTCGTGCCCGACCCTGGCCTGCTCTACAACATCGGGCGGATTTACCAGGAGATGGGCGAGCCCGAGCTGGCCCTCGAATACCTGACCCTCTTTGTCAAAGACCCTGGCGCTGACCCGGCGCGCGTGCAGAAGGCGCTGGGCCACATGCAAGGGCTGCGCGATGAAATCCGCGCGGCCAAGGCGGCTGGCGGCGGCATTGATGGTGGCGGCGGTGGAGGTGAGGGTGCTGGCGGCGGCGGTGATCAGCAAGGTGGTGGTCCGGTGGTGACGCCCGAGCGAGATCTGCCCCTGGCCTGGGTGGCCGGAGGGGTTGGGGCTGCGGCGTTGGTCTCGGGAGAGACGCCGGGTTGGCTGGCGCAGTCCGACAAGGACACACTTGCCCAGCAGG
>CAKZKQ010000082.1 GCA_937123825.1 uncultured Pseudomonadota bacterium
CGTGGCTTGCCGGATCGTAGCTGGGGATGTCCAGGCTGGGGATCTCGGCGTGCTCCAGGACCTCGTCCAGGGACTGCTTGATGAGCGTGGGCTCGGTAAAGAGGTTGCGCTTGGTGGCCGGGACAGTGGCGTCCATCGGGCCAAGTGCCATCTCGTCGGGGGCGATCAGCGCTGCGGTGGGCTGCGGCGGCTCGGCAAACGAGAGATCCGGCTCTGTGAAGCTGGGCGATGAAGGGGGAGGAAAGTCCAGGTTCATCGCAGGGCGAGTGGCGGCATCTTCGAGATCCTCGAGGTCTTGGGGGAACTCGACGGCGATGGCCGCGGCGGTGGCCGCGATGTGGTCTGGCGCGTTCATGACCGAGGGCAGACCGGGGATGGGGCGATTGGCGCGAAATTCGGCGGGCGTGGGCACGGCGCGGCCCGAGATGGTGGCGGGCAGGATGTCCATCAGTTGCCGGATTTCGGCTTCGGCGGCGGCAGCGTTGATGGGTCTGTCATTGGGGTTCTTGGCCATCAGACGCGCCACGAAGTCCGAGAGCGCCGGGGGGACCTCTTCGGGCCCGACCAGTTGGTCCAGAGCCACCGGGGAGCGCTCCATGTGACCGACGATGATGGAGAAGTGGTTGGGTCCATCAAAGGGCAGGTGGCCGCTGAGGGCCTGGTACATGATGCAGCCCAGCGAGTAGAGGTCGGAGCGCTCGTCGGTGCCTTTGTTGCTGGCCTGCTCGGGGGGCATGTACTGGGGCGTGCCGATGAGTTCGTTTTGACCGGTGAGCTTGCGGGTGTAGACGCTGGCGGTGTTGGAGGCGATCTTGGCGGTGCCAAAGTCGACCACGCTGATCTGGCCCTGCCCTTCAAACCAGCCATGCGGCATAAGCAGGTTGGAGGGTTTAAGATCGCGGTGGTGGACCTTCATATTGTGGGCCACCTGCATGACTTCGCAGACCTCAGCGGCGAGCTGCGCGACGGCCAGCGCACTCATCCGGCCGTGCTCGGCGATGTGCTGGCTGAGGCTGACGCCCTGGACGATGTCCATGACCAGGAAGTAGAGGCCGCTTTTGTCGACGCCGGTGTCATGAACGCGCACGATGCCGGGGTGGTCGATGCGGCCCATGGCGCGGGCCTCGCGCAGGAAGCGTCCCAGCCGCGCGCTGTTTCGGGCGCTCTCTCGCTTGAGGATTTTGAGCGCCACGAGGCGGTCCTCAAGCAGGTCGTAGGCTTCGACGACCTCGCCGGTGCCGCCTCGGCCCAGCAAAGACAGCACCCGGTAGCGTCCGGCGATGTGTCCAGGCAGGTGTTTGGGCACAGGGCGGCGCTTGGGCTTGCTGACCGTGGGGGGTCCGCCGGTGACGATGGGTGTGATGGCGTCGCTCATGGGGTGACCAGAGGTCTGGAGACTTTGATTCAAACCGCGCCTGGGACCACAACCATGGCCCGCAGAGCGATGTACTCTATGACTCCAGGTGGGCCTTGACGCGGTCGAGGTAATCCCCGACGCCGCGGGCGATTTGCCGGTTGACGATGGGCTTGATGACCTTGGCCAGCAAGCGGTTGACGTCCATCTCGGTGGTGATGGTCTCGGTGTAGTTGACCTCGGTCCCTGCTGCGACGGCCTTGAACAAGGCGCGGCCGGTGCTGGACATGTTGCCCTCCCCGATGGTCTCCCAGGAGACCGACTTGTCGCCGTCGCGGGTATAGGTGACCTTGTAGTCGCCCTTGAAGTGGATGCCTTTCTCCGAGATTTCCTTCAGACGCCAGTGGTAGGCGCCGTCTTCGGTGGGCTCGATGGTCTCAAGGTCAAGGACAAAGCGCGAAAAGACCATCGGGTCGCTCATGACCTCGGCGACCTTGGCCAGATCGGCCTTGACAGTGAATGTCCGCTGCTCGGTTCCCTCAAATTTGGGCATCGACACGCTCCAAAAACACAAAAATCATCTACCGGGCCCGGCCCACCAAACTGGACCGCCCCCAATCCTGCCGCGCGGGCG
The DNA here is from genome assembly GCA_937123825.1 of uncultured Pseudomonadota bacterium. GTDB lineage: Bacteria > Myxococcota_A > Bradymonadia > Bradymonadales > CAKZKQ01. The sequence continues at coordinate 1,989 of CAKZKQ010000082.1, forward strand.
TCATCAGGACCAAAGACAGTCTCGCCCGGGGCAAATCCCGCGGCTGCTGCCGACCGCGTTGGCCCACAGCCTACCTGTCGAGATGAAAAGCATCAACAAGGTTGGCAAAGTTCCGCATAATTCCAAGTCCTTCCACTGTCAAAATGGCCTCAGGGTGGTACTGAACGCCGTAGAGGGCCATGGTCTTGTGGCGCGCCCCCATGATGATCCCATCCTGGGTCCAGGCGGTTTGGATGAGGTCCTGGGGCAGCGACTGGGTCTGGGCCATCAGCGAGTGGTAACGGGTGGCCACAAAGGGGTTGGAGATCCCGGCGTGGAGGCCTTTGCCGTCATGGTAGACGTCCGAGGTCCGACCGTGCATGACGCGCGGGGCGCGCACCACTTTGCCGCCGAGCACCTCGACGATGGCCTGGTGACCCAAACACACCCCAAAGATGGGCACCTGCCCCATGAACGCCTCAATGGCAGCCATGCTGACACCCGCCTGAGCGGGGGCGTTGGGCCCTGGCGAAATGATCAGCGCGCGGGGCTGGCGCCGACGCAACTGCTCGACCGTGATCGCGTCGTGGCGCCAGACCTCCATGCCGACAATACCAAGCTCCCCAAACCGCTGCACGAGGTTGTATGTGAACGAGTCATAGTTGTCGATCATGATCCAGCGGTCGCACGGCGAGTCCGTCTGTGCCGGGCAGGAAGGCTGGTGCGGTGGGTTGCGTGGGTTGGACGACATGGGCGGGCCTGGACTTACCTTTTCTTGACACTCTTTGGGGGGCGGTGCTACGTTCGCCCATGCCAGTAAAGCCGGGCTGGACCACTTACGCCGAAGTGTCCTTATTACTCCAGGGAGCGGCTTGTCTCCAATGATTGCTCAAAGGGTTGGCGCAATGAAGTTCTGGCGCCCCGTCCTGTTTGTCCTCATCGTCCTCATTCTGGGGCCCATCGGCCCCTCTCATCATAGCCCGGAAGCTCAAGCCCGAGGGGTCAACGCCCCCCGCAAGAGCAAACGCACCCGGTCCAAACCCCGCACCCGCAAGATCCGCCGCACCAAAATCAAGCACACCGTGCGCAAGGGCGATACGCTGGGCGGCATCGCCAAACAATATGGTGTCAGCGTCGGCCAAATCCGCGGCTGGAACCCCAAGATCCGAGGCAACAATGTGCGCGTTGGACAGACCATTGTGGTCTGGACGCGTGCCTCGGGCGGTTCGGGTGGCCGCAGCCGCCGCTCCAAGAGCCACGTCGTCAAGAAGGGCGAAACGGCGGCGCAGATCGCCAAGAAGTATAAAGTGTCGGTCAGGGACCTCAAGGCCTGGAACCCCAGGATGAAGCCCGCCAAACTGCGCGTGGGCTCCAAGCTCACCGTCTACGTCTGGGGCCCGGCCCGCGAGGACAACAGCTCCTCGGCCGGCACCGCCAACAGCGGCAAACTCAAAAACGGCGTCGCCCTTCAAAGCGGCCACGGCTTCCGCGTGCGCAACACCCAGCGCTCCTTTGGCACCGTCACCGCCGTCGACTACATCGACCAGTGCATCAGCGCCACCAAGGACAAATATCCCAACGCCCACGACCTGCTCATCGGGGACATCTCTTTCAAAAACGGCGGCCACATGCCCCCGCACAAGTCCCACCAGTCAGGCCGAGACGCCGACATCTCCTACTACATCAAGAACGTCCAGAACCCCTACCGGTTCAACGTCGCCTCGGCAAAGACCCTCGACGTCCCCAAGACCTGGTACCTCTTTGAGAAGTTCCTGGCCACCGGACAAGTCACCTACATCTTTGTCGACTACCCCCTGCAAGAGGTCCTCTACAAACACGCCAAAAAACTTGGTAAAAAACAGGACTATCTCAACCGGGTCTTTCAATACCCTCGCGGGCGCGGCAGCTCACAGGGCATCATCCGCTACAGCCGTGGCCATGATGACCACTTCCACATCCGCTTCTCCTGCAACAAGAAAGACTCCAAGTGCCGCTGAGCGGTGACGGCAGGCAACCGGCCCCATCACCCAAAAGCAGTTCATGGCGGCGCCCAACACCCACTGCGAGGCCCCCATGTTCACCGTCGCACACGACCACGCCCAACCCCTGTCCACCGTCACCCTGACCGACCAGGACTCCGGCACACAGGCCACCATCTGCCCCGAGCGCGGCGGCATGGCCACCGGCCTGCGCGTTCACGGCCACCCCATCTTCTTCCTTGACCCCGAGTCCTTCAACGACCTCTCGCGCAACGTCCGCGGCGGCAACCCCGTGCTCTTCCCCTCGCCCGGCAAGCTTACCGACGACACCTGGGCCCGCGACGGCATGACCGGCAAGATGAAGCAACACGGCTTTGCCCGCATCCTGCCCTGGCGCGTGTCCCAGACCCAGGCCGGTCCCACCGCCAGCGTCACTCTGGCGCTCGACAGCGACCAGACCACCGCCGCCCTCTACCCCTTTGAGTTCCAGGCCCGCTACACCTACAGCCTGCTGTCCGATGGCCTGCGCATCGAGCAGACCTTCACCAACACCGGCAACAAGACCATGCCCTTTGGCGCTGGCTTCCACCCCTACTTCCAGGTCCCGCAGGCCCACAAAGCCGCCACCACCATCACCACCGCCGCCACCGAAGCCTTCGACAACACCACCAAGACGCTCATCCCCTTTGACGGCTTTGACCTGGCCTCCAAAGAGGTCGACCACCACCTCATCGACCACGGCTCGGCCCAAAGCGCCCTCCACCGCCCCGATCTGGGCCTGACCATCCACGTCAAATGCTCGCCCGAGTTCACACACTGGGTCGTCTGGACCCTCCAAGGCCGCGACTTTGTCTGCCTTGAACCCTGGACCTGCCCCGGAGACGCCCTCAACAACGGCGACCGCCTCTTCCGCCTTGAACCCGGCGCCACCCGCACCATCTGGACCGAAATCACCGCCCAACTCCAAGGCTGACCGCCCTTCAGCGATCCGCCAGCAAGGCAAGCTCCCCCACCCCCAGAAAAACCAGCACCGCAAAGACCACAAACGCCGTCCCACGGCGCCATCTGGGCGATGTCCGCTGCGATATCCAGTGCCCTGCGACAGCAGCCAACACCACACCCAGCCCCAACAAGAGCGCTTCCCACACGGTGGCCTTGTGCATCCCCTGGGCACCGCCAGCCGCCCAGCCAATCCCCACGCCCGCCAACGCAGCCATCACCACGTCTGCGCGCTCCACCGGCTGCTGCCCCAAGACATGACGCCAGGTCGACACCGCCAAAACCGCCATGCCCACCACACCGGCATAAAAAGGCGCCCCTGGCGCCCCCCAGAGCCCCCCAAACGACATCGCCACCGCCGCCGCCAACCCCACACCGGCCGCCGACCAACGCCAACGGCGCTCACCGGCACCTGCCGCCCTCAACACCAGCGCCACCCACCCCCAATCCCCGCGCCCCAGGAGCCAACCCCAACGCACCCAGACCGCTTCAGACTCGGCGGGCGCCTGCACATCGCTGGCCGCCGCCGCTTTGGCCGCCGCCGCCTGCTCATCAAGGACATAGGTGTACGTGGGCTCCTGGAGGCTCAAAAAAGCGTCGCGCACGCTCCCATCAGGATGCACAAACTGCCCGACATAGTGGTGCCGACCGTCCTTCAAGAGCGCTTGAATCGTAATGTCCACCTGACGGCGCGGCCTGGGACAGCGGTAGTGGACGATGAGGTCCATCCACTCACGGCTGGGGGTCAACTCAAAGCGCTCGATCTTGTCGCGCTCACAGAGCGACACATCCGTCTTGACGCTGTGGTCCTCCAAAAGCAGGTCCAGAACTCGCCCCTTACCCTCCTCAGTGTTCAAGAGCGACACCGACCCCTCTTCCCCTTGCTCCGGAAAGGTCGCCGCCAACAACTTGGGCGCCCGCATCTTGAGCAACACCACCACGTGGCTCGGCGTCACCCTGGCCTGCACAATCCCCACGGGACCCCGGTGCGCCAACGCTTGGCCGGCAAACCCCCAAAAAACCAGCCAGACGCTCGCCAGAACCACAAAAACAAAACCCCATCCAGGCCCAAAGCCCAGACGGGGATGTCCATGCACACAGGTACGATGTTTTAAACGCTTGGCGGCGCTGTGGAGGTCACCAGACACAGAACAATCCTGCTCACAGGGCCGCCAAACCACGGTCACGGGCCGTATTTGTGCTCCAGACCCAGCATGATGCTGGGCGTGGCGGCGTTGGAGGCGGCGTAAACCACCCCATCAAGCCCCAGGTTCACGCCCCAGTCTTCCACAAACCACCAGCTGCCTCCAAAACCAAGGCCCAGATAACGGGTCTGACCCGCACCGGTGATTTCAGTCACCTCCACATCGCCAAGCGGCTCATGCATGAAGACGTGGAAGTCCAACACCACGCTCGAACCCACCCGGGTGCCAATCTGGAAGTTGCCAAGGAGGGTCGGGTCAATCCGCTCGCGGCTGTAGAACCGGGCGCCAAAGCTGCCCGTCACCCAGCCCCAACTCGTGCCCATCCCAATCTGCAGTTCACCATCGGCCGTGTGAGACTCGACCGTGGGAATGTACGCATACGGGTTGCCCTCGACCTGACCGGCCACCAGGACCTTCTCACCCACACCGGGGCGATACCCATAGCGGGCCTCAAAGGCCAGCGGAACGCTGCCGCCCAGAATCCGGCGGCGCACACCCAGCACGCCGCCCTCGCTATAAAGAGTCGACTCGCCCGCGCTGCTGGCAAAGCCCAAAGGCGCCCCAGCGGCCAGAAGTGTCCAACCGTCGGCCACGCCGTACTCGCCATAAAGGTTCAGCGTCAGGTCCGTGAACGAGTCGTCCAGATCCCGCACCTCACCGTCGGCAAAGTACGCCGCGCTGCCCAGAAGCGCCCGGCCCCAGACCTTGGCGTAGCCGTTGCCCTCTTCCTGGGTCCAAGCCCCGGCCTGAGCCACAGAAGCCCACAACAAACCGGCGCAAAGCACCACAAGAATGGATGCGGGTGCGCTAAATCCCCGCAGAGTCTTCTTCACGTTGTTCCACTGCCTCAAAACAATGCGCCACCCACACCGCGCTGGAGTCCATGCGCGCGGTGTCCGCAACACGTTTGGATGCCCGTACCTTGATCAAACCCCGGCCCAAAAACATCGGGCGCCCAGGGCCATCAAAAGAAAAGGCTCGATGGCTTGATGTTCACAGAACCTGACATGATGCACACCAAATCAGATTGGGGTGACATCAACCATGATTTTCAAAAAGGATCGGGGGCCACCATGGCAGGCCAGCGCACCGCCAGGTAGTCGGCGTGCTCGGCGCCAAGATCTTCGCGCGCCGCACGGCGGACCACGTCGATGACCTCGATGGCCTTCTCCATGGCGGTCTTGCGGCTGCCCGAAATCCGGCGGTAGTCCAGCAACGCCTGGTTTTCTTCGCGGCCTTCCTGATGGCTCTTATCAAGGAGCTTCTCAAACTCGGCGATCATCTCGGCCGCAAAGTCCAGCGCGCTACCGCGCTCGCGAAGATAGGCCAACATGCGCTGACCACCGTCGATCGCGTGCGCCTCATCCCAGTACGTCACCACGTCCTCGGGATAATCCAGCGCGCCGACCTCTTTGAGCTTGCGCTGGGCCCGCTTGTAGGCCCGCTGCAGGTGTTTGAGCGCCAACTTCTCCTGGCCGACCTCAAAGCGCCACTGGGTGTAGCGCTCATCGGTCTGCGCAATCTGGCCGTGGAGGCCTTCTTTGGCGCGCTCCACCGCCGCAGTGTACTGCTTGGCGTACAACTTCTTGTAGTGCCGACCCAGAAAGTCCGACAAATCATCAAGACAGTTCTTCAACTCAAAAAAATTCACATTCGGGGCCATAACATCTCCTGAGATACAAGGCGGATAAGGCCTAACACACCCAGCGCAAAACACACAAGATCCGCCCCAACGAGCGCCGGGCAGCAAGGCGAGCTTCGCCGCCTACCCTGCCCCCCCCCACTTTGAGCCATCAACGCAGGGTCACCACGGCGTTGCCTTTCTTCCAGTGGATGCGCCAGCCGCCCCAACTGGGCAAGAAGGACAGCGAGGGGGCCTGACGGCGCTTGCCCTGGGTCTGAACCAGGATGACGGTGCGGCGCCCTGGTTTGTATTCGATGTCGTAATGGGCGTCGCCGATGCTGAACGTCGTGGGATATTCGCGCTCGATCCACTGCTGGTCGGCGTAGGAGACCGCCTCGGGCCAGGGCATGACCATGTCGTCGGACTCCAACAGGGCCAGATCGGCGCTGGACTCGACGCCAAGCTCGACCAGATGGTCTTTCAACCAGGCCTCAAGCTCCAAGTCGCAGGCCCCTTGAATGCGACGCAGTCGCCAAAAGAGGTTCCAGCCAGAGATGCGACGGCGAGTCTGGGCGACGCCGTCTTTGAAGAGGTTGCGCCTCAGGAGGCAATGGATGAGGGCTTGGTGGCAAAGGGGACCTTTGGGGGCCTCTTCCCAGCTTTCAAGGACCTTTCCGGCGTAGACGCGGCGGACTTTGCAGCGCAGCTTGCGGCCTTTGGCGACCCAAGCGTCTTCCATCTCGATCTTGCCCAGCTTGGCGGCGCGCAGCGTGGCCATCTGAATGGGGATGGCGCAGGAGGCCATTTTGATGATCCGGCCACGGCTGTCTTTCATGGTGAAGATGGAGGCGACGACGATGGCCTCGACCTTGGGGTCGATGAGGGCGCTGCGTCCAAGCTCCACCTCGGCGCCTTCGCGGCCAAAGATGTCCCCTTTTTTGCGCTTGCGGCGGACAAAAGCCGTGTGGGGGTCGGCCTCGATCCAGAGGGCGGCCAGAGCGGCGCGGTCGACGGTGTCTTGCTGGGGGTTGGGGGTGGTGCCCATCAGGCGGCGCAGCTGCTGGGCGACGCGGCGGCCTTCGGTCAGCGCAAAGGGATGGAGCGCGTCGCGCCGGGCCTTGCCGTGGCGCAGCGCCATGATGAGCCGGGTGGCGTCGCAGCCCGGCGCGCGCCACTTTTGACGCTCATCGGAGAGTTCGCCGTTGGGGGGCAGGAGCAAACGGCGGCCCACCCCCATGGCCGCGACCATGTCGATGGCGTCATCCAGGACACCGGGGTCGTGGCGGCCTTCTTTGATGGCCTTTTGCGCGGCCACAATGAGGCGTCCGTGCTGGGCGTCGAGCGGCAGCGCGCTGACGGCCTTCCCGATGGGCGTGATGTCGCCTTCGGGGCTCAGACATCCCAGGCGAACCAGACCTTCGACGGCCGCGTCGATGGCATAGGGCCTGGGCGCGTCCAGAAACTTCAACTCGGCGATGCGAAACCCGCACGCAGCCGCCGTCAAGACCGCCTCAGAGAGCCCCTCGCGCAGCATCTCGGGCGGCGTCCTGGCCTCCAGATTGCCCGCCCTGCCCCAAAGGCGCAGACAGTGGCCGGGTCCAAGGCGCCCGGCGCGGCCCCGGCGCTGCTCGGCAGAGTCGGCGGCGATGGGCCGAAGCTCCAAAACCCCGCGCCCGGCCCGGTAACGGGTCTGTTTGACCAACCCCGAGTCGATCACCACCCCAATCCGGGGCAGCGTCACCGAGGTCTCGGCCACGTTGGTCGCCAGCACCACGCGGCGCTTGTCCCCTGGAGAAAAAGGCTTGTCCTGCTCTTCGGGCTTGAGTTCACCGTGGAGCGGCAAGACCTCCAGGCCCTCTTTGCGTGCCACCCCTCGCAGCGCCGAGGCGCACGACGAGATTTCGCCCTTGCCCGGCAAAAAGACCAGCACGTCGCCTGAGCGCTCCATGACCGACTCCACCGCCGCCACCACGCGCCCCTCCAGCCCTTTGACGGTCGGCAGCGTGGGGTGGTCCAGGTGAGAGACGCTCACGGGGTGCATCCGACCATGCCCGCGCAGGACCTCGGCGTCCACAAAGCGCCCCAGGCGGTCGACGTCCAGCGTGGCCGACATGATGACCAACTTCTGCATGCCGGCGTTGAGCGCAAAGGCCAGCAAGAGGTCCAGATCAAGCTGGCGCTCGTGGAACTCGTCCAGCACCAACACGTCCCACATCCCGGCCAGGCGCCCGTCGACCACGGCGCCGCGCTCCTGAATCATGCGCAGGACCGTGCCGGGCGTGGCGTAGACAACGGAGCTTTGGGCGTCAAAGCGCGGATCGTGGCGCACGGCGTACCCCACGCCCTTTCCAAGCTGGCTGCCGGTCAACCTGGCCACGTAGCGCGCCAGCGAGCGGCACGCCAGACGCCTGGGCTCCACCACCAACACCCTGCGACCGCCCTGAGTGCACCACACCGGCACCTGGGTCGACTTGCCGCTGCCGGTTGGGGCCGTCACCACCACCCTCCCCTTGGCACCCAAGGCCTCCATCAACGTCGCCTGAACGTCGTCGATGGGCCACTGGCCCTGGGTCTGCAGCGGTTGAATCTTGGGGGTCTTGGGAGAAGTCATGGGCGCAACCGTTTTCTTTGCCGTGGGCGATCAAAAGATCCACTGGACCCCGGTTTTATTGAAATGTGAGCCCGTTTCAAAGGATTGTGGGTTCAGCCAGCGCTTCACACCCCTGCGCAGCGCGGCTGTGGCAACATCAAGGAAGACCCTCAATGAGATACCGCCTGATCGACTGGGCCGAGCCATACATCGGCGAAACAGCCGCCTCCATCATCTTCCCCATCCAACCCGTCATGGGCGCGGTGGCGGGCATCATCTGCACGCTGGTGGCGGTGTGGTGGGCAAGGCGAATTGGGTTGGTGTGGTGGAAGTGTCTGCTGGCGGCAGGCAGCGCAGCGCTGGTGGCTCAGGGCGTGGCGCGCGTCTTTTGGGTCATCACCGTCTTTGACAAATTTTTGGAAAACCCATGGATTTTGATCGACCCCTACACGGGCGGACAAACCAGCTTTGGGGCGCTGACGGGGGCGGGCATCGGGGCGGCGCTGGCCCTCTACGCGATGCGCGCGCCGATGCTCCAATACGCCGACGTCCTGGCCCCCAGCGGCTTGGTGGGCATCGCCATCGCCCGCGTGGGTTGTTTGCTGCGCGGCTGCGACTACGGCACCCCTTCAGACCTGCCCTGGGCCGTGCAGTACCCCGAGCTTAGCTCCACGTACCGCAAACACCTCAGCCTGCACCTGATTGACCACGACGCGACCCTCTCCGCCCCAGTTCACCCCTTCCCCATCTACCTGGCGCTGTGGTGCATGACCTGTTTTGTGCTCGTCTACCTCAAGCCGAATCTCTTTGGGAGCAAACCGGGCCAACGGGCAGTCGGCGTGGGGCTGCTCTACCTGGTGGGGCGCTTCATCTGGGAGTTCTGGCGCCAGCCGGGCAACGCCCCCATGGTCTGGGGGCCGCTCAACGCCGGCCACGCCTTTGCGGGGGTCTCTTTTGTGGTGCTCTTGGGGCTCTTCGCGCTGGTCACGCGCTACTCGGAGCGCCTGGATCGACCTCGGGGTCGGCGTCCTGCCGCCGAACAGCCCCAATGAAGGCCGTCAACTTGTCCGCATCGAGCTTTCCATCGGTTCGAACGCCGCTGCAGATGTCCAAACCGTAGGGTTTGACCTGAACCATGGCCGCCGCCGCGTTGCTGGCCTTCAACCCGCCCGCCAGATAGACCGGCACAGGGTCCACGGCCTGCCTCAACCGGGCGCTGATGCTCCAATCGTGCGCCCTGCCCGTCCCGCCAAGCTCCCGGAGCGCCGGATTGCCTGAATCCAGCAGGATCGCGTCCACCCACGGCGCCACATTCACGGCCTCTTCAATCGACTCCGGCCCCACCACGTGGATCACCTGCACGATCTTGACCCCGTCGAGCGCCTCGCGCAGCGTTTTAAGGTCTCCAAAGGGCACAGCATCGACCAATTGGAGCGTGCTTGGGCGGCAACGGCGCCACTGGGCGATGATCGACGGCGCGTCGGTGGCGCTGGTGAGCAAAAACGTGTCTGCAGACGGCGGCAGTTGCGCCACAATCTGCGCAATCGCCCCCTCATCAATCACGCCAGGGCCGGTGGGCATCTCTGAAACCAGCCCCAACGCGGTGGCGCCGCTTCTGAGGGCAAGCAGAGCCTCCTCAAGAGAGGAAATGCAACAGATTTTGATGCGGGTCATGGGAGAAGGTCCAGGCTCAAATCGATCTGTTCGACGTCTTCGGGGTTTTCGGGCTCCGGCAGCGAGATGGGCAGGAGGGAATCCATGCTATCGACCCCCTTTAAGCCATCGCCATCGGCCTCTTCAGCGTCAGAGAGCGCCTTGTCCAGGTCTTCCCAGGCGGCGTCGGCGATGGAAGGGAGCTTTGCGGCCTTGTCATCGCCGCCATCGTCTCCCACATTGGGTGATTTGGCTGCTTTTTCGGGCTCTTCTTGCGCCGACTCTTCTTTGGATGGAGTGTTGGCGGCAGGTTCGGGGGTTTTGGAGCCCGCTTCAGCCTCAGCGTCGTCCTTGGAGGATGCCTCCTTCTTGCTTTGCGTCGGGGGTAGGACGCCTCCGGACGTAAAACGTTGCCTGGGACGAGACATGGCCAGGAGTTTTTCCTTGAAACTCATGCCACCGGCACCTGTGGACCCACCGTCAGACTTGTCGTTGGACGCAGTGTCTGCCGAAGACCCCTTTGAAGGCGGCAAAACGGCGGATTTAGACCCTGCCGAAGCGCTGGAAGCCTCCGCGCCGTCTTCACCATCCCCCGAACCGTCATCATCCGAGGGTTGAGGCTCCGGTTCTCCTGCGTTTTCCGCAGCGGACGCCTCGTCTGAAGCATCGACAGAGCCTTTGGAAGCATCCATGGAGTCGGACGAAGAAGAAAGAGGCTCAGACCCGTCGCCAGCGGCCCCTTCCACCCCATCGTCGCTCTGCCCTTGAGGCTCGTCGGCGTCTTCCACCGACGACGCCCGCTTGGCGGCTGCTTCTTTGGCCGCTTCTTTGGCAGCGTCCTCGGCTGCTTGACTGGCCAGCGCCTCTTGAACCGCCTGGGCGTCATCCTCGTTGGCCGCCGATTCCTCTTTGGAGAGTTGGGCAAGGTGGCGCTCCAACATGGCGCGCATTTCGGCGTGCAGAATCTGGCGGGCGGTGCGCAACTGGGCGATCTCCTTCTCCAGGCGCGCTTTGTTGGCCCTGGCCCCCTCCAACGAGCGCTCCGCCTCCTGAGCGGCCCCGTCGGTGACGCTCTGGGCCTGCCGCTGCGCCTCTTCGACCATCTCCTGGGCTTTGGACTGGGCGGCCTCTACAGCCTCTTGAGCCTCCTGCTGGGCAGCCTTGGTGGCGTCTTCGGCCTCTTGCCTGGCCTCCGCCACCACCTTGTCGGCCATCTCCTTCGCCGTCGCCAGCGCCGTCTGAAGCTCGCCTTCTCGCCCTCGCAGCTCGGCGTTCTCTTGACGGGACTCGGCCAACCGCTCGCGCAGCGCCTGATTTTCTTCGATGAGCGCTTCATAGTCGCGCCGCACCGTCTCCAGGAAATCGGTCACCTCTACGCGGTCAAAACCGCGCAGCGAGACCTTGAAGCGCTGCTGTTGGATGTCCAGCGGGGTCAACTTCATCGCCTTTCTCAGCCCTTCTTGCGCCCAGCGTTGTCGCCTAAGACGGCGTCACGGCCGGTGGCGGCCGCGACCGCCTCAATCAACGACGAGCGAAAACCCCCCGCCTCCAGTTTGGACAACCCCATGATGGTGATGCCACCAGGGCTGGCCACGCGATCCTTGAGCACCGCCGGGTGCTCATCGGTCGCGATCGCCAGCGCCGCCGCGCCCTTCATCGTGTGCACGGCCAGCTTCATGGACATCTCGCGGGTCAACCCCATCAAGACGCCGCCGTCGGCCAGCGCCTCCAGTGCCACAAAGAAGTACGCCGGACCCGCCCCAGAGAGGGCCGAGAGCGCCGCAAAGTCCTTCTCTCGCTCCAACACCACCACTTCGCCGCAGGTCTCAAACAACTGCGTCACCTGCGCCATGATCTGGGTGTCGTAGTGGCGTAGCACGCCCGTGACCCCCTGGCCAATCATCGCGGCCACGTTGGGCATCACCCGCGCCACCGCCACGCTGGCGGGCACAAGGTCCCTCAAGCGCTCCGACGAGACCCCGGCGGCCACAGAGACCAACGTGCGGTTGGCCGAAGGCCACTCCACCGCCCCCAACGCCACAGAGACATCGCGGGGCTTGCACGCCAAAACCACCAACTCGGCCTTCTGGGCGACCTCGGCTTCGGTCGCGGCCTCCACAGCGCCAAGCTGCTGGGCCATCTCACGACGACGGGCCTCGTAACGGTCGTAGAGGAACAAGTTGCCAGGCTCCACAGCGCCGCGCTCCACCAGCGCACGCGCAATGGCCCCTCCCATCGCCCCACATCCCAGAAATCCTATCGTCGTCATCGCATCTCCCATATGTGCCACACACATCTTGTGGCCAATTCTTATTCTGAGCCAGATTTCAACGGCGCGAACCAAAAATGGCCGTGCCAATGCGCACCAACGTCGCCCCAGCAGCAATGGCCTGCTCAAAGTCGGCGCTCATGCCCATGCTCAACTCGGTCATCGTGCCCACAGCATCCCCGTGAACCCGATGGCACTCTTTCAACAAACGCGTCATGTCTTCCAGGTAACGCCGCTGGACCTCTCTGTCATCGCACGGCGGAGGGATGGTCATCAAGCCGCCCAGGACCAACGAAGGGTGTTCCCGAAGTATGGTCCCCACCGCATCGACCACCTCATCGGGCGTAAACCCCCCCTTGCTCTCTTCCGCGCCGATGTTGACCTGCAAGAGCGCCTTGGCATCGGGGCGCTTGGCCATGGCCTTGACCAACGACCACCGGTCCACGCTGTGGATCAGCGTCACGTCCTTGAGCTTGCGCAGCTTGTTGGTCTGAAGGTGCCCGATAAAATGCCAGCGGATCTGCTCGGCGTCAGCGCCAAGCATCTGGGCGACCTGCACCTGCTTCGAAGCCAGCTCCTGGACGTAATTCTCCCCAAAATCCCTGGCTCCGGCCCTAAAAGCCTCCACCACGGCCTCGGCAGGGTGCATCTTGGACACCGCCACCAAGCGCACAGACCCTTCGGGCCTCGACGCCGCCGCGGTCGCCTCTTGAACCTGCCCCCAAACCCGATGCCAACGGTCAGTAATCGTCTCCACGTCGCCTCTCTCCTGCCAATTCACACTCGCCAAGCCCCAATGCACGCCCTGCCACCCAGGACCCCAGCAGCGCCAAGCTCCCAACGGTCAAACACACCCAAGGACTACGAAAACGGAAAGGTCGGCAAAGCCTTCACATGGCGCAACGCCATCAAGACCTCAGTCGTGGGCAATCCCACCACATTGAAATACGACCCCCGGATGCCTTCAACAAGAAAGCCCCCAATACCCTGGATGCCATAAGCCCCGGCTTTGTCCATCGGCTCACCCGTGGCCACATACCCCTCGATCTCAGCCGCCGTCAGCGTCCGAAAACGCACATGGGTCTGCACCGAGCGCACATGCTCCACCACACCATTGACGCTGCCCAGCCAAAAACTGGTCACCACCCGATGCTCACGGCCCCCAAGCATGGTCAAAAGCCGCACCGCGTCGGCCTCATCGGCCGGTTTTTCCAAAATCAGCCCATCGGCCAAGACAATCGTATCGGCCGCCAGCACCCAACCAGGCCCCTCGGCCCGGTCCTGCTCCCCAAGACCATCCCGAACCGCCCTGCCCTTATCCGTCGCCAACCGCTCCGTATACTCAATCGGCCCCTCACCCTCCCCCGGAAACTCCGGCACATCCGAAGCGCGCACCACAGGCTCAAACCCCAAATTGGCCAACAAAGACCGGCGCCTGGGCGACTTGCTCGCCAGCCAAATCCGACGGTCCTCAGAAACAATCGCCTTCATCCCCAACTCATCCACTGCCAAATTCCTCCAAAGCAAAAACCCAACCCACCAAATCCCCACCCCAAACCAAAGTCAAGCAAGGACCAAAGCGCGCAGATGTGAACCGGGAGGAAAGCAACAGGGTCAAGGACGCCCAGGTTGGACCGAGTAAATCCCCAGATCCTACCCAAGCCCCTGACGAGGGCCAAAGGGTGCAGATGTGAACCGGGATGAGTGAGGGCAATAGCAGCGCTATGCCGAACGAATCATCGGGAGCATATGCGCCCTTTGGACCCGTCAGGGGCGGACGCAGCGCATGCCGAGGGCGTTGTGCGCAAAGCCGGGGGCGTCGTCGACGCGGTCTGTGACGCGCATGGCGGAGTCGAAGGTGTAGCTCCAGGAGGAGCCTCGGGCAATGCGCTCGACGCCGGTCTTGGGTCCGGGGGGGTTTCGGGAGGGGGCTTTGGTGTAGTAGTCGCTTTCGTACCAGTCCGCGGTCCATTCCCAGACGTTGCCGACCATGTCGAGGGCGCCGTAGGGGCTGGCGCCGTCGGGTTTGGAGCCCACCGGCCAGGTTTCACTGCGTCCGCAGCCGGTGGCGTTGTTTTCGCGGATGATGGCGTGGCGGCAGGTGGGGGTGTCGTTGCCCCAGGGGTAGGTGCGGGCGTCAGTGCCTCGGGCGGCCTTCTCCCACTGGGCTTCAGTGGGCAGCGCTTTGCCGGCCCAGCGGCAGTAGGCGTCGGCTTCAAACCAGTTGACGCAGTTGATGGGGTGGTCGCCCTTGCTTTGCTCGTCGTAGGTGCAGCCCGTGCCGGTTTCTTCGGGGCGCTTGCAGCCGCCTTTGCGGACACATTCGCGGTATTGGGCGGCGGTGACCTCGTGCTTGTCGATCCAGAAGGCATCAAGGTAGATCTGGCGCACGGGTTTTTCGTCGGCGTCCCCAGTGTCAGAGCCGCGCGTAAAAGGCCCAGCGGGCACCTTGACCATGCCCTTCCAGGTCTTGGATGCCTTGCGCTGCGGACGGCGCATCTCACCGCTGGACACCACCGAAGTGGTCGCCAGGAGCAAAGACACGACTCCCAGAGCCATCCATACGTTTCTACTCAAACCGTCCTCCCAGAACACAGGGCCGCGCGCCACTTCCAGCGCGTCCGTACCTTTGCAGTGTTAACGCATACACACACGGGTGCAAGCGTTGGTTGCGTTGGTGGGTGGTGTGTGAAGCACAAAAATTATGTATCCTCCCTCCACGCGAGAGACCTC
>CAKZKQ010000083.1 GCA_937123825.1 uncultured Pseudomonadota bacterium
TTGGGGCAGGAGTTGGAGTTGTCGCGCTTCATCGACGCCCATAGCACGCTCCTCTACCTCATCTGGGTCCAACTCAAGCAAAATAAAGTCGCCGAGGCGCGCCATCATCTGGAGCGCGCGATGCTTCTGGGCCAGAAGCAGAACCTCAACGCCAACGGCAAAGACATCGAACGTTTGCTGGAGGTTTGGATCCAAACGCTTGAGGGCAACCCTTCGCCCCAGGCCAGCGAACTTGCCCGCGATGTGGCCAAACGCCACAAGATCAACGCGCAGACCAAGAGCGTGGCCATCTTCAGTGTTTGGAGAGAGTTTTGCGAGGTGTGCTGCCCCCAGGAGCAGGCCAAGGCGCAGATCCGCTTTGAGGTGCAAGGGGGTTGGTTTGAACTTCAAGGTCAACCCGTCGTCTTTTTGCACCATCGACCGGCGCTCAAAGGGGTGTTGGCGGCGCTGGTTCGACACCGCCAGGAGTCGCCAGGGCAGTGGTTGGGCATCAAAACGCTCTTTGAGGCCGGTTGGCCCGGACAACAGGTGCTGCCTCAGAGTCAGCGCTCCCGGGTCTATGTTGCGATGGGGACTTTGCGCAAGATGGGGCTCAAAGGGGTGCTCTTAAACACCCCCGAGCGCGGTTATGCCTTGGATCCCAGCGTCGCAATGGAGTGGGTGGCGCCTCAAGGCACGCAAACCCAGACGAAGTGAGAAGTGAGGCCAGCGTAGGTAAAGGTCTCGTCGTCGCTGCCTCGAAAGACCTCTGTGCTGTAGAGCACGCCAACCCGATTGTTGGCCGAGCGCGCAAAGAGGGCCGGGGCAAAGCCCCCAGGAGCGTCTGAGAGTTCTGCGTGGTTGCTCAACTCCACCAGATCGGCGGGCTCTTTGGTGAGCTGGCCTGTGGCGAGGTCGAATGTGGCCGACGCGATGTGTGCCCGCAGGGTTTCGGTTTGTGAATCCTCTGAGAACCGCGTCCACATCACCACCAGTTGCCCTTCTTCATCAAAGAGGAGGTCGCCGGGAGCCAGCGCAGAAAAGTTTGCGTCCTCATCGCGGTCAAGGACCACATCGGCCACAACCTGACCGTCGTCGTCTAGGATGGTCACCTTGATTTGTGTGCCCACCAGGTTGCCATCTGGCCCTTCAAGGAAACCTTCATCAAAGAACGCGGTGTGTCCCCGTCCCACCCGTGCACGTCTGGAGATGCCACCTTCGGAGACCTGGCGGCCCTCGCCGCTGATTTGTGGATTGTCGGCAGACAATGACTCCCAAAACACGCCGGGCGCATCTTCCTTTTCATAAAGCGCTGCCAGGTTGCCGTTGGCCAACCCCACCATCCGCAAAGAGCGCGCTCTAAGCGCCGGCACCCCGTCCAAAACAAGCTCGCCTTTGATGGGCTGGCCGCCCGGCTCGGTCCACAAGTCAAACGGTGCGTTGGGTGATGTGGGCGGAGGCCAGGTCGCCACCAAAAATGCCTGGTCTTGACGCTCCCCAGGCCCAACGCCCAACAAGAGCGCCGGGGACTGGGCCAGCGCCTGTTGGCGTTCGGGCTGGCCTTGAGCGTCGATGCTGGCGACGCGCACTTCAAAATCAAGCTCTCCGGGACCAGTGCGCTGGTTCCACACCGCTGCAAAACCATCGCCCTGGCGAGCGAGCGTCACCCCACCGTTGATCTCTCCTGTCTCTGCGTCGGGATCAAAGAGGGTCTGAGGCTCGGGTCGCTGGCTTTGGTCGGCAGCAATGTTGGCCGTCAGCACTGGCCCTTCGATGACGGCGCCGTTGCTGTCGCTTGAGAAGTCTTGCCAGACCACCACCGCGCGCTCATCGTTGGCTTCAAGGTCAATGAAGGGATCAAAAACCGGCCCTCCAAAAGCCACAAATATGGGCTCGGGCGATGGCTCGCAGGTGTTGTCTCCTGCGTTGTTGTCGTCGTCGTTGTTTGGCGCATTGTTTTGATCGTCGTTGTTGGAGTCATTGTTTTCAGCTCCAGCGTCCGTCGAGGTGCTTGGATCATCGTCGCATCCAACCAATGCGAGCATTGTCA
Organism: uncultured Pseudomonadota bacterium; assembly: GCA_937123825.1. Taxonomy (GTDB): domain Bacteria; phylum Myxococcota_A; class Bradymonadia; order Bradymonadales; genus CAKZKQ01. The sequence goes on from CAKZKQ010000083.1 coordinate 2,030, forward strand.
GAAAAAGCCATCCAATACGGCGAGCACCATGTTTGAGGGCCATTGTCATCGTGTTGTACCTGTCGTTGTTGAATCCAGTGCGCTGCGGTCTTGGCTGGAAGCTAGGAGGGGCGCTTGGAGACGACAATGAAAAGCGCTTAAAAGATTCTTTTAGATCCCGTGCTGGTCGATGTTGGTGGTTTTTGAGTGGGTGGGTCTTACCTGTCTGCGTGTGACGTTGTGCACGCGCTTATTTGCTTTGATGAGGGGTGTGGGCCTCGTCACATGACTGCGAAGCGTGTCTCCACCTTGTTGAGAGCTTGAGTCAGATCTTCAAGCCTGAGAACCTTGTAAGTGGGATGGCGGTCTGGTCTATCCTGCGAGACCTCACAGTGGGAGGGAGCGTGCTGGAGCGTGGTGTGAATTTGGTTGGGCGTCAGGGACTCATTGAGCAGCTGGCGTGTCAAATGGGGCAAGACAAGGCGCTGGTGACCCTGCACGGTGCGCCGGGAGTGGGCAAGAGCGCGCTTGCAGGGGCGTGGTTGTGTGGTCAGGACGCCTTGCGCGTGGATTTGTGCGGCGTGCAGCGCCCCGAAGATGCGGCGGCGCTGTTGGTGCGGGCGCTGGAAGGCAAGATGCCCGAAGAAGGCGGCCTGGATGCCATCATGGACCGCGTGGTGGCCGCCAGCGCAGGGGCACCAAAGCTCTGGCTCATTGAGCACCTCGATCATCTGGCCGAGCCGCTGGCGCCGTGGTTGGCCAGGCTCCATCTGCGCCTCGATGCCGTGCGATGGCTCATCACCAGCCGTCAACCGCTGCATGTCCAGAGTGAGCGCGTGCTTGAGGTGCCCCCGCTGCGTTGGGATGCGCAAGACCCACACACCAGCCCTGCTGGGGCGCTCTTTTGTCAGCGCGCGCAGCTTGACCCCCAGAGCCTTGATGGGTCTGAGCGAGCGGCGCTGGCGAAGGTGCTTGAGTTGACCTCGGGGGTGGCGCTGGCGATTGAGCTGGCGGCGGCGCGGCATCGTTATCTGGGGTTGGAGGCGCTGGCGCAGGAGCTTGAGCAGGGGCTGCTGAAGATGCGCTCCAAAATGCGCGATGTGCCCCAACGTCATCGCACGCTGACCGGCGCCCTGGAGTTGTCATGGAGCGCACTTGGGCCCCAAGAGCGCCGCGCTTTGGGGGCTTTGACCGTGTTGGTGGGCTCGTTTGACCGCGACGCGGCGCTGGCCGTCATGGGGCCCGATGTGGACGGCGACGAGATGCTGGAGGCGCTCTGCGACCGTGCCTTGCTTCAGATCCACCACGACAAAGCCCGCGTGCACTTTTCACTTTTGGAGCCCGTGCGGGCTTTTGTGGTTCAAAACGACCTGTCTGAGGTGCTTCAAGAGGCCGCACAGCGCCACGCGGCTTTTTTTACGCGCGATGCTTGCCAGTGGTTTGACGACATCCGGCGCACATCCAGGCGGATCGCCCGTTGTCATGCCGTTCAACCCCAGCTTGAGGCCATCTGGCAAGCCCACATCCACAGCGCCAGCCAGGCGGGGTGTCAATACAGCCTCAGCGCTGCGCTGCTCCTGTCACAGTTTTATGCCGACAATGGCCCCGACAAAGACGGCATCTGGCGTCTGAGGCGCGCGCTTGAGCAAAGCCAGGCGCATGATGATGCGTTGACTGTGGCGCTGCGCCAAAGGGTTCAGTTGGCGCTGACCCGGATGGAGATCCGTCGTCGTGGCCTCATCGATGAGGACCGGACTGTGCTTGAGGGTTTGTTCAAGGCTGTTGAGCACAGCGATCCGCCGCTTGCCTGCCACGCCCTCTACGCGCTGGCCTTTGCGCTCGATGTCAAACGCGATCCCGAAGGTGTCGTCCTCTTTGAACGTGTCATAGAGCTTGCCCAGGGGCCATCAAAGTCGCTGGCGGGACAAGCGCTGCGTTTGCGCGCTGGTGTCATAGGGCGGCAAGGCGAGGCGCTCCTGCAGAGCGCTTTGGAGATCTTTGAGCAGTGCAATGACGCGTATGGCAAGACGCTGGTGTTGTCGGAGTTGGGCACGCTCCATGCCATCTACGGTCAGCAGGCCCGAGGGTTTGAGTTGTTGGATCAGGCCACCGCACAAGCCCGCGTCCTGGGCATCAAGATGTTGGTCCTCTACATCAAACGTCTCAGAGCACGCGCGTGTGTGGCGACCGATGACATGGCGCAGGCCGCCGAACTGCTTCAGGAGATTCTGGTGGCCGATCTGAGCTTGGATCGGCGTTGGGAGGCCTGCTTCACCACACTCCAACTCTCGTGGGTTTTGTTGGAGTCAGGGCGCGTCAATGAAGCCCTCTCCAAGCTTGCTCGCCTCTCCACCTTGTCCAAAGGCTTGGCCATGAGTCCCCGTGTTGAAGACATCCAAAGGCTTTTGCAGGCCAAGGCGGCGATGCTTCAAGGGGCTTCGAGTCAAGAGGGTGTGGAGGCACTGGAAGCCGTCGCCAAACGTCATCCTGGCAAGAGGTTCAGAGGGGCGTCCTTGTTGGCGTTGGCGTGGCGGTCGGTGGAGGCTCATGTGCATCCAGCGGCGAATCAGCCGCCCCAGGCCCGTTTTTGTGCTGAAGGGGGCTGGTTTGAGTGTGTCCGCCGCGATCGGGTGCATCTCCAACACCGCCAGGCGCTCAAAGACATCCTGGCGGCCCTGGTCCAGCACCGCACCCAGCATCCAGGCCAGGGGCTGGACGTCAACACCCTCTTTGAGGCGGGCTGGCCCGGGCAACAGATTCAGTTTGAGAGCATGCGCTCCAGGGTTTATGCGGCCATTCGAGCGCTGCGCAAGATGGGCCTGCAAGACATCCTGGTGCGCTTGCCCGAGCAAGGCTACGCGCTGGACCCTGTGGTGGAGGTGGAGATTGTGAACGAGGGCGTTCAGGGCACACAAATCCACATAAAGTGATAGTTGAGGCCGTCAAACTCAAAGCGACTGTCGTTGTCAAAGGCCTCAAAGACACCAGTGCTATAGACCATGGCCACGCGGCCTGCTGAGAGCGCAAATTGGGTCCTTGGGCTGAAGCCGCCCGGAGCCTCCGAGAGTTCGTCGTGGTCGTCCAACTCCATCAGGAGCGCCGCTGGGGTGATGAGTGCCCCGGTGGTGGGGTTCATCCGCGCAGAATAGATCTCTGCGCGCTCAAAGGCCGTTTGTGCATCAATAAAGCGCCGCGTCCACAGCACGATCAGCTCATCGCCATCAAAAAGCAGCTCGCCCTCAGTCAAGCCTGAATTGAAGGGGTCGTTGTCTTCGGCCAGGAGTGTGTCTGTGATGGTGTTGCCCTCATCATCCACCAACACGACTCGAATCTGTGTGGAGAGCGTCTCGCCGTTGGTGTCTTCTCTGCGGCTCTCACCAAAGAACGCAGTGCGGCCTTGTCCGGCTCGGGCGCGAAGGGCAATGCCTCCATCTGTAATGACCTTGCCCTGACCAGTGATTCGCACATCGTCCGCGTCGAGGTTTTCCCAGTAAGCGTTGGGGTCGTCGTCTTTTTCGTAGATGGCGGCCAAACCCCCATCTGCCAACCCAATCAGGCGCACGCTGCTAAAGCGGATTGAAGATTGCGGGTCAAAAGCCACCTTGGCGGAGGTGGGTGTATCGTCGAGGCCTCCCCAAATGCGGAAGTCGAACTCATCGGCGTTTTCATCGGGCGGCGGCCAGGTCGTGATCAACGCAGTTCCATCGGGCCGCTCTCCAGGCGTGACACCAAAGCGCGCAGCGGGGCCGGGGTCGAGGGTTTGTGTGTCTCCAGGCTCACCCTTGGAGTCGAAGCCAATCCCCCGGACCTCGATGTCGAAGTCGCCCGGACCGGTTTTGTGGTTCCAGACGGCCACAAAGTCCTCTCCTTGACTGGTGAGCAGGACCGAACCGTTGACTTCACCTTCTTGCTGGGCGGGGTCGAAGATGATCTGAGCCTGAGGCGTCTGGGTTTGGTCGGCTTCCAATGTGAGCGCACGCACGGGCCCGTCCACCAGTGAGCCGAGGTCGTCGTTGCCAAACTCCTGCCACACCACAAGAGCGCGTTCATTGTTGGCCGCGATGGTCAAGTCTGGGTCAAGTACCGACCCTCCAAAGGCCAGGAAGATGGGCTCGGGGGATGGTTCGCAAGCATCGCCACCGTCGTTGTTCTGGTCGTTGTTGGTGTCATTATTGTTGGTGTTGTTTTCATCGTTGTTTGCGGCGTTGTTGGCGTCATCATCGCCTGTGCCCGATTGGGTGTTTGCGTCGTCCCCGCACCCAGCCAGCATGAGCATCGCCAGAAAAATCCACCCGATGGGGCGAGCATTGTGTTTGAGGGCCATCATCATCGTCGTCGTACCTATCGCTGTTGAAATCCATTGTGCTGCGGTCCTGGCCCGTTTTGGGCTGCTGAGTGGAAGCTACGAGGTGCGGTTGGCAGCGACAACGGAAAGTGTCTGAAAGAATCTTTCAGATTCCGTGTTGGTCGGTGTTGATGGGGTTTGGTTGGTGCGTAATTGATCCGTTTGGGGTCCAATGACAGACTTTGCCGATGCCTGTGGGGATGTGTTGGACTGAGCGGGTGAAGGAGAGGGGATGCGTTGCAAGCTGGTGTTGGATTTGGACAACACGTTGTTGTGCGCCATGGCGGTGCGTTTTGACCGCGTGGTGGAGCCCGACTTTTTGATGGGTCAGGACGCCTGGGCCGCCGTGGCCCATCTGGACGTCGAGCCCAGGAAGCGCCCCCTTTATTTTGTCTACCAGCGCCCTGGAGTGGTGCCTTTTTTGAAGACTCTGGCGGCCGATGGGCGCTTTGGGTTGGTTTTGTGGACGGCGGGCTCGGTGGCGTATGCCCACGCGACTCTGGGGGGCATGGGTGTGCTGGAACTCTTTGAGGAGGTGCTGGGTTTTGAGCAGTGCACGCTGCGGTGGAAAGACAAGGCGGGCGTTTTTCATCAAGAGGATGTCGAAGGGCGCCGCCGCAAGGCGCTGAAGGATTTGAGCGTGTTTGACGGCGCCGTGTCTGAAGGGCAGGCACTCTTGATGGTCGACGACAAGCCCGACGCGATCCTCAATGGGGACGGGCGCGTGCTGACCATGCCGTGTTTTGCGGGGGATCCCGAAGACCGCAAGTTGGATGAGCTGCTTGATGTGCTCTTGAACGGCGAGCCGTGGGATGCGGTGTCGCTGGGCGCTCGGTTGCCTGGGTGGGCCGCGCACGAACCCTACGCGTGGACCAAAGAGCGCGGGGTCAAGTTGGTCCAACCTTCACCCGAGCATCTCAAAGGGTAGGGTTCAGGGGTCTGTTGGGGCGGCTTCAAAGAAGAGTTGGCACTCTTCGGGCAGACCCGGGCCATCTTTGTAAGTCTCGCAGGTGAACTGCACGTAGCGCCCGTCGATGTCGTTCCAGACCACCACGAAGCGCTTGGGGGGCATGTCGGGCTGGCCTTCCATGGTGTAGGTCACGGCGCGGCACTTCATGGGTTTGCCCTTGAAGGTGCATGACATGGCCATGTCCTGGATTTGGGCGCCCTGCTCTTCAATGACGGCCAGGGTCAATTCGATGAACTGGGTGGCATATTCGTCTTGTTGGGGCTGTCCGGACTCAAACCACTGGATGCTGGTGCCTGGGCAGGCCATGAGCTTGTCGTAGAGTTTGCAGCCTTCGGGCATGGCGGCTTCCTGGCCGTCGATGCGCAGCCGCTCGATTTTGTGCCGCGAGGCATACTCCAAAAGAAAGCTCAGGCCCTTTTGGCAGACCGCCTGGGTGTTCTGACCCTCAATGAAGACGCAGGACACGGCGCGCTTGGATTTGTCCTGGGTGTCGTTATAGAACCCCAAAAGCAAACCGTCTGGTCCATCGGGCTGTCCTGTCAGATCAAAGCGCTCCAGCTCCTGCTCTCCCTGGGTCAGCGTCAGCTTTTGTGCGCCTTTGGAGGTCAGCGTGAAGCCGCTGCGCTCAAAGTCTTTGATGGCCGCGGTCCTGGAGGTATCACCACTGGACTCCATGGGCATCGAGGTGCGCGTGACCAGCACCGTCTGGGATGGGCAGCGCAGTGTGTAGAAGGCCACCTCGAACTCAAAGGTGCACCCGTCGGGCAGCGAAGACTTGAAGTCTCCCCCGGGGTTGGCGCGCTCAAGGACGACAAAGTGCCCATCGTTGGGAGGCGGGGGAGGCGCAGCGGGGGTTTTGGGTGTGCCAGGGGTGGCGCACGCTGCAGCAGCGCTGAGGAAGAGCATCAGCGTGCCGGTCAACATTGCGTGGTGCATGGGCGGTGGGTTCTCCGTGTGACGAAGTGGGGCATCGTCACACAGAACGCCTCCCGTACAGCGCCAAAGTCATTGCCAGCGTGGTGTTGGTGAGCCTGACGGGCTGGCTCAGAGCCAATGCAAGGCGTACGTAGGGCTCACAAGAGCGGCGCTCGGTACTTGGAGACAGATCCGCAGATCGATGCGATCTGGATTGTCCAAAACGCATACTACACGATTGTGATCATGGTGAAAGGGTGTTTGGGTGCGATATTTGACCACAAACACTGCGCACACATCCAAAGCTCGCCGTTTGAGCACGCGCAAAGGTGGTTTTGGGCCGCTCAGGTGCCAAAGAGGCGTCCAGCCCGGATGTTGAACGGGACCTTGGCGCCAACCTGAAGGGAGGTGCCAGCCGAGACGTGGGTGCGCACGGTGGCCTGACCGACCCCCAGCAAGACTTCCAGGCGGTCGCCCAGGTAGGTGACCGAGAGCAGTTCGGCGTCGGCGACCCCCTGTGCGATGTCCGAGACAATCTCGACGGTCTCGGGGCGGAGCATGAGGCTGCCCTGGTCGCCTTTGGAGAGCGGTTTGGGGATGTCCAGACGCGCGGTGGGGAGGTTGATCGTGGGGCCGTCGTGGACGTGCAGTTCGATGTGGTCACCGCCGGTTTTTTGGACCGTGATGGGCAGGAAGTTGGCCTTGCCGATGAAGCCGCCCACAAAGGTGTCGTGGGGGGCGGCGTAGATCTGGGGCGGCGGGCCGACCTGGTGGATGAGGCCGGACTTCATGACGACGATGTTGTCGGCCAGCGCCAGCGCCTCTTCCTGATCGTGGGTGACGTAGACCACGGTGACGCCGATCTCTTTGCGGATGCGGTCGATTTCGCGCCGGAGTTCCTCGCGCAGGTGGGCGTCGAGGTTGGACAGGGGTTCATCGAGGAGCAGGACGCGGGGCTTCATCACCAGCGCGCGGGCCAGCGCGACGCGCTGCTGCTGGCCGCCCGAGAGCTGGTTGGGCATTCGGTCGCCCAGGCCGTCGAGTTGGACCATGCCCAGGGCTTCTTCCACGGCGCTGGCGCGCTCGGCAGTGCCCTTTCCGGCCAGTTTCAGCGGGTAACCCACGTTCTGGGCCACGCTCATGTGGGGCCAGACGGCGTAGGACTGGAAGACCATGCCCAGGTGGCGCCCCTCGGGGGGGACAAAGATGCCCTTGTCGGGGGCCGAGACGGGCTGGCCGCCGATGGAGACCTGGCCACGGGTGGGGGCTTCCAGCCCGGCGATCATGCGCAGCGTGGTGGTTTTGCCGCAGCCCGAAGGGCCCAGCAGGGCCACAAATTGACCGTCTTCGATGACCAGATCGATGCCTTTGACCACGTGGGTCTGACCGTAGAATTTGTGGATGCCTTGAAGCTCGACGCGGGCCATGTTCTGGCGCTCCTGGTTGGTGCCAAAGGGCCAATCTGGCGATTGGCGGTGCTTTTGATGGCGAAGGGTGGTTTCAGATGCCCAGTTTGCCGCCAGTCAGGCGTTTGACCAGCAGGTTGCCCGACAGGACCGTGATGGCCAGCAGCGATGCCAGCACGGCGGCCTTCGGTGGGGATTCATAGGTCTGGTAATCAAAGAGGAGCACGCCCAGCGTGCGCGTCTCGGGGCCAAAGAGCAGGATCGACATGGTGATTTCGCCCAGCGCCGGCAAGAAGACCAGCACCCAGGCCGCCACCAGCGCAGGGCGCAGCAGCGGGGCGACGATCTCGATGAGGACCTTGAGCGGCGAAGCCCCGCTGGTGCGGGCGGCCTCTTCAAGTGAGACATCGACCTGTGTCAGGGCGGCGTCGGCGGTGCGCACGCCGAAGGCCAGGTATTTGACGCAGTAGGCGGCCAGCAGGATCCAGGCGGTGTTGAAGAGCAGGATCTTGATGTAGACGGTGTCGGCCAGGATGATCCACAGCTCCTGACTGAAGGCCAGGATGAAGCCCATGGCCAGGACGGTGCCGGGGATGGCGTAGGGCAGTTCGGCCAGGAAGGGGATGATGCGCCGCCCTGGCAAGGTGGTGCGGTCGCGCATGTAGCTGGCGATGGTGCCCAGCAGGACGCAGATGGTCGCCGCCGAGGCGGCCAGACCCACGCTGGTGGCGATGGCGCTCAGCGTGCGGCGGTCGCCAAAGACCTGGGCGTAGTTGGCCAGCGAGAGGTTGTCCATGGCCAGGCCTCGGCCCCACGCGGTCATCAGGCTAGTGCCGACCAGAACCAGCAGCGGGACGCCCAGCGCCAGCGTCACCAGCGCCCAGAGCGCCACCGTGGCGGGGGTGCGCCAGGGGCCAAGGGCCACCCGGTTTTGTCGGCCCGCCTTGCCGCCCTGGAGGGCCTTGCCGCGCCCGACCAGCACGCGGTTGAGCAGTAGCGCGCCGGCGGCGACGGTGCCCAGCAGCACGGCCAGGGCCACAGCGCGGGCCAGGTGCTCTTCGGTGCCCACATCGATGGCGTTGTAGATGGCGGTGGTGAGGACCTCGACGCGGCCGGGGTGGCCCACCAGATAGGGGACCCCAAAGGAGGCCATGCCGATGAGGAAGGTCAGCAGCGCGCCCGAGGCGATGGCGGGCGACACCAACGGCAGGGTGACGTCGATGACGACGCGCCAGGGCGAGGCGCCGCTGGTGCGCGCGGCCTCTTCGAGGGATGGGTCAAGGCCCATGAGTGCGGCGTAGGTCTGGAGCATGACCAGGGGGAAGTAGGACAGGGAGAGGACAAAGATCATGCCGCCGGTGGAGTAGAGGTTGATGGGGCCAAGGCCCAGGGTTTGCTCGATGGCGGCGTTGAGCAGTCCGCTGCGGGGGTTGAGCAGCGTGATCCAGCCGATGGCCATGACGTAGGGCGGTATGGCGTAGGGCATGGCCAGGGCGGTGCGCAGCAGTTGGGGGCGCGGGACGTCGGAGCGGGCCAGGAGCCAGGCGGTCGGCGCGCCGAGCAGGACGGTGGCGGCGCTGGTGCCGGTGGCCAGCATGAGGGTGTTGAGGGCGTATCCCCAGGTGTCGGCGTCGGTGAAGGCCAGTTGGAGGGGGCGCAGAGAGAGTCCGCCGTCGTTCCAGAAGCTGCGGCTGATGAGCAGCACCAAGGGCACGATGGCAAAGAGGATCAGCACGGCGGAGGCCAGCGCTGAGACGATCACCAGGCCACCAAAGCGACCGGCGCCGGTTTTGGCTGCCTGGTTCACTTGTTCATCACCTCGTCGAAGCGCGCCTTGATCTGGGGGGCGCGTTTTTGAACATCGGCGGTGAAGGCCTCGGTCCAGCCAAAGCGCCCCAGGGGGAGCTTGTCAAAGGCGGGGGTTTTGCCCGGCGGGTCCACACGGGGGTTGGCCGAGTGCATGTTGCCTGTGACCATGGCGCGTTGCCCTTCGGGGCTCATGATGAGGTCATAGAGGGCGCGGGCGGCCGGGAGGTTGTCGGTGGACTTCATGATGGCGATGTTGCCGGGGATGGTGATGGCGCCGTCTTTGGGCAGGATGTACTTGATGGGGGAGCCTTTGGCCTGGTTGGCCAGGACGTTTTCAAGCAGGACGACGCCGATGGCGAACTCTTTGCCCTCGACGCGGCGCAGGACCGAGGAGTTGCCCCCGGCGGCCAGCGCGCCGCCAGCGCGCAGGGTCTGGTAGAACTCCCAGCCATAGATGGTGGAGAGGAAGGCGGTGGTGGTGAAGTGGGTGCCGGAGGCCAGCGGGTCTCCGAGGGTGACTTTGCCGTTGAAGCGCGCCTCTTTGAGGTCCGCAAACGAAGTTGGGAGTTCTTCGGCGGTGATCATCTCGGGGTTGTAGGCGATGACCATGGTGGAGACGCGGCAGGTGGCATAATGCCCGTCGAGGTCCATAAAACTGCGCGGGATGGGCAGCAGGTCGGCCGAGACGTGGGGTTGGAGCAGGCCCTCGTTCTTCAACTTCAAATACCAAAAGGGATCAGAGGTCATGACCAGGTCGGCCTGTGTGCCTCCGGCGCGCAGTTCTGTGTCCAGGCGAGTGGCGACCTTTTCGCTGCCCGCGCGGTACCATTTGACGTCGAGGTTGGGGTGTTTGGCTTTGATGAGGGGGTCGAGCTCTTCGATGACGGATTGGTAGATGGAGGTGTAGACCCAGACCTGTCCGGTGACGCCGTCAGGGGCGTTGTTGTCGGTGTTGGGTGCGCCGTCTGGTGCGGCCGTGGTTGCTTGTCCGGCGCCGGGCAGCGGTCCAAAGTGGACTTCGCAGGCGGTGAGGGTCAGCAGGGCGGCGGCCCAGAGCCAGCATCGCAGCGCCGACAGGGGCATGGTGGTTGTCATGGGGTTGTGATCGCTCGGGGGCTGAGGCCGGGGCGCGGGTTGCGCGCTCCCGGGAGGGTCCGTGGATGGGCGATCCTAACCCAACGCAGGTCCGTCTTACAACGCCTTGAGCGAGGTGGCGATGCGCTCGTAGCGGTCTTTGACCCATTTGGGTTGGCGCTTGAGGTGTTGTGCAGGGATCTTGCGGCGGCGAGTGTCGACGGGGCTGATGATGACATCGATGTTGGAGATGTGGGCGTCGGCGGCCAGGACCCAGATCTCTTCGATGGCGCGGTCGCCCATGGCCAGACACCCGGCGGAGGTCATTTTGCCGTGGATGTAGATTTCGCCGCCGAGGCCTTTGCGGCCTTCGCGCCGGGCCTGGGCACGGTCGGCGGCGCTGGGGTAGGTGACGCGCATGGAGAGGTGGTTGGTGCTGTTGGGGTTGAGGAAGTCGATCTTGTAGATGCCCTCGGGGACCTGACGGTCGCCCTCGCGCAGTTTGGGACCGAGGGTGCCGCTGGCGCCCAGGATGGGGTAGCGGGCCACGAGCGTGGGCTGGCCTTTGGCGTCGGGGGCATAGATTTGCAGTTGGCGCTCGTGTTTGAGGCCGACAAAGGTCAGTTTTTTGGGCGGGTAGGGCACGTCGGCGCGTTTGAATTTGGCGCGCAGCTTTTTGCGGGCCGCCGGGCCGTGCATCTCCAGGCGCTGGTGCACGGTGTAGCGGCGCCTGGGCTTTTTCTTGGCCTTGTCGTCGGCCTTGCGGCGCAGGGCGCGCACGTCGTCGATGAGTTGGTGCGCGTAGGGCGCCGCGCGGCGGACGAAACCGCGCGTTAGAGAGGCCGCCTCCCACAGACAGCACCAGCACCCCACCACCGCCAGCGTCCAAACCACCATCTTCTTCATTGTAAAGGGTCGCTCCTGCACCGGGCCGACTCGGCGAGTTTCGGCCTTTTGAGTGGTTTGGAGTGTGGGGGGTGTGGTGGGCGCGTTGAAGGCGAGTTTGAGCCGATGGCGTGAAGGTTTTGTGCAGGTTTTGTGCTCTGGGGGCCTGCCTGGGGCCTTGCCCCAGACCGAGTCCCGTTTAAAACGAGCCTTGCGAGGACGAGAAATCGCAGTTCAGTTCGAGGAGGAGAGCACAGACGAACCGGGGGTTCGTCGAGCATCGACGACGATGAAATGGGCTGTGATAGCCGTCCTGGCTGGCTCGTTTTGAGCGGGACTCGGTCTAGACCCCGCGTAGGGGGCGCGCCCCCTACACCCTGCGGTGTTTATCTTTTTGTCGCGCGGTTGATGTTTTTATCGCGTGGTGGGCGCAGTTGGGATGGTTTGGATGCCGATGAATGCGGGGTTGGTGGCTTTTGCCTGGTTTGGCACGGAGGCTGCGATAGAGAGGGCCAGCGACGCGGCGCCAAGGTGCTGCAAGCCTTCATCGGGACATGGTGTAAGCGGTGTGCACGTTGGCCTCATAAGCCAAAGGTTGTTGGTTCGAATCCAACTGTCCTGACTGCGCGATGGAGAAGCGGTAACTCATCGGTCTCATAAGCCGAAGATCGCAGGTTCGAATCCTGCTCGCGCTACTTTTACCCACATTTGACCTGCCTTTGAGCCCCATCGAATCTTCCTCGGTGGGGCTTGTGGTGTTTGAAGACCCCTCACTGAACCTTCCATGACCACTCCAGTGACCAGTTTGACGTCCTAAGATGGCCTGGGGCCGCCCCGTCGTTGTGGAATCGTTGTTGTCTTACTTGTTGTTTTGTGGTTGGTATGGGTTTTGCGAACATGATTCGCTGTTTTGTGAGGTGGGATCAAAGCAACGCTTGGATTGAAGGGGGGTGTGGAGATGAGCAGGGGCGGAGTGCGTTGGTTGGGGTTGTGGTGTGTGGTGTGGGCTTTGGGCGCGGTGGGTTGCACGCAGGATGCCACGCAAACACCGTCGGAGGGGGCGGGGGCGGGAGGTTTTGACGACGACTTCTTTGGGGGCAACGCAAAGGAAGACAGTCTGGAGGGCCGTCCGGCCACTTTCAGAGGGGATCTTGTCTTCAAGGCTGCCCAAAATGAACCGTCCAACCGTGGAGGCTTCACCCTGGATGCCCAGGCCTATGCCTGGGAGTTCACGCTCGACCATGGGGCGACTTCGGTGACGCTCTCGACGCAAGGGTCGCAGGTGCCTTGCGAGCTCTTTGTGTACAGCCGTCAGGTGGGTCAGGAGGCGTGGGGCGAGCGTTTGACGCCGGGCAAGGGCCTGAAGGCGGATTCAACGCCCACCCAGACTGGCATCGAATATGGGCTTGACCAGAAGACCGAATATCGGGTGGTGGTGTCGGCGTCCAAAGAAGGTCAGGAAGGCGCGTTTGCGTTGGATGCTGCCTGTCAGGGACGCGGTTGTCCCTGGGGCGTGCGCGAACTGGACGAAGCGACCCCCCAGGGGCTCTTGAGTTTTGAGTCTTTGGGGCTGCGCTTGATGCAGACCCTGGAGTTTGATGGGGCAGATGTCTTCGGAGGCCAGCGCGCCCACAGCTTGGATGTGGTGCTCTATCAAGGCGCGGAGTTGACGTTGGAGACCGTGCCATACGCCAACAACGCCGCCTCACCCGACACCGTCATCTACGTCTTTGAGCGCCCTCTTTGGGGCGACTTTACCGACGAGCATCACAGAGCGCTGGTTTACACCCAAAAGAGCGATGATGTGGCGCCGGGGGCGTTGGGTTCCAAGGTGGTGATCAAGCACGATCGCCAACAGGCGACGGCGTACCACATCGTGGTCAAGCAGTACCGCGAGTCCGACTCGGGGGTCTTTGATCTTTTGGCCAACTGCGCCGGCAGGGGTTGCCCGTTGAAGGGGGCGTTGGGGGCCAGGGCTGCGTTGCACGCGGAGCCCCATTTTGGCCAGGTGGCGGGGGCGACCTTTGACGAGGAGATCTTTGCGCACGTTTGGGAGTTTGGGCTCAAGCCCGAGGCGAGCTTCAGCATGACCTTCAATGGTTTGAAGGATGCTCGGGTTTGGCTCTATTCGCGTTTGGCCACAGAAGAGTATTGGGGCGAAGGTCTGGAGATCGATGCCAGCGAAGTTGGCCGCTCCACGTTCAACGAGACTCAAAAGCGGGAGTTTCGCGTGGTGGTGGAGAGCGCGGGCAACAAGGACACGCGCAACTTTACGGTCGCGGCCAGGTGTGAGGGCGTCGGATGTCCGACCAGCACGCTCCACGATGTCAAAGGGCTGGTGTGGATTGAGCAGGGGGATTTTCTGCGCACCGATGAGGAGGGCGGCTTTGTGATCGACGAGTACAGGACGCTGGATCTGGAGTCGCACGCCAAGGTCCTGACCGAGGATCACCAGGCCCATGGCTGGTTGGTGTCCCCTCCTGAGAACCTCGCCGCGACCCCTTTTGTGGGTTCACAAGGAGGGGCGGACGCTGTGGTCTACGTCTTTGCCCGGGATTCATCGCGTCGCGAGGGGAGTTGGACGCTGCTGAGCCGCAACGATGACACGGGAGGGGCGGACACGATGTGGTTTCCGCTCCATCGCCAGATTGGGCAGCCGCACAATCAGTACCTGATCTTGATCAAGGACTTCAGCGCTGAGAGTCGTGGGAAGTTTGAGCTCTTTATGGATTGAGCGCGCTTGAAACCGGGCCTCTATCAGGTTGTGCCCGAGTGCCAAACCCCTTACCCTGACCGCCATATCGGCTCAGAGGACAACCAAAGAGGGGTGATGACCGTTGGGCGAAGCGCACGCTGAACAATCCTCAACACGCTGGTCTGCGCAGCGCTGGGCGCCCTGGCTTGTGGTGGCGGCGTTTGCCGTGCTCTGCCTGCGGCCGATGATCTCCAAGGACGCCTGGTGGCACCTGAACTATGGCCGCTGGACCTGGGAAAACCTGGCCTTGCCGCTGACCGACGCCTTTACCTGGACCCACCCCGGCGCGCCCATCCGCAATGTCCCCTGGCTCTCCAGCCTGTGCTTCTACATGGCGGCCCTGGTGGCGGGTGTGCCCGGCATGGTGGTGGTCAAAGGGGTCGCTGGGGGGTTTTGCGCGGGCATGTCCTGGCTCCACGCCCGTCAACAAGGTTGCCGTTGGGGGTGGTTTGCGGCCGTGGCCATGGTGGCGGTCTGGGTGCTGGTCTTGCGCCTGGCGCTGCTGCGCGCGCTGCTGACACCCTTTGTGCTTTTGCCGCTGATGTCCTGGCTGTGGGTTCGTGGGCGCGAAGACTGGCGCTGGCGTTGGGCGATCCCTGCCGTGGTGGCGATCTGGTCCAACAGCCACGGCAGCTACCCGGTGGTGGTGGCCTGGTTGGGGCTGACGGTGGTCTGGCCGCTGCTCTGGGATGCCGACTACCGCAAAGCAAACCTGGGCCGTTCGTTGGCCCTCCTTATGGCTGGATTTGCGGCCACCTTTGCTTCCCCCACCGGCTGGCAGACCTGGGCCTTCATCGTCGAGTCTCTGACTGCTGGCGGGCAAGACGCCGCCAGCGGCCTCAACATCGAGACCCTTCCCCCCGATTGGCACATGCTCAGCACCCACTACGCCCCCGTGCTGGTCCTCGGTGTGCTCTGCGTGCCGGTGGTGTTGGGGGTGTCCTGGAAAAAGCACGGCCACGGCATGCTCTTTATGGTTGCCATGGCGTTGCTGGCCTCGCTGGCCCAGCGCTACCTGGCACTGGTCGCGCTGGCGGCGCTCATCTACATGCCCACCTGGCTCAATGATCTTCAAAACGGCGCCCGCGACGGCGCCAATGAGGCGGTGGAGCCGCCCATAACCCAATGGCGCCGAACCGGCGGCTGGCGGACCATGGTTGGGGTCTGGATCCTCGTCCTGGCGCTCTCACCGTTTTGGTCCATCTGGTACTACTTCACCACCGGCTACACCGTGCTGCCCGAGGCGTTGGGGTTCTACGTCCAAAAAGAGCAATACCCGGACACCGCCGTGCGCTACCTGCAGGCGCACAAGCCCAAGGGCAAGCTCTACAACGACCCCGCGCTTGGCGGATACATCCACTGGAGCGTGCCCGACCTGCCCGTCTTCATGGACGGGCGCACCAATGTCCTCTTCAGCCCCCAATACTACCATCAACACTATGGGCAACACGTGCGCGGAGAGGGCGATCTGATAAAGACCCTCGACGGCCTGGATGTGTCCATGGCGCTGGTCTACATCGGGCCCTTCTCGGATGCGCTCTGGATTGATCCGCGCTGGGTGCCGGTGTCTTACGACGAACGCACCGCGCTCTACCTCAAACGCGGCGCAGGCAATGACGCCTTGATCGACCAAACCGGCTACCGCGTCCTGCACCTGACCTTCATGCGCCAACTCGTCCACCGCCAATGGGTCGAGGTGGCCGCGCAGTCGCCCGCTTTTGTGACCGATCTGTGCGCCGAGGCCAGGCGCGCCACCGATGCCCTGGACTACCCCGCGCCCTTTGTCGCCTGGTCCCTCGAAGCCTGTGAAGACCTGCGTCGACGCCAAGGCTCACCGCAGCCCTCACCTTGACAAAGCCGCTGACCACGGCGAACAATCAATGCGGCCAATATCCGCACTTTGACACAAGGAGCTCGCCTCAATGCGTGCCACAGGTCTCATCCACCAGATCCGCAACCGACTCAAAGCGCGCGACACCTACACTCGCCCCGAATACTGGGACGCCAAGGCGTCTGAGTACTCCGGCCGCGCGATCTCGATGTGGGCCAACCCCAACCTGAACCAACTCTATGACCGAGAGCAGAAGGCGATGCTCGATCGCTACCTCCCGGCCAAGATGGAGGGGCTTGAGTGCCTCGACGCGGGTTGTGGAATGGGCCGGATGAGCCTTCATCTGGCCGGCAAGGGCGCCAAAGTCACCGCCGTGGACTTTTCGGCCCAGACCATTGAGGCCGCACGCCAGCAAAGCGCCCACCCCAACATCGATTACCGCGTCGGCTCGCTCTTTGAGTTGGAGGCCGAGGACGCCTACGACGCCGTCTTTGTCTGGGGCGTGCTGACGGTGGCGTGCGTCGATGCCAAAGAGGTCGCCGACGTGATGGGGCGGCTTCATCGGGCGCTTCGCCCTGGCGGGCACTTCTTCATCATGGAGCCGCTGCACAGCATGAAGGGCCTGATCCGGGTGTTGGATCTGGATCTGGGGCAGTTTTGTGAGGTGATGGCGACACAAGGTTGGTCCATCCAGACCATCCAGCAGCTTCACTTCTGGCCTGCGCGTCTGGCGCTGGCCTACACCGAGGTGCCGGGCGCCGTGACCTCGGCGGTCTACCACATGGGGCAGCGCGCCATGGTGGCGCTGGGCAGCGAGGGCTGGGGCGACTACAAGTTCATCCACGCCCGGCCCAGTTGAGCCGTCCACCACCTGCCGGGCCGCTGCGCCCGCATTGACTCTCAAAGGGGGTGACCTTGGCCGGCCAGGCAGACTCCAGCCAGGGCGCACAACACAGCGCACCACCGTCCCAGCGCAAGCTCATCAGCGTCGTCATCCCGGTCTATCGCTCCGAGCGCTCTCTGGGGCCGCTGGTCGAACGCCTCGATGCGGTGCTTGGCCAAATGGATTACGACGCCGAGGTGGTCCTGGTCGATGACCGCAGCCCCGATGAGAGTTGGCGCGTGATGGTGGACCTCAAAGAGCGCTACCCGGGGCTGCTCAAGATCGCGCGCTTGGAGCGCAACGGCGGCCAGCACAACGCCATCTGCTGCGGGTTTACGCTCTGCAAGGGGGACATCGTCGTCACCATGGACGACGACCTGCAAAACCCGCCCGAAGAGATTCCCAAGCTGGTGGCGGCGGTGGAGTCGGGCTTTGACCTGGCCATCGGCGCTTACGACTCCAAGAAGCACTCCAAGGGGCGAAACCTCGGCGGCCAACTGATCGACGGCGTGTTGAGGCGGATTTTTGGGCTGCGCAGCGACTTTCAGTTGACCAGCTATCGTGCGGTCAAGGGGGCCGTGGTGCGGCGCCTGCGTCACGTCAACACCCCCTTTCCCTACGTCACGGCGCTGCTCTTCTCCAACGCCGCCACCCGCACCAACGTTCCTGTGCGCCACGACGCCAGACCCTTTGGACAGTCCAACTATTCGCTGCGCAACAGCGTCTCTTTGGCGCTCAACCTCTTGCTCAACTACTCCCTGATCCCGTTGCAGTTTGTGGGGGCGATGGTCCTCTTCAGCGTGGTGTTGACCGGTGTTTTTGGGCTGATCACGCTGGTTCGGGGGTTGATGGGCGAGGTCAGCATTCAGGGTTGGGCCAGCACCATCGTGTTGATCTGCACGGTGGGGACCCAGATGATGTTTTCGATGTTGATCCTGCTCATCTACGTCACGCGGATCAACCATCAGCTCAACGTCCCCGTGATGAAGCAAGCCATTGAGGAGTTCCATGACTGAGCGTGGCACTTTGCTGGTTCTGGCCGCGTCCATCCACCAGATCCCGGTCATCAAAGCGGCCAAGGCGCTGGGGTTGCGCGTGGTGACGGCCGACAACCGGCCCTCCAACCCTGGCCACGCGCTGGCAGATGCTTCGTTTGAGGTCGACACCACCGACGCTGACGCGATGTTGGCGCTGGCCAGGGCGCAAAAGATCGGGGGTGTGATCGCCGCCTGCACCGAGGTGGCTGTGCCCACGGCTGCGGCAGTGGCCGACGCGCTGGGGCTGGTGGGGGTGGGGCCAGAGGCGGCCGCTGTGCTGACCGACAAGGCCCGCTTCAGGCAGTGGCACGTGCCGCTGCACAGCCAGCCCATGCCGCACCAGCTTGTGGGGGTCGAAGGCGAGCCTCGATGGCCCTGGGATGGGGATGCGTTGGGGGTTTTGAAGCCTGCGCGGTCGTCGGGGAGCAAGGGCATTTGTGTGGTGCAGGGGCCGGAGGCGTTTGCCCAGCGGTTGGACGGCTGTCTGGCCTTTGCGCCCGATGGCAGGGCGATCGTGGAGCGCTTCATTCCGGGTGTGCAGGGCTGTGTTGAGGGCGTGCTTGTGGGGGGCAAGGTGGGGTGGTCGTTGGTCACCCACCGTTTGACGGCGCCGTTGCCGCACGTGGCCACCT
The DNA here is from genome assembly GCA_937123825.1 of uncultured Pseudomonadota bacterium. Classification (GTDB taxonomy): domain Bacteria; phylum Myxococcota_A; class Bradymonadia; order Bradymonadales; genus CAKZKQ01. The sequence goes on from CAKZKQ010000083.1 coordinate 20,551, forward strand.
GGGGGCATGTCACGCCTGGGCCTTTTGAGCCTGAGGTGCTGGAGATGTTGCGTCAGGAGTTGGAGCACGTCTTTGGGGCGTTGGGCGTGCGCAGCGGGCCGTTCAACTGCGATTTTGTGGTTGGTGAGGACCAAATCCCCCGGATTTTGGAGGTGACCCCGCGCCTTGGAGGCAACGCGCTGAGTCTGCTGGCGCGCGTGGCTTGTGGTGTGGACTTGCCGACTTTGGCGGTCAGGCAGGCGATGGGGCTGGAAGCTCGACTTGAGCCGCTCCAAGAGGCCAAACCGCACGCCCTCAGGCTCCTTGGGGCGCCGCGCGACGGGGTCTTGGGCTACGATCGGGCGGCGGCGGCCCGTTTGAAGGCCGAGCCCTGGGTCAAAACGCTGGTTTTGGACGCTGAGCCGGGTCAGCGCGTGGAGGCCTTCACCGATGGGCGGCGTCAGTTTGGTCGTTTGTTGATTGAAGCAGACGATCGCGTGCAGCTTCAGCGGCGGCTCGATGAGGCGATGGGGTTGTTGGGCCTGGAGGCCCGGTGATGGTTCAGCCTGTTGAGGAACCCAAGGCGAAGCGCTCGGTGTGGCCGCTGGTGATCGCCGGGGTGCTCCTGACGCTCAGCGTCGTTTACATGCTCTGGACCTTTGATTGGAGTGCCATCGGGGCCATCCTGGTGCAGGTGCGCCCCGTGTGGATCATCGCAGGGGCCGTGCCGGCGACGGTGGCGTTCTGGGTGGTGCGTTCGTGGCGTTATGGGCTCTTGATGCGCGGGCTGGAGATCGAGCTGCCGCTGTGGGAGCTGTACATCGCCTCGGCGATCTCGCTCAGTTTGGCCAATTTTACCCCCATGCAGGTGGGCGAGGCGGCCAAAGTGGAAATGTTGCGTCGCCGTCAGGCGCTTGAACGGCTTGATGGTTATGGCGGCTTTGTCTTGGAGCGCGTCCTGGACGCCTACGTGTTGGTGTTGCTGGCCTGCGCGGGGCCTTTGCTGGGGCTGGACCTCTTTGATGCGAAGCTGCGTTGGGGTCTTTGGGCCGCGTTGGTGGTGTTGACGGTCGCGGGTTTGGTGCTCTTGTACGGCGTGTCGCTGGGCGGGCCGTTGGGGAAGGTGCTGGACACGGTGCAGCGCTCGGTGCGCAGCTTCTGGCATTTGTTGGCGCTCTTTGGGTTGACGCTGCTGGGCTGGATCCTGGTGGCGGTGGTGTGGTTTTCGCTCTTGTGCAGCGTGGAGCTGGTGATGCCCTTTGCGATGGCGGTGGGCGCCACGGCAGGGCTGACGCTCATCAACATTTTGAGTCTGATACCGGGGGCGTTTGGCATCTCGGAGGTGGCGGCGGCGCAGTTGTTTATGGCCCTTGGCTACGAAGAGGGGCTTTCGCAGGCAGGGGCGATCGCGCTGCGCGGCTCCAGCTTGATTGGGCTGCTGCTGGGGTTGCCCCACCTATGGTGGTGGCGTCTGCGGACGGCGTCGCGCAATGGGTCGTGAGGGGTTTTGTGGCGCTCAGGCCGTTTGCAGGGTGAGTCGGACCTTTTCGGGGGTTTGCCCGGTCCAGGCGCGGAAGGCTCGGAAGAATGAGTTGGGGTCTTCAAAGCCCAGCAGGTAGGAGATCTCAGCGCCAGAGAGCGTTGAGGTGCGCAGGTAATGGTGGGCCAGCTTGCCTCGGGTGTCGTTGAGGACGTTGTGGTAGGTGGTGCCTTCGGATTTGAGGCGGCGCTGGAGTGTGCGGCCGCTCATGGCCAGCTTGCGCGCGATGGACTGCATGGAGGATTCACCGGCGGGGAGCAGCTCCATGAGTGTGTTCTGGACGCGCTCGGCGACGGTGGCATTTTGCTCCAGAGCGTTGAGTTGGCGCTGCAGCTCGGGCTCAAAGAACTGCCACATGTTGCTCTTGTTGGTCATGAAGGCCCTGGAGGCGTCCTGGGCGGTAAACTCGATCAGGTGACGCTCGCCGCGGCGGATGTTCATGCCAAAATACTCGCGAAATGGGGTCTGATCTTCGGGGAGCACCGGCGAGATGAGGTTGACGGGTCGGATGAGGGCGCGTGTGGCCATGCGGGCCAGTTGAACAAAGAAGACCAACTCGGCGATGACCAAAGTCGCTGGGGGTGTGTGGAGCTTGTCGAGCCATTCGATCTCCAGCGTGGTGAGCTTGGACTCGACCCTGACGTGGAGCTTCATGGGACAGGTCAAGCGCTTGTAGAGCGCGATGCGCTTGAGCGCGGTGTTGAGGTCCGGGCTGCACACCGCCGCAAAGATGGGCGGATCAAAGACCTCCATAGAGAAGGCTTTGGCCATCTTCAACGGAAAGGTGTGATCGCCCAGGACCTCACCGAGCGCATCCCAGAAGGCGAAGTATTGTGGGGTGGTCAGGCGCAAGCCGTCCTGGCCGATGTCCAGGACGTGTTCGGGCAGCCCCGCGCGCTCCAACACTGTTTCGGCGCGGATGCCCATGTCCTGGAAGAGGATGCGCCACCCGGGGCCCAGGTTGAAGGTGTGTGGGGTGCTCATTGCGGGACCTCATCGCTCTCGGGTTGGCTGTAGTAGTTCTGCATCAACTCGGTGCTCCACGCGGGCTGCTTCAGAGCCTCTCTGGGCAGGGTTTCGACCATCATGGGTTTGATGTCCACCACTGGGGTGCCGTCGATGGCGTCGAGGTCCAGGACGTGGATGCGGCGTCCTTCGACTTTGACCAGCCGACAGCGCGAGAGACCCAACCTGTTGGGGCGGCGCCGAGCGCGCTGGGCCAGGATGCCGACCCGGGGCCAGTCCTGGCGGCCTCTGGGGTGTCGAGCGTCGTTGCAGACCCCATCGGCAGGCACTTGATCAAAGTGGTAGATCACCTCCAGGTGGGAAAATGCTTCCAAGCCAAGGAGCACCTCCGATGAGACGCCCTGGGCCAACTCGATGACGCTGGCAAACTCGCCCCAATGATCGTCCCTGTGGTGATCCAGGGCGCAGCGCACATGGCCAAGGGGGTGTAGCTCGATGGTGTGTGTGGGTTTGGATGTCATCTGAGGGGCCTGATGGGTGGAGGGTGGACCTTCGCGTGTGTTGTCGTCAGATCTTTTTTATCAGCTTTGGGGTTTGCTCGCACCCTGGGTGGGGTGGTGGGGTCGCATCGTGAGAGAACTCCAGCACAAGTTATTTTTTGGCCGCTGTCAGGCCCTGTTGTCGCCAAGAACCATCGGTCCAGCGGCGTGTTGGGCCGGTTGAGGTTCGACATCGTTGTTGTCGGGTCTGCGGCGATTCACAGGCGTTGTTTTTTGTGGTGTCGAGGATAGAACAACACCTTGGTTTGGGACAACTCACGGAGCCAGGTTCATCCACAACCAGACGATTTTTTGTGTGCCTTTTGTCTCACCCCGGGCATCTGGGCAAATGGGTCGGCCCTGCATTTGTGCGCGGTCGGCCTGTTTTTCCAGAGTCAGCCAAAGTGAGGTTGGGCGGAGAGCATGACAGGACAAGCAAAGAACGGATTGGTTGTGGGGCGCCTTTGGATGGTGCTTCTGTGTTTGGTTGCCTTGCTGGCGGCCTGCGATGACGAAGAAAACCCGGACCCGACGGTCGTCGTGGATCCTGAAGAGGAGACGGCGCAGGTCAGGGCGTTGCATCTGTCGCCGGACGGCCCGGCGGTGGACATCTTTGTCAACAAGGGCGAAGAAGCGCTGGTCTCAGGGCTGTCCTTCACCGAGGGTTCAGACTACGCCGAGGTGCCTGTGGGCGCCGTGGTGGTGGATGTCTCGGCCGAGGGCACGGGGGCAGACCAGAGCGTCTTGTCGGTCGACGGGCTGGTGCTCTCTGAGGACCGCTCCTACACCGTGGCGGCGTTTGGCAAGCTGGACGGGATCCGGGGTGTGGTCCTGGAAGAGGCCACCAACCCGCCCGGCGCTGGCAATGTCCGCGTTCGCGCCATCCACACCGCCGATGGCGTGGGTCAAGTGGACATCTGGGACATCACCAACCCCAATGAACCTGCCCCGCTCTATGAAAACCTCAACTACGGCTCGGTGGGCTCCTACTCGGAGATCCCCTCGGGCACTTATCGGTTGGGGATCGACGTCGACGATGACGGCCAATCGGACCTGTCCTTTCAGATGCCTTCGCTCTCGGCGGGGCTGACGCTCAACATCTTTGCGGTGGCCGACGATGACGGCCCCTTCCTGCTGGCCCACTTCGCCAACGGCGACACGGCGCGGATCGATGGTGAAGCCATCGTGCCCCCGGTCGAAGAGTCGCAGGTGCGCGTGGTTCACCTCTCGCCGGGCGCCCCGGACGTGGACATTTTTGCCAACGAAGACCGCGCGGTGGAAGGGCTGGCCTTTCCCGACGGCACGGACTTCCTGACGGTCCCGGTGGGCGACTACGACTTTGCGGTGGTGCCCGAAGGCGGTGACCTGGCCGACGCAGTGGGTGAGCTTGAGGGCGTGAGCCTGGGGCTGAACCGTCAATACACGGCCTTTGCCTATGGCGATGTGGCCGACCTTCAGGTGGCGGCGTTTGAAGAAGACCTGAGCGACCCGGGCAACAACATCCGCGTTCGCGCGATTCACGCGGCCCAGGGTGTGGGTCAGGTCGATATCTGGAACATCACCAACCCCAACATCCCGGGGGTGCTCTTTGCCGACGTGAGCTTTGGGGACATCAGCGATCCACTGGTGGTTCCGGCCGGTGCTTACACGCTGGGCATCGACGCCGACAACGACGGTCAGTCGGATTTTGCCTTTGAGTTGCCTGCGTTGGTGGGCGGCGCGGTGGTCAACATCTTTGCGGTGGCCGATGACGACGGCCCCTTCCTGGTGGCCCAGTTTGAAAACGGCGACACGACCAGGATTGATGCCGAGGTCATTGAGCCGCCGGTGGAAGAGGCTCAGATTCGTGCGATTCACCTCTCTCCCGATGCGCCGGGCGTGGACATTTTTGCCAACAGCGACCGTGCCATTGAGGACCTGGAGTTCCCCAACAGCACCGACTTTGTGACTGTGCCTGCCGGGATCTACGACTTTACGGTTGTGCCTGCCGACGGCGAACTGGCCGATCGGGTCGGTGGTCTGGCGGCGGCAGGGCTGTCGGCGGACACGCAGTACACCGCGGTGGCCTTTGGGAGCCTGGAGCAGCTTCGGGTTCAGGCGATCGTGGAGGATCTGAGCGAGCCCGCTGACGGCAACATCCGTGTCCGCGCCATTCACGCGGCCCAGGGTGTGGGTCAGGTGGACATCTGGAACATCACCGACCCCGAAAACCCCGCGCCTCTCTACGAGAACGTGGACTTTGGCGTCGCTGGCGACGCCCAGGAGATCCCCGCTGGAGCTTACACCCTTGGCATCGACGTCAACGACGACGCCGAGGTCGATTTGACCTTCATCTTGCCTGAGCTGGCCGAAGGCACCATCGCCAACATCTTTGCGGTGGCCGATGAAGAGGGCGCTTTCCTGATTGCGCAGTTCGCCAACGGCGACACTGCTCGCATCAACCCCGAGGTCATCGAGCCTCCGGTTCTGGCCCAGGTCCGTGCGATTCACCTCTCTCCTGATGCGCCTACCGTCGATATCTTCGCCAACGAAGATCGCGCCATTGAAGACCTGGAGTTCCCCAACAGCACTGGCTTCCTGTCTGTGCCCGCCGGGACCTACGACTTCTCCGTGGTTGCCGCTGACGCTGAGCTTGCCGATGCAGTGGGCGTGCTCGAAGGCGCTGAGTTGATGGGTGAGACGGAGTATACCGCTTTTGCCTTCGGCTCCCTGGAAAACCTCCAGGTCAGCGCTTTCGCCGATGACACTTCCGCTCCCGCAGATGGCAACATCCGTGTTCGTGCGATTCACGCCGCTGAGGGCGTGGGCCAGGTCGATATCTGGAACATCACCGACATCGAAAACCCCACGCCCCTCTATGAGAACGTGGACTTTGGTGTGGCTGGTGATGCCCAGGAGATCCCCGCTGGCGCCTACACCCTTGGCATCGACGTCAACGACGACGCTGAAGTTGACCTGACCTTTGTGCTGCCTGAATTGGCTGGCGGTACGGTGGCCAACCTCTTTGCTGTGGCTGACGAAAACGGGGCCTTCCTCGTTGCCCAGTTCGCCAATGGCGACACCGCCCGCATTGATCCCTTCATTGCACCCATCGAAGAAGCCCAGGTTCGTGCCATTCATCTGTCGCCCAACGTTCCTGCGGTGGACGTCTTCGCCAACGAAGACCGTGCCATTGAAGCGCTCTTCTTCCCCGATAGCACCGGCTTCCTGACCGTGCCTGCTGGAGCCTACGACTTCTCCGTTGTGGTGACCGGTGGTGCGCTGGAGGACGCGGTGGGTGTGCTCGAAGGCGCCGAATTGATGGCCGACATGGAGTACACCGCCTTTGCTTTTGGTGCGGTGGAGAGCTTGCAGGTCAGCGCCTTTGCCGATGACACCAGCGCACCGCTTGAAGGCAACATCCGTGTCCGCGCGATCCACGCCGCCGAAGGTGTGGGTCAGGTGGACATCTGGAACATCACCGACCCCGAAAACCCCGCGCCTCTCTATGAGAACGTGGACTTTGGCGTTGCTGGCGACGCTCAGGAAATCCCTGCCGGTGCCTACACCCTCGGCATCGACATCAACGATGACGCTGAGGTCGACCTGACCTTTGTATTGCCCGAACTGGCCGACGGCACGGTGGCGAACCTCTTCGCCGTGGCCGACGAAAACGGTGCTTTCCTCGTTGCCCAGTTCGCCAATGGCGACACCGCCCGCATTGATCCCTTCATTGCACCCGTCGAGGAAGCTCAGGTCCGTGCGATTCATCTGTCACCCGATGCTCCCACTGTGGACATCTTCGCCAACGAAGCCCGGGCGATTGAAGATCTTGAGTTCCCCAACAGCACTGGCTTCCTGACCGTGCCTGCCGGAACCTACGACTTCTCTGTTGTGGCTGCCGACGCGGAACTCGCCGATGCTGTGGGTGTGCTTGAAGGCGCTGAGTTGATGGCCGACGTGGAGTACACCGCCTTTGCCTTTGGCTCCTTGGAGAACTTGCAGGTCAGCGCTTTTGCGGATGACACTTCCGCGCCTGGTGAAGGCAACATCCGTGTCCGCGCGATCCACGCCGCCGAAGGTGTGGGTCAGGTGGACATCTGGAACATCACCGACATCGAAAACCCCACGCCGCTCTACGAAAACGTGGACTTTGGTGTGGCCGGTGATGCCCAGGAGATCCCCGCCGGTGCCTACACCCTTGGCATCGACGTCAACGACGACGCCGAGGTTGACCTGACCTTCATCCTACCCGAGTTGGCTGGCGGCACGGTGGCCAACCTCTTTGCCGTGGCCGATGAAAACGGGGCGTTCCTTATTGCCCAGTTTGCCAACGGCGACACCGCCCGCATCGATCCCATCATCCCTGTGGGCGACGCGCAGATCCGCGCCATCCACCTCTCCCTCAACGCCCCGCCCGTGGACGTCTTCGCCAACGACCTGCGCGCCTTTGAAGGCATCGCCTTCACCGGCAGCTCGGTCTACGCCGACCTCCAGGCCGGAACCTACGACCTGAACGTCGTGCCCTCCGGCGCCCTCCTTGATGCGAGCGTCCTGAGCGTCGAAGATCAGGTCCTCGAAGAGGATCAGGCCTACACCACCGTGGCCTTTGGCATCTTGTCCGACCTCCAGAGCCTGGTTTTGGAAGAAGACCGCACGGCGCCCGCCGAGGGCAGCATCCGTGTGCGTGCCATCCACACGGCCCTCAACGTGGGTCAGGTGGACATCTGGAACATCACCGACCCCAACAACCCCGCGCCCCTCTATGAAGACGTGGACTTTGGCACCGCCGGTGATGCCCAGGAGATCCCTGCCGGGGCCTACACCCTTGGCCTGGACCTCAACAACGACGCCGCTGTGGACCTGACCTACGAGCTGCCCTCGCTGCCCGCAGGCACCATCGCCAACCTCTTTGCGGTGGCCCGTGGCCGCGACGTCTTCCTGATTGCCCAGTTCGATGATGGCACCACCGCTCGCATCGACTCGCTGGAGCCCCTGGGCAACAACACGCGCCTGCGCACCATCCACCTCATCCCCGACGCTCCTGCCGTGGACGTGGCGCTGGACGCTGTGCGCCTCTTCCGGTCGCTGTCCTTCGGTCTGTCCTCCAACGTCCTGACCTTCCCCTCCAGCACCTACACGGTGTCGTTGGTCGGCGCCGGGGCGCCTTTGGATCAGGTGGCGGCGGTCTTCCCCGACGTGACCTTGACCGTGGGCACCAGCGTCACCGCCTTTGCCTACGGCAGCCTGGAGAACGCCAACCTTGGCGTCATCCCCGAAGACTTCAGCAGCCCCGCCGCCGGGACCATCCGTGTGCGTGCCATCCACGCCGCCGAAGGCATCGGTCAGGTGGACATCTGGAACATCACCGACCCCGACAACCCCGCGCCCCTCTACGAGGACGTGGACTTTGGCGCGGCCGGCAACGCCCTGGACATCCCCGCTGGGGCCTACACGCTGGGCATCGACACCAACGACGACGCCGCGCCCGAGCTGCTCTTTGAGCTGCCCGAGCTGGCCGAAGGCACCATCGCCAACCTCTTTGCGGTGGCCGACGCCGACGGCGCCTTCCTGGTGGCCCAGTTTGGCGACAACAGCACCGCCCGCATCGATCCGCTCTCGACCGATGTGCGCGTCCTGCACTTGTCGCCCGACGCCCCCAGCGTCGATGTCTTCGCCAACGGCGCCCGCGCCTTTGAAGACCTCGCCTTCAACCAGGGCACCGACTACGCCCAGGTCCCCGCGGGCAGCTACGAGTTCAACGTGGTGCCCACCGGCGACGACATTGAGCAGAGCGTGTTGACGGCTCAGGCCTTTATTGACCCTGACCTCAACACCACCGTGGTGGCCTTCAACGAGGTCGCCCAGCTCCAGCCCCTGGTCCTCACCGACGACCTGAGCGCGCCTGCCGAAGGCAACATCCGCGTGCGCGCCGTCCACACCGCTGTGGGCGTGGGTCAGGTGGACATCTGGAACATCACCGACCTCGACAACCCCGCGCCCCTCTATGAGGACGTGGACTTTGGCGTGGCCGGTGACGCCCTGGAGATCCCCGCCGGGACCTACACGCTGGGCATCGACGTTGACGACGACGCCTCTGTGGACCTGATCTTTGAACTGCCCGAGCTGGCCGCAGGCACCATCGCCAACCTCTTTGCCGTCAACGACGGCGGCGCGGTCTCGCTGACGGCCCAGTTCTCCGACAGCTCCGTGGCCTCCATCGCCGCCGCCACCACCAACTGGCGCATCGCGCACTTCTCGCCCGATGCCCCTCCGGTGGACATCTACCTGGACGGCGAACTGACCTTTGCGGCGGTGGCCTTCCCGACCGGGCAGCCGTACCAGGAGTTGATCTCCAAGAGCTACACGCTGGACATCGTGCCTGCGGGTCTGCCCTTTGAGAACAGCCTGATCACCATCGAAGATGTCTTCCTGCCCCCCAGCCAGGACATCACCACGGTGGCCTTTGATCAGCTTGCGCAGCTGCGTCTGGAAGCCTTTGTGGACGACAACAGCCCTGTGCTCAGTTCCCAGACCCGCATCCGCGCCATCCACACCGCCGCTGGTGTGGGCCCCGTGGACATCTGGGACTTCACCGACCCCAACAACCCTGCTTTGCTCTACGACGAGCTGGGCTTTGGTGAGGCCGGTCAGTACCAGAGCGTGCCCGCTGGCCTCTACACCCTGGCCATCGACACCAACAACGACGCTGTCCCCGAGTTGACCTTTGATGTGCGACTCACCTCGCGCTTCTCGCTCAACATCTTTGCCGTGGCTGACGGCGACGGCGTCTTCCTGGTCTTCCAGTTCCCCGGTGGTCAAACGGTCCGCTTTGACCCGACCGTGGACTGAGCCCCTGATGGCCCACCACGCCGCGCGCTAAACCCCCGACGGTTTCACCGCGCAGCGCGGGCCTCTTAAGAGCACTCCGCACGTTCAAAGATGGCGCTGGCTTGCTTGCGAACCCTCGCAAGTCCAGCGCCGTTTGTCGTTTTTGGCAGGTCCTTTGGGCTATACTTCGCCGATATGGCAAAGTGATATAAGGCCTATGGAAAGGTGCCAGGGACGTTTACAAGCCACCGAAAACACAACGTTTTTAACCCACGACCGCCGCCAAAACGTGTGTGGCGTCTTTGGGTGATGATGGAGGGCTTGATGCAAGGAGGCGACGGTTTTGGGAGTGGAAGATTTGGACTTTGCAGACATTGAGTTGCTGGCGTTTGACATCGACGGGACGCTGACGGACGCCACCACGTGGTGGGGCGGTCAGGAGCGCGGTTGGTTGCAGCGTTACAGCGTGCGCGACGGCGAATCGCTCCTGCGCTTGCGGGCGGCCGGGGTGGTGGTGGTGCCCTTGTCGCGCAACAAGACCGACGCCGCGCGCCAGCGCATGAAGGGTCTGAAGATGGAGACCCGTTGGGTGGGCGTGTCGGATAAGCTGGCGGCGGTGGATGAAATTGCTGCTGAGTACGGCATCGCCCCGCAAAAGATGTGCTACGTGGGCGACGGGGCTGAGGATGGCCACGTCTTTGAGCGTGTGGGGCTTGGATGTGCGGTGGCCGACGCTCACCCCGATGCGCTGGAGCGCGCTGATGTGGTCCTGGACGCCGCAGGTGGGCAGAGGGCTATTGAGGAGATTGAGTTGCGCCGCGCTGGCCGCTGGGGGACGCGATGAAAGCCATCGGGATCATGTCGGGGACATCTTGTGACGGGGCTGACGCGGTTTTGTTGGACTTGCCCGACGGTGTGGGCCAGCGCGGTGCTGGGGAGGTTCTGGGGCACGCCTACGAGCCCTTTGACGCGGCCCTGCAAGCCGAGTTGAGCCGTCCCATGTCGCTGAGCGTCAAGCGTCTGGCCGAGTTGAACGTGCTTTTGCCTGAGATCTACGCCCGCGCGGTCCAAAAGTTGTCTGGTTGGCAGCAGGCCCAGTGCTGCGGGATGCATGGTCAGACTGTCTGGCACCAGCCGCCAAGCCACGGCCAGGAGGTGTCGTGCACGCTGCAAATCGGCTCGACGGCGGTCCTTGCCCAGCGCCTTGGGATGCCGGTTGTCGGCGATTTTCGCGGCGCTGACATCGCTTTGGGCGGTGAAGGGGCGCCGATTTCGCCGTTGGCGCACTGGTTTTTTACGCCGCCGCAGGTTGAGGGGCGGTGTGTGGTCAACATTGGCGGGATTGCCAACATCACCTGGGTTGGCGCTCGGGCTGAAGATGTGCGCGCGGGCGACGTGGGGCCTGGAGGCATGATGCTCGACGCCGTCATCCAGCGCGGTACGGGCGGTGCCTCGGGCTTTGACGTCGATGGACGTTGGAGCAGCCAGGGGCAGGTTGTTCAAGCGGTGGTGGACCACATCATGGCGGCCCCTTTTTTTGCGCGCCCGCACCCCCGCACCACAGGCCGCGAAGACTTTGGGACCCAGTTTGTGGAAGGGATCTGGGCGCGCTTTGGTGAACTGCCCCTGGAGACGCTGGCCAGCAGCGTCTTGGAGGCGACCGCTGTGGGGATCGTGCAGGGAATCACGCAGATGGCGCCGCCCGGCGCGTTGCGCGAGCTTGTGGCCACCGGCGGCGGCGCCCGAAACCCCACATTGATCAGCGCCCTTGAGCGTCTGCTTGGGCCGGACGTCTCTGTGGTCGTGCCCAAAGAGGGGCCGCTGGCGGCCTCGGTCCACGAGCCAGCCGCCATGGCGCTGCTGGCCGCCCGCACCCTCCAAGGCCTGCCTGGTTCATTGCCCGCCGTCACCGGCGCGCGCCAAGGCGCTGTCCTGGGCCACATCCACCGCTGATGGTGGGTTGGGTCTTCAGTGGGTTGAGTGTGGTCTGTAGTAGATGAACTGGTGTCGGAATGATGCTGTGACTTCGACAGTCTCGTCTGACTCCAGGGATTTGAAGCGCGCTTGGTTTACAAGACCGCTGAAGACATACACCGACTCATCCAAGCGCCGCACGTTTAGCAACACATCTCCTTCTTCGTACACGTAGTGTTGGCCGTTGTTGGAGACTTGAAGCAGCAAAATTTGAGCCAGGGTCTGGCCCTGGCACTGCATGTCCTGGTGTTGATGAACGTCTATGCCGCCACCGTCCAGGGCGCTCTCTGGTAAGGTCGTATAAAACACGAAACTCATGGAGACATCTACATCTTCGGCAGGAGCCATGGCCACGAGAACGCGGAATGCTTCTTGGCCGCACACCTGCCGTTCTGGTCCAAAGCTGACGTCGCCATAAGCTTCGTGAGCTTCTCCATCGATCGAGAACGCTCCGACTTTTTGACGTGGAGCAACACGATCAATGAATAGCGTGCTGTCTGAGCACGACCACAACGCTGCCACAAAAGCAACAAGCACACATAAAGGGCTACGCACGGCCAACCTCTGCAAGATGTGCGGTGTGTTTTCACCGCCTTGTAGAGTGGTATACGCAATTCATGATGCATTGGTTGTAAAACAATCAGGCGCCCTCAACGCGGACTTTGATCCACTCCACCACCATATCGATGTAGGCCTGGCGGACCTGCGGGAAGCAGGTGATGGACGGGATGTGGTTGACCTCTAGGAGATAGGGAGTGCCGTCTTTGCCGATGATGTAGTCGTTGGCGATCAGCTCCAGCCCAAAGTGGGCCTTGATCGCCTTTGTGTCCTCGACCAACGCGCTGTCAGGCTCCATAAACCGGCTCTCCCCGTGGTGGATCGACTTGCGCCAGTCGTCCCCCTCCAAATGCATCTGCCACACCTGCTCGCCCACCATCATCACGCGCACCGATTGGCCCGGGATAAAGTCCTCGATCAAGGTCGGCTCCTGGGCGCTCCAGAGGCTGTCAAACCGGGCTTTGTTCTCGCCGCAGTGCCAGTTGCCCCACTTGGCCACGCGGACCTCGTCGGTGGGGAAGAAGGCGTTGGTGCTCACATAGCCGCGCGGCAGGCCGTCAAAGCGGCTGACCTCCAGGGCGCGGACCAGGCACGGCAGCTTCAGGCGGCAGTCCATCATCCCGCGTGGGTTGGGCAGGCAAGGGCCGCCCCAGAGCGCCAGCGCCGCCATCAAATCCAAGTCGTCGGCAAAGATGCCATGAAAGATCACGTGCGAGACCTGGGTCATGGCCGCCAGGTGTTCGCGCTCCGCCCACAGGGTCCCGTCATAGACCCGCACGCCGGGCAGCGAGGAGTGAAAGACGGTGCGAATATTCGTGCGGGCCGTGATGGCCCGGAATTCCTCCTCTTCGAGTCCTACAAAGAGCACCTTCTGCATGATTTTTTCTCCTCTTGAGAGGGTTTGTGCGGACCCCAAAGGGCCCAAGAAACAAAAAAAGGCCCGCCATTGGCGAGCCTCAACACAGTGCGCATGCACATCCCGATGGTGTGCGCGCTTCAGCTCGCCCTGGCCCTTGGCCGGTCGCCCGTGTTGAAGTTCAGATCAGGTCGCTGCACCACGGGCCTCCTTTGGGTTGATGGGTTCAAGGTCATGGGGCGAACTGGTTGGGATTTAAGGCTGGGGCGAGCGCGCGTCAATGGGTCGAAGTGGGTTTGTGGGTTTGACAGTGGGTGGGGTGGGCTTGCACTTTCTGAGACAGGATTTCTGGACGGGAGGCACGGGAGCGGATGGACAGAGCCTGGAAATTGGCGTTGGTGGGGTTGTTGGTGACGGCGTGCGCTCCTTGGGGAGGCTGCGCCGATCCCGAGGTCAAGCCCGACAAGAAGGTGGTCGAGGCCACCGATCCTGCTCAGATCAAGGCGCCGCCGCCTGCACCCGAGCCGCCGCCGGTGGACTGGCGGACGCTGTCCAAGGGCGGGTTCTGGGAACCTGTGGTGCTCAGCAAGCGCAAGACGCCCTACCACATCCTGGACATTGACGCCGACGACACCCACGTGGTCGTGGCCACCTTTGGGCGCGGGATCTTTTTGAGCCCCGATGGGGGCAAGAAGTGGCGCAACTTTGACAAGCCCCGCAAGCGCTCCAAGCGCCGCCGCCGCAACGTCAACCCCAACGAGCCCGGCAAGGCCCTCAAGTCCAACTACCTCAGCGGCGTCGACCTGATTGGGACCGATCTGTGGGTGCGCTCCATCGGCCACGGCTTTGGGGTGATGGCGCTGCGCGATCGCACGTGGCGTTGGTGGAGCAGCAGGCAGCTTAAAAAAGAGTTCCTCTTTCCCACCGAGTTGGTGCAGCAAGGGCGGATCAAGACCATCGCCACCGCCGACGGCCTCTGGGAAACGGTCAACAACGGGCGCAGCTTCACCAAGAAGGGCGCCCAAGACGGTCTGCCGTCGGAATACCTGCTCTCGTACGCCGTGGTGGGCAAGGACGGCCCCGATGCGCTCGAAGGGCAGTGGATGGGTCTGCTAAATGGGCTCTACCATCAGGCGCCCGTGCGTCCCACGCGAACGCTGACGACCGCCAACGGGCTGCCCGATGACCGGATTGATGGCATCCACATTGAAGGTTCGCGCTTGATCGTCCGCACGCCCAAGGGATTGGGGATCAGCGACGACGCCGGGGAGTCCTGGCGCGTGGTTGGGGAGCGTCAGGGGCTGCCTGCCGGTCAGATTTACGATGTGACGATGTGGCGCGGGGGCCTTTGGGTGGGCACCGCAGCGGGTTTGGCCCAGGTGGACCCGGCCACGGGCAAGGTGCAGGCGGTCTTTCGCAACGGCGAGTCACCGCTGCGCAACCAGATCAACGTCTTGCAGGTGGATCGGGCGGACAACTTGTTGGTGGGGACCTCGGATGGGCTGTGGCGCGTGACGCCGGGAAGCCAGAACGCGGTGGTGGGGCAGGAAGGGGCGTGTCAGGTGGATGGTTCCTCGCGTCAGACCCAGCATCCGAAGTGGATTCGGCCCATTGGCGAGGGTTTCAACCGGTTCATTGACCAGACCTACATGTTTGGTCAGACCTGGGGTGGTCAGTTTGGGGTTCACAAGGGTGTGGAGTTCAACAACGCCGAGGGGACCGAGGTGCGCGCGGTGGCGCGCGGTCAGGTGGTCTACGCCGACAAGCGCCCCAGCGGGGCCAACGTGGTCATTGTCAGGCACGACGAGCGTTATTCGGGGCGCTATGTCTATTCGCTCTATGTGCACCTGTCGGCTTTTTTGACCCAGGTGGGCACGCGCGTGGAGGCGGGCACCCGGATTGGGCGCGTGGGCCATACGGGGCCTGCGACCAACGATCATCTTCACTTTGAGGTGCGTCTGAGCATGGAGCCCGGCGACGGCTTGAAGGACGCCATCAGCGTCAACCCAGCGCTCTTTTTGGAGTCGCTGCCCGGGCGCGGGATCATCGCCGGGACGGTGCGCAACAAGGGCAAGCGCATCAAGGGCGCGCAGGTTTATGGGCCGATGGTGCCCGAGCCCCAGGAGACGCCCTTTGGTTTTTTTGAGGCTTACGGCAAAAACGTGTCGCCCGACCCTGTCCTGGACGAGGACTTTGCGGTCCTGGATGTGCCGCCGGGGGTGTATCCGTTGACAGTGACGATCAAAAACAAGACGGCGACGGCTTGTGTGAAGGTTGAGCCAGGGAAGATCGCCTGGGCCGAGTTTGAGTTTTGAAGGGCCGGGCGCGTCTGGGCAGATGCCTGTGGGCGGTGCTATAGTGTGTGGTGTGTGAAGCGATTGACGACCAACAAAGTGGTAAGCGGTATGAAGCGTCAACACCCATCAAACCCCAAACGAATCTGCACCAACACCTTTGCCTGTCGAGGCGGCGCGGCGAGCCGAATCTGGGCGCTCGCTGTGGTGGTGGCCACCTTTGCCTTTGTGGCCATGCTTCAGGTCTCTGTGGGGGCCAGCCTCTACGAGAGCATCTTTGAGGCGCCCAAGCCGACCTGTGCGTGCCCCGGTGCCGCGATGGACAGCGACTACGTGCCGGTGATCATCGAAGACGCCGATGTGCCCCAGACCTCAGATCTGACGACCTACAACCCCTGATTTTTGGCCGATGAATCGGCCTCCTCTCCTTATTCCGCTGTTGTTTGGGTTTTTTCCACCATTGCAGGCAGCGTGCGCATTTTGACGGCGCGCGTTGGTCTTGATCTTGCTAATACCGTCCGGGTCCGTTACCCAACCCCCTTTGGCGCCAGGCGCATTGAGGTGTGGTTGGGGGTTTTGTGGTGGCCCTGACGACGTGCCCACAAAAGCAACGTGCCGGACAGGAGGGTCTTTTCTGGCTTAATGATCAAGATGCCAGAAGGGAGCCTTTGTTGTGGCCAATGGTGTGATTTTAGAAGAGGCCCTTGGAAGTGTTGAGGACCGGAAAGAAGAAGGCGGTGCGCGCCGACGGACGGTGGCGCCTGTCAGCACTCTTATGTGCGTTGTTGATGGCCTGGGCCTCGCCAGCGGCGGCCCAGGACGATGAGGACCCGTCGGCGGCCTGGCAGGGCACAGGGGTGACCCTGCGGACCCAGGCCACGGCGCTGACGTTGGCGCCCAGCGCCGAGCCGGCATTGAAGCCGAACCAGCCGACCCACAGCATGCCCGCACCGGCCACGGTCATGGCCAGATTGTGTGGCGGCATCGGTACTGTACCGAAGCCCTTGCGCGGCCCCATCACCACGGCCGCGACCAGCGCCGCTACCGCAGCGGTGATATGTACCACCGTACCACCGGCGAAATCCTGCAGACCGATCTCTCCCAGCCAGCCGCCGCCCCACACCCAGTGACAGACAGGCGCATACACCACCAACAGCCAGATGGAACAGAAAATCAGCATTGCAGAAAAGCGCATA
>CAKZKQ010000084.1 GCA_937123825.1 uncultured Pseudomonadota bacterium
CTGAGTGGTAACTGGGGTGAAGTCGTAACAAGGTAGCCGTAGGGGAACCTGCGGCTGGATCACCTCCTTAAAGGTTTTGCGCAAGTGATGCAAAATTCACTTGACAGAACAGATGGCCTGTTTTAAAGCCTGCATCCCATCGCATTCGTGCGCTGGGCACTGTCTCACTCACGAACCTTGAATGTTCAAGGACCATGCACCAGTAGCTCAGCTGGTTAGAGCACACGACTGATAATCGTGAGGTCGGTGGTTCAAATCCACCCTGGTGCACTACCGAAAGTTCATCGAACGCTGTTTGATGTTGTCGGGGGATTAGCTCAGTTGGAAGAGCGCCGCCTTTGCAAGGCGGAAGTCGTCGGTTCGAGCCCGTCATCCTCCATCTCGATGTGCTTCGGTCTTTGAAATGTTAAATGAATGATTTTTGCTTTGATCCGAATGTTGGACCAGGCAGACGAACGACGGCGACTTACTTAAAGTCGCCGTTTTTTGTTTCTTGCGCGCTTTCTCGCACACCATCTCCAGGCCAAACCACGCAAGAAAAGCTTGGTTTGACGCCGCGCCCTCATCAGCGCTCCAAAAAACACTCGATCGGACCAAACGGCAGCGTCTGATCCGTGGCCAACCCCATCTGCAAGATCCCCCGGTGCCGAGAGCGCAGGTGGTGCAGTGTCTCCTCCGAGGCGCCCCCAACGCGCTTGCTCGACCCTGGCCCCTTCTCGTAGCCCGCTGCGGCGACCACAGCCCGGCCATTGGCGGGGTTGATGATGATCACCCGCGTGGCCGGTGGCGGCGGAAAAGCCCAGAACATGTTCATATACCAGGTCTCGTGCTCCGGGGGCGGCCTGACAAAAGTCGACCCCTCGCCGAAGCGCGACACATTGAGCCCTTCGCCCGCCGGAGCCCACGGGGCGCGGCGGCGCGGCATCTTGTAGCCCGAGGCCTTCTGGGTGATCTCAAAGTGCCGCGCCAGCCCGTCGCGGCCGCTCTTGGGCCAGCCCCCAGGGAAGGTCTCGGCGTCGGTCACCAGGTGGGCCTCGGCCACCACCGGGCCGGTCGCTGGCATTGAGAGGATCGGCATGCCCAGGTTGTCCAGATCATCGTGGCGGCAGTCGAGCACGTCCGAGCAGCGCCACCAGAGCATCAACTGATCGTGCCGCTCCATGGCGCAGGGTCCTGGGGGCGCTTCCAGGCTGACGTCGAGCATATAGGGGCCATGGCGAGCAGGGGCTTTGGGGGCATCGGCCTGGGTGTCGATGACGATCAGGTATGTGCCGGGTTCGACCACTTCGCGCAGCGCCGTGTCGTGTGCGGCGATGCACTTGGAGTCCTGGCCCTCATCGGTCAGCAGGTGCACGTCCACGTTGACGTCCTCACCGTAGATCCGATCGACGCTGGCCCGCAGCAGGCTGCGGGTCTTGACCTCGACGCGGTAGGCAAAGCCGCCGCCGGTCATCCAGACGTCGGGGTTGCACGCGTAGACGCCCGCCAGATCACCGGGGGCGTCGGTGGTGTCTCGGGCGTCGTGGAAGGGCAGCGCGTCGATCGTCAACGGATCGTCCAGCGTGCCTCGCGGCGGCGCAGGCGGTGGCTCTGGCGCGGCGTCGGGCGGCGCGGAGTCGTCCTGGGGCTGTGCCGCCGGTGGGGGCGGCACGTCGGGGGAGGGTGCCGGTTGGGGTTGCCCGCAGGCCCCCACCATCGACGCCGTTGCAAGAGCCAGCCAAAACCGCTTCATCACACCACCTCCATGAGCATCACGCAGGCCCACACTGAATATGGGGCGCCCTGGCTTCCCCATGATAAACTGACAAAGCACCAGGGGGGCTTTCTTCCCCGCGCTTTCTTGCCAAACGGCCCAGTTGGGCTTTCCCTGACACACTCAGCGCCGCCCATGTGGGCGCAGAGTACAAAATAAGCAGTCCAAGGCGAGCGCGGCGGTGGGGCGCTTGATTTTTACGGCATCTGAACGTATGATGAGTGGGTTTTGGAGGGACGATGACACAGGCTGAAGACCAGGACGCCGGGGCGCTGCTCCAGACCATGCTCCAGAGCGTTGATGCGCTCATCACCGGGGCCAGAGACGCCCGCAAAGCGCTCCAGGCGCTCGCTGAGCCCCAGACGCTCTCCAGCGCGGCGCTGACCCACAAACACCTCACCAAGCTGCGTCAAACCAATCTGGACGCCTCTGAGACCCTCTGCGCCCAGCGCGAGGACTACCTCAAGGCGTTGGAGCCCACCCTGGAGCGGCACCGTCGCACCGCGCGGATGACCACCCTGAGCGCTCTGGGCCGACTGGCGCGCCAGCGCGGCCTTGAAATGACGCGCCTTGGCGACGCACCGCCCACCTTCCTCCTGTCGCCGTTGACCGTCGAAGTCGACTTTGAGGCGGGCTGCGCCCGCTGGCTCTACGCCAGGGAGACCGTCCTGGAGACCGGCCTTGAGCCCGGCCAAATCCTCGACGGACGCCAGGGGGCCATGGACCTGATAAAATCCCAGGCCGTCGACTCCAAAGACTTCTTTGACATGCTCATGGGGGCGTACAAAATGGTCCTGGCCCTCGGCGGCAAGGCCGATGGAGAGCGCGTGGATCTGGTCGACCTGCGCGTCCCGTTGTCCACGCTCGGCGGGGCCGACTGGCGCAAAATGGACAAGCTCCAGATCTTCCCGCGCTACCTCATGGCCTACCAGCTCCACCGCCTGCGCCGCGACGGCCTGCTGGAGCACAAAGGCCGCCGCGTCGATCTGGGCACCGCCACCGGCAAGAGCACCAGCAACAAGCGCAACGTCCTCTTTGTCCCCACCAGCGCCACCGAAGGCCAATACTACCTCTCGATCCGCATGGAGAAACGCTCATGAGCGACGATCAGGGCGCCCAGACGCCGCCCACAAACCAGACCTCCTCCCCCAGCCCCGTTGAGCGCATGCTCAACAACATGGGAGCAGATCTGGCCCCCATGGTGGGGCGCCACGTCCTTGCTCGCCTGGGCGAGGGCGGACAGCCCCCCGAGTTTGGCGTCCGGCTCATCAACGTCGGCAACGAGAGCTACCTGAAGGTCCTTGAAGAGGAGTACTTTGAGGATCTGCTCAAGTTTGGCTCCTCCTTCAAGCTCGTCCAGGGCTACTTTGGCGGCGGCAAGACCCACTTCCTCTACTGCGTCCGAGAGCTGGCCTGGGAGCACGACTTCGCCACCGCCGTGGTCGAACTCTCCCCCACCGAGTGTCCCTACGACGACAGCCTCAAGGTCTACCGCGCCGTGGCGCGCCGCGTTGGCCGCCAGCCCATCAAACCCTTTGACGCCGTCCTGGGTCTGCCCGCGCTCCTGCGCGAGTTGATCGACGAGCGCCTGATGAGCGCCCGTGCCGCTGGCCACAGCGAGGTCGACGCCCGGCTCGACGTCGAACGCTGGCTCCAGACCACCGTCTCCAGAGCCCCCTGCGAGAGCAGCTCCTACCGTCAGGCCGTCGTCGGCTTTGCCATGGCGCACCTGGAGCGCGACTGGCGCCTGGGCTCGCGCCTGGAGGCCTGGCTCCTGGGTGAGGCCGTGCCGCTTGGTGAGGTCCGCTCGGTGGGGGTGTACGAGACCATGGAACGCAGCAATGGTTTCACCATGCTGCGCTGCTTGACCCAGATGATGGTCGCCGTGGGCATGGCGGGCACCGCGCTGCTCTTTGACGAGGTCGACCGCACGCTCTCGGTCAGCGCGCGGCGCAGCCAGGTCATCGGCGACAACCTGCGTCAGGTCATCGACCTCTGCGGCCGCCACCAGCTCCCCCACACGCTCTTCATGTACGCCGTGCCGCCCGAGTTCATGCGCAACGTCGTGCCGGACTACCCCGCGCTCTACCAGCGCCTCAAGAGCCCCGTCCCGCTCAGCACGCGCAGCCCCCAGGCGGTCCTCATCGACCTTGAAAAGCTCGATCTGGCCCCCGAAGAGCTGCTCACTCGCCTCGGAGAGCGCTTGATCGACCTCTTTGAAGTCGCTCGCCGTGCCAAGCTCGACCGCGCCGTGCAGTCCCACAACGCCCGCGAGATCGCCAGGGCGTGCGTGGACGCCTATTTTGAGGTCAATCACCGCCGTCTCTTTGCCAAAACCTGGGTCGACTTCCTCTTCCATCAAAAGGCCGACGGCGAAGTCGCCCTTGGTCCCGGAGCCGCCGTCGACATTGTGTTGACTGGCTACGACGCGCTCATCAACTCACCTGCGGTGGACGACTTTGCCGACTTCTGAGCAGAGCACACAGGCCCGCGGCCGCATGACCCTGGAGGCCATCCGCCTTGGCGTCGTGCCAGCGGCCGATGTGGGCGCCTACACCGTCGGCCGCGAGGCCGAGCTGGCCACCGTCGACGCAGATCTGTCTGACACCGACGGCAAGGGCGGCGCGGTGCGCGCCTTTATGGGCGACTACGGCCTGGGCAAAACCCACCTGCTGGAGTTGATCCAGCACCGCGCCCTCTCCCAGGGCTTCCTCGTCGCCCGTGCCATGCTCGACGGCCACGAAACCTCGCCCAGCCACCCAGGGCGAGTTTATCGGGCCTTGATTCGAGGATTGAGGGATCCTGAGCGGCCTTATGAAGAGGGCACCGCTTTGGAGAGGCTCCTGGCGCGCGCTAGCGCCGAGCCCAAAGCCCTGGAGCGCTTTGCCGTCGATGCCCAGGCCAAGACCCCCGAAGCAGGACTGGCGGCAGGCGCGCACCTCTATATCACACCCGCGCTGCGCTACGCGCGCCACCTCTATCATCCCAACGCTTCTCCTGGCGCCGT
The DNA here is from genome assembly GCA_937123825.1 of uncultured Pseudomonadota bacterium. Taxonomy (GTDB): domain Bacteria; phylum Myxococcota_A; class Bradymonadia; order Bradymonadales; genus CAKZKQ01. The sequence continues at coordinate 4,761 of CAKZKQ010000084.1, forward strand.
GGCAGACCGGGAGTTGTTGCTCAGTTGGCTTGGCGGGCAGGCCTCCATGGCGGGGCAGGGCCTGGAGCAGCGCCTCTCGTCGCACTGTGGCAGCAACCAGGGGCGTCTCTACAGCCTGCAAGACTATCGGCCCTGGGCGCGGATCTATGCCTATCTGGTCAGCGGTCTGGGCACGCTGGCCCGCGCCGTGGGTTATAAGGGGCTCGTGGTGGTTCTGGATGAGGCCGAGTTCTATGCTGTGCTCTCGGGCGAAAACCGCGCCCACGCCCGGCGCCTCTTTAAGGCGCTGGCGCTGGCCTCGGTGGGGCAAGAGGAGGGCACGCTGCCCTTTGACGCCGCCGAGCTTGATCCGGGCGGCGCGGGCATCCAGCGCACCCTGCCTGCGCGCTACGGCGATCACCCCGGACTTTATACCGTTTTGGCCATGACCCCGCAGAAGGCGGGCATGGACGCGCTGCGGGCGGCGGTGCCGTGGCGCAGGATCTCGGACCTGAAGGGCCTGGAGCGAGAGCACTATGTGGAACTGGCCCGGCAGGTCCTGGTCCTCTACAAAAACTCCCATCCGGGGATCAACCTCCCCGACGCCATCATTGGACCGCTGGCGCAGGTCATGACCGGCTTGATCGGCACCGGGTACATTGCCAACCCGCGCCAGGGCGTGAAATTCATCGTCGAGTTTCTGGATGTGGTGCGCTTTGCACCCCAGGATGTGGCCGAGATGGTCCGCAACCTACAGCGATTGCTTGTTTTTTAAACGGGTGGGGTGGGGCAAGTTGGTTTCTATGGGGGCTGCGCCCCCTCATGCCCCCCTTTTTGTGCCTGGTTTGGGCCGCTTTGCTTTGAGATGGGCCGTTGAGGATGGGGGGCCTGCCCCCCAAACCCCCCGCCAGGGGCGCGCCCCTGGACCTGCATGATTTTTGGTGTTGGTGGTTTGGTTTTTGGAACGCATGGAGTGCCTGGGATGAACCCACAACCCGTTGAAGCGCGCGTGCGCAAGCGACTGCCCCATACGTGGCATGCCTTTTTTGGCCGCTTTGGTCGCCTGACCCCCATTCAAGGACAGGTCGCGGCGCCGATCGTTGGGGGTGAACCGGTCATGGCGATCGCGCCGACCGCCTCGGGCAAGACCGAAGCGGTGCTGGCGCCCTTGTTGGAGCGAGTTTATGGCCCTGAACTGGGGTGGGAGGGGCTGCGGGTGCTGGTCATCAGCCCCACCAGGGCCCTGTGCAATGACCTGATGCGACGTTTGCGCCAGCCTGTGGAGCGCTGCCGTCTGCGGATCGAGGTCAAGAGCGGCGATTCGTCTCACTTCAACGCGCAAAACCCGCCCGACATCCTCATCACCACCCCCGAATCCCTCGACTCCATGCTCTGCAGGCGCCCCAAAGCCCTGCGCAGCGTCTGCGCCATCATGATCGACGAGCTTCACCTGCTCGCCAGCGCCCCCCGAGGCGACCAATTGCAGTGTTTGCTGGCCAGATTGAGCAAGGTGGCCACCGAAGCGGTGCAGATCTGCGCCGCGTCGGCCACCGTCCCCAACGCTCAGGCGGTCGCCAGCGCCTTTCTGGGGCCAGAGGCCCGGATTGAGGCGGCCACAAGAGGCCCTGGAGGGCGCAAACAGCGCCAGATCGAGGCCGAGCTTGATGAAGTCGAGGCGCTGACCGCTGCCGCCGCCGCCATCGAGGCGCGTTTCATCGCCAAACCGGGCCAGAAACTCCTCGTCTTCGCCAACAGCCGCACCCAGGTCGAGACCCTGGCGGCGGAAATGGGCAAAAACCAGCAGCTCGCCGGTCGCGTCTACGCCCACCATGGCAGTTTGTCTCGCGCGGAGCGCCTCAGATCGGAGCGAGGCTTCCTTGATGCGCCCTCGGCGGTCTGTGTGGCCACGCTGACGCTCGAAATTGGCGTCGATATCGGCGACGTGGACCAGGTGATCCTCCTGGCGCCGCCCCCAAACGTCGCCTCACTGCTGCAACGCGTGGGTCGCGGCAACCGGCGAGGCGACTTGACCCGCGTTTGGTGCCTCTACAGCGGCGATTTTGAGCGCCTGCGCTTTGAACATCTGCTCGAATGCGCCCGCAACGGAGACTTCTTCGCCGACACCGTCCCCTTTCGGCCCTCGGTGGTGGCCCAACAGGCCCTCTCGCTGCTCTTTCAGAACCCCGCGCGGTGGGTTTCGGCCCGCGCGCTGCACGCAAGACTCCCCGCGTCCGGCCTTTCGAGGCTCGCTGTGGAGGATTGCGGCGCGATCTTAACGCAGATGACCGCCGATGGGTGGCTGCGCGAGGACTCCAAGGGGCGTCTGCTGGCCGAAGACAAGGCGGTGAAGGCCTACGAGGCCGGTCGGATGCACGTCAACTTCCACGTCGAGAACGATCTGCAGGTCGTGGACGCCACCACAGGCCGCGCCGTGGGCCGCATCCGGCTCGACAGCGGCGCCAGAGGCCGCCTCAAGCGCGGAGAATCGCTCTCGGTCTCGCTGGGGGGCCAGCGTCGGCAGGTGACCAGCCTCTCAAGCCACCGCATCACCGTCCGCAGTGGGTCTGGAAAGGCCGGAGAGCAGGCCGGCGGCTTCATCTCTCGGGAAGCGCCGCGCTACAGCTTTGGACTGGCGCAGTCTCTGGCCCACTTCCTGGGGCTGCCGCCAAACACCATCCTGGTGGATCACTCGGACGACAAGTGGCACCTGGTCCACTTCTGGGGCTCGATCTGGGGTCGCCTGCTTGAAGGGGTCCTGCGGGCCTCCAAAGGGCGCCGCATTCACCTGCGCCCCCACCCCTTCATCACCCCCATGATGCCCGGGCTCTTGCCCAGTGAAGGCCAGGGGTTGGGGACACCCGCCGAGATCCGCCTTTGGGCGCAGATGGCCATCGAGGGAGACTTGATGGGGTTTGCCAAGATGCTGGAGCCCGGCCCGATGCTCTCTTCGGTCCCTGCGCCGATCGTGCTGCGCTGGGTGACCGAGGCCATGGACTTTGATCGCTTTGTGCCCTTGGCCGCCAACGTCCGCGTGGTCAAAGGCCCGTGGCAGGCGTTGGTCCAGGCCAAACACGGCCAGTCCGAACCAGAAGAGGAGAACGCCGATGTGGACCTTTGAGGAGCGCAACGACGCCGAGACCCTCCTGAGCTTTGTCCTGCGCCACCTGGAGCGCGACGGCCCCGCCTGGATGCGCGAGGTCCTGGCCACGCAAGGTTCCCAGGCCCCCGAAGCGTTGGAGGCCCTGCAAGAGCGGATCGTGGAGCTGCGCGTCAAGGGCCTGCACTTCGCCGACCGCTACCGGCCACCGCGCGACCCCAAGCTGGAAAACCTCCTGCCCATCGAGCGCGTCATCGGCCACTTTGGGGTCCGCCCCGACGGCCAGATGTTCGGAGAGCGCCTGGAGCTGGTCGAGCGCCACCCCATGGCCATGCTGGGCCTGGACCGGGCCTGGTTTGCCCGCTCGGGCCTCGACCGCCTGACCCCCATCAGGGGCGCCCTGCACTGGGCCAGCAACCACCCGCAGTCTCCCCAACTGCCGGCCTTCAAGGCGGCGCTGGAGGTCTTTCGCCGTGAAGAGCGCTGGCTGCTGACCTTCGACAACGAAGACCTCGACCACCCCTTTGTGCGCGAGCGGATCGACTACGACACGCTCCTGCACGGCTTTGAGCACCTCTTTGACCCGGCGCTGCTCCAAACCCCGCTCCTGGAACTTCCCATGAAGTCCGCGCCGCTAAAACGCCTCCAAAAGGCGCTCACCAAAGCCTCCTGGTGCCAGGACAAAGATCCTTCGGTTCTGGCGGCCCTTCCCCCACGCGGCGCGATGGTCTCCGGGCTACCCAGAATCGGCGCCGCCACCGTCGACACCCTCAAAATCGCCCTCTTGCGCCACGCCCAGCGCTGGCGCACCCACCTCCACAACGCCGACCGCGCACGACCCGCCCCCCGCACCATGGCCCCGCGCGCCGGGGCCGACCTCAAAGAAGGCCTCGACGCCCTGGCCGCCCTCTTCGGAGACGCCCCCAAAGGCTCTTAAACGCCGCCCTCTTATACCAAAATGCAGATGAAAGGCTTGCTTTAGGGCCGTTCCAAAGTAAGTCGGACGTCTGCAATTTGGTATTACCCCCGCAGGTCGTCTCCTCTCACACTCGCCAGACCACCACAGAGCCATCAAAACCACCCACAGCCAGCCGCCCACCGTCAGGTGAAAAGGCGGCGCAAGAGGCGTTTGGGCCATACAACCAGCGCTGCTCGCCGGTACCCAGCGGATCGTCGATCAGCAGCACCCGATCCAAATCCTCAAAGCACACCGCCACCCGATTCTTGTGGCTGACGATCCTTGTGGGGACGGCTTCAGTGGGATGGCTGCCGACGTGTGCACCGCTGTCGATCTGGTAGGCCTCAATGCCATGGAGTGTGCAGGCAAGCACCACATCGCCGATCAGCGCGTGTGGACGACTGATGCCCTCGGGTGGGGTAATGATGTGGGCCAAGGCGTTGTCTTGGAGAGGCCAGACAGCCAGATTGCCTGACAGGAGCGTGGCGACAGCCCTGGTGCCATCAGGGCACAGGCTCAAGCTGATGGTGTTGTAGAGGCCGCCAGGTTGAGAAGGGCGCTTGAGCCGCAAAACACGCTTAAAGTCTTGAAGGCTATAGAGGGCAGGGCCGCCGTTGTGCGACACCAGAACGTGTTCACCACAATGAGAGATCGTAAGGCCGCCAAAAGCGGTCGAGGCTGCTTTAAGTTGGCGTTTGTGACGCGTGAGATCTGGGCTGATGCGATGGAGGTGTCCATGGGTGACGCCGCTCGATCTGGCCAGTAGGTGCTGTGGGTGCCAACAGACGTCGTGAAAGTGTCCTTGGGGCAGGGCTTTGTGAAAGAGTCGTTGACTTGTAGAGGCTGACCAGACCATCAACGAACGATCGGCGCCGCCACAAGTGGCCAACATCTCCCCGTCGGGGCTAAATGCCATGCCATGGAGGGGACTGGCATTGCCTTCGTACCCTTGGGTGCGTTGCCCCGTAGAGGTGGAGTGTCGCACAAGGCCCGCCTGGGTCTGAAAACAGGCTTCGGGGTGGCCATGGCGCCAATGGGCATGCAAACGGGCAGGGTTGATGGTGTGCAAGACGCGTGAGCGTTGCACATCGACCACATAACCCTCTTCAAACACAGCGCCGCCCGCGCGTTTGATGCTCGCACCAGCTCCCACGGCCTCTTTTCCGCCAGGATGGAACCGCAAGTGCTCTCCAGGAGGGGTTTTGTCCGCGGTAGAGACCACACCCTGCTCCCAATCGAGGAAAACCTGCGAATCCTGGCCTTCCTGAAGCATGACCATGGTGCTTTGGGGGACAAACGCCATGTCCTGAACGCGTCCAAGCGTGGCTGTGCTGCGCTTTCGGCGCAAAACCTTCTCCAAAGCCCACCCTTCGCCCACATTCCAGCGCCGAATGGTGTTGGTATCGTCGCAGGTCAGCACCGAGTCGCCGCCAGGACAGGCCGCAATGGGCCAAACGGCGCCTTTATGGCCGCCAAGCACCGCCACTGTCTCCAGCGAATCGCCGTCCAGCACCGGTGCATCGCCCTTTTTCCATTGCGCCAGCATGATCCACCGTCCATTGCGGCTCGGATGCACGCTTCTGGTGCCTGTGCTCTTGGTTTTTTGGATCAAACCCTCACCAATGTCCCAGCGAAAGAGGCGCGCAGGGGATTCTTCGACAGTCCAAAGGACGTTTGGATGCGTTGGGTGCCAGGAACCCGCGATGACGGCGCTTCGGTGGCCCCTTAAGAGGGTCTTCAAGCGGCCCTCTTCCAGGTCGTAGACCCGCAAAAGGCCTTCATCATCGCCAAGGGCGGCCCATCGGCCATCGCAAGAGAGCCCAGACCACGTCGCGGAGCGCCTTTGGGTCGTCATGGCGTGCAGGTTCCACGCAATATCGACGCTTGGATGCCCACAATGCACGGCGTTTTGAGCGTCTCCGCCCGCAAAGACAGTCGTTCGCCGCGCAGCAGGGCCATCAACATGAACTTCCAACAGGCCCATGTCGGCATTTTTGGCCACATTGACGGCGGTTTTGAGTGCGCTGGCGAAGTTTGGTGCCGTTGTCTCTATGGTCAGCGTGGTTTCGTTGGCCTTGGAGGGCTCTACGAGGGCGTTTGCAGGGAGTTTCTTGCGGGCCTGGGCCGCTTTGCTGGCTTTACCAAAGGACAAAACGCCTTGAATGTGTGCAACCTGGACCATGGAGGCCTCCATGCGGTCAAAGTACTGAATGACAATGTGCTCGGGGCTCTAAATAGGTCTTGTGTGGGCCCCATAAACCCCCACAACCTGTGTGTGGCGAACTCAATGGAGTCACAAAGCGCCCCTAGAGCTTGGACTCCTGAGGGATATGGGCCTTTTGGCGCAAGACGTTGGCCTCGCTCAGCTCCAGTTTGGCCTTGGGGAAGTGCAGTGCCTGGGTCTCCAGGGCGATGTCGGCCTCAAAGTGGGCCAGGAGTTGCTTGGACGGGAGGGTTTTCTCTTCCAGGGCTTGGCCTTGTCCCTCGACAATGGCCTGGGCCAGGGTGGCGATGGTTTTGCGGGCGTTGTAACGGACGCGTTTCCAAAGCGTGATGGGGCTGCGGGCAACGATGACGGCCGCCAGGGCGGCGTAGGGCCACAGACCCAACCACTGCGAGAAGATGCCATAGGGCGGCGTGGCGTTCTCGCTCTCGCCCGTCACGCTAAAAGCATGCTGGATGTCTGCAAAGTCTGGCCACACCACAATGTCAGGGTGGGCAATCACACCCGCAATGGCCCCCGAGAGGCATACAAAGAGGCCCCAGACATGGCCAGCGCGCAAAAGCACTGGGGGCTCACACAAGTTGAGCCAGGACTGGGGTGGCGCTGGGTCTTTGGGCAGGGCATCGGCGGTGCGCAGCCACTTAAAGGCAAAGACCACCGCCCCCTCATCGGTGACCACAATGTCGCCGCCGTAGTCGACCAGCAGGTGTGTGATGTCGCGGCTGGCTTCTTCGGGGGTGGCGCCCAGCAGCGCCGCCAACTCCCAAACCGTGACAATGCCCTGCCGGTCCTGGATCCAGGCCAGGATCCGCTCTTCATCCTCCAGCGCCCCCACGCTGGGTTGCTGAGGGCCAACGACAATCTCCACGATGGTCCCCCAGGTCGCCTCCAGCTCGCCGCGCTCCATGAAGAGGTTCGACACCAGGTTCCAGCCCATGACGGTCACCACCGCCCCAACACCCCCAAACATGATCAGCGCCAGCGGGATCACCCACCAGTCGTCCCACGCCCCTGTCCAGATGATGCCCACCGGAAAGGCCACTGCGGCGATCAACATGGCCAGCCCCACAAAGAGCAGCGTTTCAAAGACCATGACGATGGCGGCCAGGCAGAACGTGACGCCAACGGGCAACATGATGAGCAGACCGATGGCGGATTGAAGCAAGCCGGGGGGGATGGAGGCGACCAACAAAACCCACTGGAGCGACACCATCAGCGCCATGGGCGCCAGCATCGTTGTGGTGGCGGTGGAGCCCAGCTTCCTGAGCGCGCCTTCGTTGCGCCGCAGCCAGCCTCTCCACCCATCGGAGCCACGGGTGGGGGTGTAGGTGACCTCCAGAGTGCCGTCGTCTTTGGGGTAGAGTCTGGAGGGCCATTGGCCGGCAAGCTCCATCATGGCCCAGGACGCTTCATCCAGTGGCAGACCGGTCCTGGCGGCGATCTTGGTGGTGCTCCAGCGGGCCCCTGGCTCCTTGCGGACCGCTTTGCGCAGCACTTCAAGGGAGCGAGCGTCGCCGCGCCGTTTTTTTTCGATGTGGATCCGCCTCATAGACCGCCCTGACTCACCGCGATGTCCTCTCTTTGGACGTGAGGCTATCCCAAAACGCCAATTGGGTCGATAGATGCGGCTTTGGGACGCAGAACAGGGCTCTGGAGATCAGGGCGTGCTCGCAAAATCTCCCATTTTGTAAACACGCCCTAGGTGCGGCGGTACATGACGTCGCTGCGCAGGACGTATTTGCGTCCCTGGGTCAGTTCGACGCCTTCGTGGAGCAGTCTGTGGTCAAAAATCAGCGCCATGCCGCGTTTTGGGGCCACGTCGTAGGTCAAAAGGCGAGTTTGTCCGCCGTGGTAGTTGTCATTGAGGTAGAAGAGGAGGGTGAGGAAGCTGCGTTCGGACTCGGAGCGGACAAAAGAGCCGTCGCGGTGCATTGCAAAGCGCTGTCCGGGGTCGTAACGATAGAACCGCAGCCGCTCATTGAGCCCCACCGGTGCCCATCCGGGCCGATGGGGCATGGTGTGGCGGATGCGCTCCCACAGCCCGCGGGCGATTTCGGGTGCATCGACCATGACGCGATCGTTGTTGCGCACCTCTGGCAGGTGCACAGGGCCGTTTCGAGTGGTGACGGGGGCGCTCTGGTAGCCTTTGGCCTCGCTCCAGTCGATCCAGTGCTGGCATTCGAGGTCATCGAGGGCATGTTCAAGGGTAAAGGCTTTGTCTCCGAGGGTTGTTCTAAGCACGTTTGGCCTCCATCGTCGGGGTTGGGGGACGCAGATCATTAGGTTTGCGTGCCTTTGCTGCGCTTTGGCTTGGTGTGCGGCGTGTCAAAAGGCCGTACCCGAGGCCCCAGTGGACGCTCCTGTGCGCCAACGCCTGGCCATCAAGCCCGTCAGGCAGGCGCCGGGGCTCTGTGGGGTCACCGCCGGAGAGATGATCCTCTCTTTTTATGGGGTCAAGGCGGTGGGAAAGGGGCAGGCGTACCGGATTTCAGACCGGGATGGGCATGGCGGCGCGGCTTTGGGGCAGGCTGTGTGCGATTTGTTGGCCACAAACCCTTCGGGATTGGAGCAACCGCGCTGCGAAGACGACCAGGGGCGCCCGATCGCGGTCTACAAAGACGGCGCAGCGACCCCCAACACGCTCAAGGCCTACCCTGATGGGACGTGGCTAAGCAGTTTGCGCCCTATTTTTGAGCGCCACGGCATCAAAACGGCCTACAAACCCTCCCGTTTCCTCTCGGGCAGGCCCCGGCGCTACAACATGGCGGCCACGGGGGCCTCGTTTGAGGTCATGTTGGGCCATTTGCGCCGGGGGCACCCCGTCATTTTTCACGTCAGCGCCTGGAACACCCCCACGGGGGGCCACTTTTTGCTGGCCACCGGCTACGATGACGCCACCGGGACGCTTCACTACATCGATCCAGAGCCTCTGGAGGGCGATGCCGCTCAGGGGACGGTCTCTTATGGCCTTTTGAAGCAGGGGGAGCGGTGGTTTCGGCAGCGTTGGTTCTTTACGGGGCGGTTTCTTGCGGTTGTTCAGGGGCCTGAGAGAGTGTACTAGGTAGTACCCTTTGTTGAACGCATTTCAGACAACGTTTTGGAGTGGAATTCGTGGTCCCTTTGAAAGACATCGGCCCCAGGCTCAGAGCGCTCAACGATCTGATGCCCTATCGCGTCCGTGAAGTCCTGCTGGTCTCGTCCTTTTACGACGCCTTCATCCTTGAAGAGGACGGTTACCTGACCGAGCGCATCTTCGCCGAGTACAAAGACCTCAACCTGACCTCATCCCCCAGGGTGACGCATGTCTCGACGGGTGAAGAGGCGCTGCGGGCGATGGAGAACCGGCGTTTTGATCTTGTGATCACCATGACTCGCCTTGCGGACATGGACGTGGTCAGCTTTGGCCGCAAGGTCAAGGAACTGCGCCCTGGGCGCCCGGTGGTCTTGTTGGCGCTCGACGAGAGCGAGCTGCAGGGCATGCCGGTGGAGTTGGACCGAGAGGCACTCGACGGGGTCTTTCTGTGGACCGGCGACGCCAGCATCTTGTTGGCGATCATCAAGCACATCGAGGACGCCGACAACCTGGACTACGACATCGCCACCGCAGGTGTGCGGGTGATCATCGTGGTTGAGGACACGGTGCGCCACTACTCCAAGTTCCTGGGGCTGCTCTACAACGCGATCCTGGGGCAGGCCCAGTCGATCATGGGCGAGGGGCTTAATGATGCCCAACGGATCCACCGCTTGCGTGCCAGGCCCAAGGTGTTGTTGACCCACACCTACGAGGGGGCAGTGGAGCTTTTTGAGCGCTACCGCGACAATGTGGTGGCGGTCATCAGCGACATCCGCTATCCGCGCGCCGGGCGCCACGATCCCGACGCGGGAGTTGAGCTTGCGCGCCACATCCGCAAGCAGATGCCCTGGCTGCCGCTGCTGCTTCAGTCCGCCGACACGGGCAACGCCGAGCGGGCCAAGGAGGTCCAGGCCGACTTTGTACACAAGACCTCCATCAGCCTCCTGCACGACATCCGCAGCTTCCTGATCAACAACCTGGGCTTTGGAGACTTTGTCTTCCGCACCCCCAAGGGCCGCGAGGTCGCCCGCGTGGGTGATCTGCGCGAGATGGCCCACTGCATCGCCGACGTCAGGCCCGATTCGCTGGAGTACCACGCCACCAACAACCACATCTCGACGTGGCTGATGGCGCGCTGCGAGTTTGAGCTTGCGCGCCGGGTGCGTCCGGTGACGATGGCCGACTTTGACGGCGACATCGAGCGCGTGCGCGACTACATCCTGAGCGTCTTTGAAGAGTCCAGGCGCACCACCCGTCGGGGGGTCATCACGGAGTTTGCACCCCACACCTTTGACGCCCAGTCGCCGTTTACGCGTTTGGGTTCGGGGTCCATTGGCGGCAAGGCGCGCGGCATCGCCTTTGTCAACGCCATGCTCCACCGTGGCCGCATCAGCGAGCGCTTCTCAGAGCTGCCCATCGCCGTGCCCCAGACGCTGGTTATTTGCACGGACATCTTTGATCGCTTCCTGGAGGCCAACGACCTGCGCGAGGTCGCCCACCACAGCCAGAACGACGACGAGATCATCCGCCGCTTTCTGGCCGCGCGCTTGCCCGACAGCATCCGCAATGATCTGCGCGCTGTGCTGGCGTGCATGGACGGGCCGCTGGCGGTGCGCTCTTCGGGGCTGCTTGAGGACTCGGCGTTTGAGCCCTTTGCGGGCATTTATGCCACCTACATGCTGCCCAACAACCACCCAGACCCCGAAACGCGTCTGGCGGAGCTCTCGGTGGCCATCCGGATGGTCTACGCCTCGACCTTCTGCGAGCACGCCCGCAGCTACATTGAGCGCACCCCCCATCGGATCGAAGAAGAGAAGATGGCGGTCATCATCCAGCGCGTCGTCGGTCAACAACACGGCGACCGCTATTACCCCCACTGCGCAGGGGTGGCCCAGTCCATCAACCACTACCCGGTCGGCAATCAAGACGCGCAGGACGGCGTGGTGCTGATGGCCGTGGGCCTGGGACGCACCGTCGTTCAGGGCGGCGGCGCGCTGCGCTTCTCGCCGTCCGACCCCGATGTCCTGCCGCAGTTTTCGTCGCCGCGCGCCGCCATGCGCAACAGCCAGCGCGATTTCTGGGGCATCAACATGTCCGGCGAGCGTGTGGACCTGTTGGCGGGCGAAGAGGCCACGCTGCGCCGCTACCCGCTGCGCGACGCCGAGTCCGACGGGACCCTGGGGCTGATGGCCAGCGTCTACTGCGCCGAAGACGACCGTGTCCGCGAGGGCTTGCACCACAAAGGCCCGCGCCTGGTGACCTTTGCCAACATCCTGCGCTCGGACGCCATCCCGCTGGCCGACGCGCTGGACATGCTCCTGGAGATTCACACCAAGGCCATGGCTGGACCCATTCAGATGGAGTTTGCCGTGGATTTGGGCGATTGGGGCCGCTGGGACCTGCCCGAGGCCGAGCGCGCCAAGCCCACCCTGCACGTGCTCCAGGTCCGCGCCACAGGGCGCCGACAGCCTGTCGATGTCGACATGGACTTCATTGACCCCGAAGACATCATCTGCCGCACCCCCCACTGTCTGGGGACCGGCGTGCACGACACCATCCGCGACGTGGTCTACATCAAAAACAAGAACTTCTCGCCGGCAAAGACCTCGATCATGGCCGAGCAGGTCGGCAAGTTCAACAAGGCCCTCAAAGCCGAGCAAGCCCCCTACATGCTCATCGGCCCTGGCCGCTGGGGCTCATCTGATCCCTGGCTGGGCATCCCCGTCCAGTGGTCCCAGATCAACAACGCCGAGGTCATCATCGAAGCCTCGCCGCTTGGCTACCACGTCGAGCCCTCCCAGGGGACGCACTTCTTCCAGAACATCACCTCGCTCCAGATCGGCTACCTGACCGTGCCGCCTGACGACGACGAGGCGTTCATCGACTGGGAGTGGTTTGACAGCTTGCCTGCCGTCTCTGAGACCGAGTATCTGCGCCACGTGCGCCTGGAGAAACCCCTTGAAGTGCGGGTCGATGGGGTCACGTCTGTTGGGGTTATTTTGCGTCCAAGCGAGAACAATCCCCGGCTGGACATGGAGATGATGGAGTAGGATGCGTCGGGCCGCTGCGCGGCCCCCATCCGAGCCCCTACAGGACACTTTATGCAAACGCACACATTGACCGCGATCGCCTCGCGCCGCGTGCTCACCCCAGAGGGGATGATCGACGGCCACGTTCTCTTCAACGGGTCTGGCCAGATTGAGGCGGTGTCCGCTGGCGCACCTCCAGCCGGTGCCCAGGTGCACGACGTGGGCAACAAAGTGGTCATGCCCGGGTTGGTCGACACACACGTGCACATCAACGACCCGGGCCGCGCCCACTGGGAAGGGTTTGAGACCGCCACCGGCGCTGCCGCCGCAGGCGGCGTGACCACCCTCATTGAGATGCCGCTCAACAGCATCCCCTCGACGACCTCGGTGGACGCGTTTGAGACCAAGGTGAGCGCCGCAAAGGGGCGCCTCGCGGTCGATGTGGGCTTCTGGGGTGGTGTGGTGCCCGGCAACACCGATGAACTCAAAGCCCTCTTTGAAGCCGGCGCTTGGGGTTTTAAGTGCTTTTTGTCGCCTTCTGGGGTGGACGAGTTCGAAAACGCGGGTCTAGAAGACCTGGAGAAGGCCCTGCCGATTTTGTCGCGCCTTGGCGCCGTCTTGCAGGTCCACGCCGAGTGGCCCCCAGCGCTCAACCCCGCAGCCTGGGACGGCGCCGACGTTCGGGATCACGGGGCGTGGCTCGCCACCCGGCCGCCGCGCGCCGAGAGAGAGGCGGTGGAGCATCTGCTGGCGCTCTCGAGGCGCTTTGACGCCCACATCCACATTGTGCACGTGGCCGACGTGGACACGGCCAGGCTCATCGGTGAGGCCCGCTCAGCCGGAGCCCGCGTCACTGCCGAGACCTGTCCACATTACCTGACCTTTTGCGCCGAAGAGATCCCGCTGGGGGCCACGGCCTTTAAGTGCGCGCCGCCGCTTCGTCAAAGCAAGCACCGCGAGGGCTTGTGGGAGGCGCTGGGCAACGGCTGGCTCGACTTTGTGGTCACGGACCATTCGCCCAGCCCCCCAGAGCTGAAGTGCTTGGACACGGGGGATTTTGCGGCGGCCTGGGGCGGGATCGCCTCTTTGCAGCTCCTTTTGCCTGCGGTTTGGACCGGTGCCAGACGCCGAGGCCACAGTTTGGAGGTCTTGGGGCAGTGGCTTTGTCAGGGACCGGCGGCCATGGCGAGTTTGCAAGATCGCAAGGGGGCTTTGGCTGCCGGGTTGGACGCCGACGTGGTGGTCTGGGACCCCGACGCAGAGTTTGAAGTGCAGGCTGAAGCGCTCTTGCACCGCCACAAGGTGACGCCCTATGCGGGCATGCGTCTGGCGGGCGTGGTCGAGCAGACCTGGGTGCGCGGCCGACGAGTATACGATCGTACATCAACAACAAGACCCGATCAGGGCCCCTTTGTGGGTTCTGTGCTCCAAAGAGGGGGGACATGGGCCAAAAGAGACGAGAAGAAGCCCCAGCAGGGCTGATTGATCTGGCCAACGAGCGCCTTGGCGGTGCAGCGCTGCTGTGCACCGATGATTTCTTTGCGCCGATGGAGAATCTGGTGCGCGACGCAGACCCGGTCTGGAAAGAGGGGGTCTACACCGAGCGCGGCAAGTGGATGGACGGCTGGGAGAGCCGCCGCAAGCGCGTCGAGGGCCACGATTGGTGCATCGTGCGCCTGGGGCTGCCCGGCGTCATCAAGCAGGTGGTGGTCGATACGGCCTTTTTCCGGGGCAATTTCCCCGAGTCCTGCTCGCTTGAGGCTGTGTCGCTGCCCGGCGCGCCCTCATTGGCAGCCCTTCAAGAGGCCCAGTGGGAGGAAATCCTGCCGGTGTCCATCCTGCAGGGCCACCACCGCAATGTTTTTGCCATCACCGACCCCCGGCGTTTCACTCACCTGCGCTTGCACATCCACCCTGATGGCGGCGTGGCCCGTTTGCGGGTGTACGGCGAGGCGCTGATGTCTCCGGATGCGGTGCGGGGTGGGGACGTGTTGGATTTGGCGGCGGTGGAGCATGGGGGCCGTGGCCTGGGGTGCAGCGATGCGTTCTTTGGTGCGGTGTCCAACATGCTCATGCCCGGTCGCGGCGTGAACATGGGCGATGGTTGGGAGACCCGGCGTCGTCGTGGCCCTGGTCATGACTGGGCGGTGGTGAAGCTGGCCGGTGAGGGCGACGTGGAGCGCGTGGTGGTCGATACCTGGCACTTTAAGGGCAATTACCCTGGAAGCTGCGAGGTGCACGGTGCCCACTTGCCTGACGGTTGGTCTGAAGACGCCGAGGTGGCGTGGGCGCCGTTGGTGGAGCGCGTGGACTTGCAGGCCCACACGGCGCATCCCTTTGCGGCGCGCGCCGATGTGGGTCCTGTGACCCACGTGCGCTTGAAGATCCACCCCGATGGCGGGGTGAGTCGGTTTCGGGTCTTTGGTCGATTGACTTCCAAGGCGCGGGCCGAGGCGCTCTTGCGTCACTTCAACTGCCTGGGGCAGGCCGAGGCGGTGGCGGCGCTGCGGGATTGCTGCGCGTCACAGCAGTGGGCGCAGTCTGTGGCCGAAGCCAGGCCCTTTGAAAGCTTGGAGGCGGTCAAGGCGGCGTCGGACAAGGCCTGGGAGGCGACCGAAGAGGCCGATTGGCGTCAGGCCTTTGATGGCCACCCTCGGATTGGGGAGCGCAAAGCGGCCGCTGGTCAGAGCGCGGCGGCCAAGAAGTGGTCGGGCAATGAGCAGTCGGGCGTGGACGCGGCCCAGGACACTGTCAAAGCGGCGTTGGCCCAGGGCAATGTGGATTACGAGGCCAAATTTGGGTTCATCTTCCTCATCTGCGCCACGGGCAAGTCGGCCCAGGAGATGTTGGATGCGCTCAAGGGGCGTCTGGACAACGATCCCCAGGACGAGCTGCGCGTGGCGGCCGCCGAGCAGCACAAGATCACCACCTTGCGATTGGAGAAGATGTTCACATGAGCACCATCAGCACCCATGTTCTGGACACCAGCCGGGGTTGCCCCGCAGAGGGGTTGACGCTGCGCCTTGAGCGGCAAAGCGGCGATTCGTGGACCGAGATCGGCGGTGGAACGACCAACGACGATGGCCGCGTGCGTGATCTGCTCCACGACGGGGGCGGATTGGCGTTGGGGGTTTATCGGATGACCTTTGAGACCGGCGCTTGGTTTGAGGCCAACCAGGTCAAGGGGTTCTACCCCGTGGTGCGGGTGGTCTTTGAGATTCAGGCCACCGACGAGCACTACCACGTGCCGCTCTTGATCAGCCCGTACGGCTATTCGACCTACCGCGGCTCCTGAACAGCGGTCAGGTCCCACTTCAAACACAATGTGACGGTCAGTGCGCGTCGCCTTTGGGGGCGGCGCCGGTGGCTTTGGGGTCAGCGCCTTGCTTGATCCAGCGCAGGACCAGTTCGCGCTCTTCCTGGGTGAGGTTGGTGATGTTGCCCGGGGGCATGAAGTTGGTGGTCAGGGCCGTGCGGATGCGCGGGGCCTGGGCGGCGACCTGCTCGGGGCTGTCGTACATCAGGCCAGCGGGGGGCGCGGTCATGCCCGCAAAGGTGGGCTTGGCCGAGTGGCAGGTCTTGCAGCGCTGGTCGAGGACCTTTTGGACCTCGGTGAAGGCCACCGGGGGGCCGGCGGCTTCTTTGTCCAGGGCAGGGGAGCTGACAAAGGCCAGCGCAAACATGGCCACGGCGGCCGCAGGAAGCAGCCAGGGCTGCTGGCGGCCCTTGTGTTTGACGTTGAAGTGGTGCCGGGCCACACCCCCGATCAGCGCCAACGCCGCCAGGATCGCCCAGTTCCAGGCGTGCCCGTAGGTGATGGGGTAGTGGTTGCTGATCATGATGAAGAGCACCGGCAGGGTCATGTAGTTGTTGTGCAGCGAGCGCTGTGAGGCGGCCTTGCCCAGGCTCCCGTCGGGGGCCTCGTTCTTGAGCATGGCGTCGACCATGATGCGCTGGTTGGGGATGATGACCACAAAGACGTTGGCGGCCATCATGGTGCCCAGCATGGCGCCCACGTGGATGTAGGCGCCGCGGCTGCTGAAGACCTGGCACAGGCCCCAGGCGGCGGCGGTCATCAGCGCAAAGCCCACCGCCCCAAAGGCCAGCGGCTTCTTGCCCAGCGGCGACTTGCACAGCAGGTCATATACAAACCAGCTGCCCACCAACGCTCCCAGCCCAATGCCAATGGCGGTCCCCTGGCCAATGTCGGCCACAGAAGGATCGATCAGGTAGGACTCGGCGCCCAGGTAGTAGACCAGCGCCAGGAGCGCAAAGCCGGTCATCCAGGTGGCGTAGGCCTCCCACTTGAACCAGTGCAGCGTCTCGGGGAGCTTCTCGGGCGCGACCTTGTACTTGACCACCCGGTAGAATTCGCCGCCGTGCACCGACCAGACCTCGCCGCCGACGCCCTTCATTTCCTCTTGAGGGGGCCTGAACGAGTGGTTGAGCCAGTTGAAGTAAAAAGAGGTGCCAATCCATGCTGCGCCAAAGATGAGGTGCATCCATCGCACCAGCATCGTCAGCCAATCCGTCGCAAACGCTTCCATGATCTTCCGTCGGTTATTGCTGTCAAACTGCACACGGACCTCGCCACCGGGGGGTTCCATGTTGCAGTTGGCCAGTGTCGCCCTGGACGGGCATAAAAAGCAAGCATCAGCCGGGCATGGGGTTGAAGCGGGGGGATTGTTCGATGGCGTCGGCGATGATCTCGGTCAAGGTGCTCACGTCGGCCTCGGGGTTGAGGTCCAGCGGCGCTTTGACGCGAATCCGCAGGTCGACGCCGCGCTGGCGAGACCAGAGCGCCGCCTTTCCAAAGGCCTTGCTGAAGCCCTCAATGACGACCGGCACCACCGTGGGGCGATAGTTGCGGATGATGTGGGCCACGCCGCGGCGCACCGGCGCAAAGGGCTTTGTGGTGCCCTGGGGGAAGGTCACCACCCAGCCGTCGTTCAGCGCCTTGCCGATGGCGTCCTGGTCATTGGGGTCCACAGCGCGCTTGATGGCCTGCTCTCCCTCTTTCCAGGTGCGCTTGATGCCAACCAGACCCGCAAAGCGAAAGACCTGAGAGGTGATGACGTTGCGCTCCATGGTCTTGCGGTCGGCCACAAAGTAGATCCAGGGGCGGCGGTTGAAGGGGTTGGGCGAGCTGAGGACCCAGTAGAACCCGATCATGTCCATGAAGTAGGTCTGGTGGTTGAGGACAAAGAGGACGCGGCGCGGATCGAGGCCTTTGAGGTGGTGTTCGCCCTCGACGCGCAGCGTGTTGGTGACAAAGAACTGCATGTAGCTGCCCAGCGCGCAGGCGGTGATGGTGGCGCGCTTGAGGGGCTTGAAGGTCCCGAAGGGGTCAAAGCTGCGGTGGATGATGGTCTGACGGCTCATGGTGGTCTGTCTTGGGTTGCGGTGGCTTGCGCGTCAGGGCGCGTGCTGGGTCTTTGAGCGGGGTAAGCGCTCTTTGGGGGGGGCAAATCTGGCGAAGCCAGTTCGCGGTGCTGGGGAGCCCAAATTGGTAGAGGATTGTGGGGGGCAGATCAAGGCGCCTTGGTGGTCTGAAGCTGGGGGCAGCTTTGAGGGGCCCAGGGGGTGTCTGGGTCTTTGAGCGCTTCGGTCTGCTGGTAGCGCAGGCCAAGGCCTTGTTGCCACGCCTGTGGCAGCGGCTGCTGGGTGCGCAATTTTTGGTTGACGAAGGTGCGCAGCAGGACGCGGGCATGGCGAGGATGGGTCAGTGGGGTTTGGGGGTTGGTGACGATCAGGGCCACGAAGCTCTCCAGCGAGGTGGCGCGGGCGTTGCCGTGGTAGACTGCCTCGGTCAGGACGCATTGGGCGTGCTGGAGTTGGCCCGAGAGCGCCAGCGAGACCCCAAACTGGTGCAGGCCGTCTTTGTCGTAGGCGCGCCTGAAGCCCTGGGTGTGGATGCCGGCGGATTCTTTGTGGCGGCCTTCAAAGAAGAGCTGGTCGGCCAGCAGCGTCCAGCCGTTGCGCCACCAGGGTTGGTGGACCACCAGGGGTTCCCACAAGAGCGTGGGCTCGGCCCAGCGGCTTTGCCCGGCCAGGTTCATGGGCAACCATGCAAGGCCCACTGCGGCGGCCAGACCTGCCAGCGCCAGGCGCATGTTTCTGGATGGGTCGCTGAGCATGGGGGCCAGCGCGGCGGTCAAGGCCACCGTCAGCAGCGCCAGCGGCAGGTAGAGGTAGCTGTCGGCCATCATCCGGGGGAAGGGGATGAGGTTGCTGACGGGCAGGTAGACGGCACCGGCCAGCGCCAACCAAAAGAGGACGTCGGGGCGTTTTCGGCTGGCCACGGCGGCGCCAAGGAGCAAGATGATGGCAACCGCGCCCAGCGCCACTGGCCAGAGGGTGTCATCGAGCGGGTAGACTGGGGTGAGCGTTTGGGGCCAGACAAAGTTGGCCACGTAGCGGCCCATGACCCACAGGAGCTTTGTGAGGCTGAAGGTGCCGTCGTACTGGGCAAAGTTCAGGTCGCGGTTGCTCTGGCCGCTGAAGGCGCCGATGAGCAGGCCCAGGGTGACCGTGGCGATGGCGCCAAAGAGGGCGAGTTTGAGCGTTTTTGGCGCTGGGGTGTCTTTGGGGCGGTTGATGTAGAGCGCGGCGGCCAGGACGAGCCACCCGACGCCCAGCGCCACCGTGTTGGGTTTGGCAAACATGGCCAGCAGGCCAAGGGCGATGGCGCCAAAGAGGGCCAGCGGTTGGCCCTTGTGGGTGTCGTTGGGAGGGGGTGTGAAGCGCCAGAAGAGGCCGCTTGCGCCCAGCGCCAGCGCGGCGGCCAGCAAGTCCTTGATGCCCGTGGCCCAGCAGACCGGTTCGATGTGGAGGGGGTGGAGGGCAAAGAGGGCGGCCGCGGCCGCGGCCAGCTTCCAATGGCCACTGACGGTGCGGCCGAGGCCAAAGACGAGCGCGGTGCACAGGCCGTGCAGGAGCATGTTGGCCAGATGAAAGGGCCAGCTCTGTCCTTGTCCCAGTTGGTAGAGCAGCGCCTGGGCGCCGATGGACACAGGGATGGGGTATCCCATCTGGGGGGTCAGGAGTTGGTCGAGGTTGAGGGCTGGGTGGGTGACGGTGGGGTTTTGGAGGATGAAGGGGGCGTCGTCGTAGGCGATGAAGCCGTGCCCGAGCGAGCCTGCGTAGAGGAGCGCCGCGCCGATGCCGAGCCCCAGCGCCACGAGCGTGTTTGGTTGGGGTGAGGGGGTCTGTGTGGGGTCGCTTGAGGAGGCGTCTGCCATGGTGACTGGAACTCCGAAGCCTGGTCGATGCCAGAGCGCCACGTGTCTGTGGGTGTTGCCTGGAGCAGAACCTGGGTTCTGTTGAGATTTGTGGACCGAGTCCGGTGGTGACGAGAACGAGACAAGATTGCTTTTGACAACCGAACTCGTGCCGGGGGCACGTGAGAGGGCGTCGGGAGCGAGCTTGGCCGTTGTCGGCCCACCGGCGACGGGAGCAAACCTCAACAGAACCTGGTTTAAGGGCGATTGTGGGTGCCACAGTGCCCGCTTGCAGGCCCATAACGGAGCGCGGGCACAGAGGTTTGGAAAAAAGTCACAGGTGTTTTAAGAAACTTGCGCTGGCCTTGCGACCCAGCCGGGACTGTCCTAGATCTCCCATTAAGACAGATTTTCAATCGTGACGATAACCTTCATCGCGCAACAGTCATCTAAGCACAGAGCACGGCGAGCCCCGTCAGGGGTCGCATTTGAGCGCACCATCAATTGTAGATTCTGACCATGTCGATCATCCATGGATTGCTGCTGGCCTCTTTGGTGGGGCTGGCCGCCGGGCCGCTGGCGCACAAAGTGTGTCAACGCTCACCGGCCACGCGCAAGGCGCTCGACGCTTTTGTGGCGGTCTCTGTGGGGGGACTGGCGCTCTTCCACCTGATCCCAGAGGCCATCGCCAGCGGCGCAGCGTTGGCGGCGGTGTTTGCACTCCTGGGGGTCCTGGCGCCGGCCTGGATTGAGCGTTTGGGGCGCGGGCGCGCGGCCTCGGGCGCGTCGTGGGTGTTGATGGTGGCGCTGCTCTGTGTGCACAGCGCGGTGGAGTGCGCGGCGCTGGCGATGAGCCAGCCCGAAGCGGCGCTGAGCCTGGGCGTGGCGATCGCGGCCCACAAGCTGCCGGTGGGGCTGCTGGTCTACGCCACGGTGCGGGCCCAGGGGTCGAGGGTGGCGGCGTGGGGGGCCATCGCGGCGCTGGCCGCCACGGCGGTGCTGGGCTTTGTGGCGGGGGGTCCGCTGCTGGGCGTCGTTGGGGGCCACACGCTGGGCGCGCTTCAGGGTTTTGTGGCGGGCTCGCTGCTGCATGTGGTCTTTGCCCACCGCCTGCCGGGCAAGCACCACGCTCAGTGCCAGGGCGTGCATCCCGAGCCTGATGCAGACGACACACCCTCACTGCCGGCGCGCATTGTGGGCGGGGCGCTGGGGCTGGGCGTCCTGGCGATGGCCTTGAGCGTGGGCCATGAGCACCACCACGAGGAACACGGCGCCGAGCACGCCGCCGGGCTCGCCACGGAGCACGGCGCCGAGCACGCCCTGGAACACGCCGCGCACCACCCCGCGCTCTGGCTCAGCATCGGCCTGCTGGCGTTGACCGTTGGGCTGGCGACGGTGTGGATCCGCAAACGCCGCGCCGCGCCAGACTGCCCCCACCCCACTCAAACCCAGCCGCTGGCCGGGCGTTATTGCGTCCACTGCCTCACCGTTCATCCAGCCGAATAGAGGCTTGCCCCCGCAAGCCGATCGAGCACACTGGCTTAAAAATAAAATTGACACCGTTTATTTTACACCGTAAAACTTATTTCAACATCTCCTCGGACAAGGCTCATTGAACCAAGTCTCGATGAAGAGTCCCGATGACAAACCCCCAATGAAGCGCTGACCCCACACACCACCCCAGGACCCACCACACCATGGGACGCCCCGCACTGACCCAACAAGACATCGACGCATGGCGCGCCAAAGCTCGCCAGGTCGCCATCAAGCTCTTCGCCCAGCAAGACGAAGTCTCGCTGCGGCAACTGGCCAGCGCCATGGGCTGCAGCCACGCCACGCCCTACCGCTACTTCGAGAGCAAAGAAGAGCTCTTCATGGCCGTGCGCGCCCAGTGCTTCATCCGCTTTGCCCAGGTCCTCAACGACCGCCTCCAACCCATCGAGGACCCCATCGCGCGCATCCACGCCGTCGCCAGCGCCTACCACGACCACGCCCACGCCCACCGCGCCGAGTTCCGGCTCATGTTCCAGCTTGGACAGACCGACCCCGAGCGCTACCCCTGGGCCCACCAGACCGGCATCAACACCTGGAAAATCGTCGTGGGCACCGCCAAGGGCGCCGTGAGCGCGGGCGTCCTGGAGGGCAACCCCACCGACATCGCCCACATGCTCTGGGCCTCCGTCCACGGCGTCGTCACCCTCTCGCTCTCACAGCGCCTTCGCATGGGGCGCCAGAGCCAGGACCTCATCGCCCCCCTCGTCGACGCCATCTGCAAAGCCCACGAGGCCAAACCATGACCCCAGCACAACCCCTCCAGGCCCCCGACCCCAGCCCCCTCCAGGAGCTGCGCGCCCTGCGCCAGATCGCGCGCCTGCCCCGCTTCTGGACTCGCCTTGGCCACCTGCCCAAAGGCAACGCCGTCGTCATGGTCATCCCCGGGTTTCTGACCGGCGACGGCGTCACCTGGCCACTGCGGCGCACACTCGGTGCGCTGGGCCACACCGTCTACGGCTGGGGCATGGGCCGCAACCACGGCGATGTCCCAGCGCTCGTCCCGCGCGTCACCGCGCAGGTCCAGCGGCTGGCCGACCGCCACGGCCCCATTCACCTGATCGGCTGGAGCCTGGGCGGCTACCTGGCCCGAGAAGCCGCCCGCGACACCCCCCAGAGCGTCGCCCAGGTCATCACCCTGGCCAGCCCCATCATCGGCGGCCCCAAATACACCGCCGCCGCCCAGTACTTTGTCCAGGAAATGGGCGAAGACCTCGACGCCATCGAGCGCGCCGTGGCCGAGCGCGACGAGGTCCCCCTGACCACGCCCATCACCGCCATCTACAGCCCCATCGACAAGGTCGTCTGCCCCGGTGCCTGCATCGACCACGTCAACCCGCACACCGCACACATCGCCATCGCCTGCAGCCACGCTGGCTTTGGCTTCAACCCCGATGTCTTCTCGATCATCGCCCGGCGCCTGGCCTCGCACACACACTCGGCCCCCAAAAACACTTCCCCACACCATCCCTGAATTGACCTCAAGAGGCCGCCCCAACAAGGCACACAACACCGACCTTGCCAAAGGCCTCCCACACGACATGGAGACGCACATGGAGTTCAACGCCAACCTGCGCAAAGCCTGGTCCCAGGACGACGACGGCACCTGGCACATGACCATGCCCGACGGCTGGAACCAGGGCCGCTCGGTCTTTGGCGGCCTGACCACCGCCGCTGCCGCAGGACTCGGCCTGCGCGTGATCAACCCCGAGCGGCGCCTGCGCACCTTCCAGGCCCAGCTCCTGCGACCGGCCACCCCCGGACCCATCCAGGGCACCGCCACCATCACCCGCGAGGGGCGCAACGTCACCTTCCTGCGCGCCAGCCTCACCCAGAACGACAAAGCCGTCATCAACCTCGACATGGTCTTCGTCAAAGAACGCGACAGCACCGTCCACGTCGAACCCGAACCCGTCTGGGAAGGTCCCGACCCCGAAACACTGCCCGAAATGCCCTACATCGAGGGCATCACCCCCCAAATGACCCAGCACATTGCCTTTCGTTGGGTCACCCAGAACTACCCCTTCATGGGCCAACCCCAAAAACGACTGGCCGGGTACTTCAAGCTGCGCGTCCCCACCGGCGATGAAGAAGGCATCATCGGCCTGCTCGACGCCTGGCCCACCCCCACCCTCTCCATGGTCAGAAAACCCACCCCCTCCAGCACCGTCACCTGGACCGCACACCTGCGCCAGATCCCCAAAGACCTCAGCAACGGCTGGTGCGCCTTCGAATACGAGACCGTCTTTGCCCAAAACGGCTTCCACACCATCATCGGACGCCTCCACGCACCCGACGGCACCCTCATCGCTTCCACAGAGCAGCTCGTCGGCGTCTTCGACTGATTTTGGGGCTTTCTTTTTAAAGTGGTTGGGTTTTGCGTGAGGCTGGTGGTGGTTCAGTCTCGGTGACCCAACAACGTCACCTGCGGGTTAAATTACGTTCCCCTTTGCGAAGCCACCTGCTCGAATCAACCGCCAGCCTCGCATCAAAGCCCCCCTCCTTGAATCGACCGCGTTCACACAACAAAGCCCACAAGCGAGCAAGGGGCTTGGGGTCGCAGCGCGACCCTCCGTCACTGGGGCCTTGCGCCCCAGAGACGTGACCCCTTAGCGAGCGCTATAATCGCCTGACTCTAACTGCTTGGGTCACCCAACAAAGCCGCCTGTCCCAAATCAACCGCCACCCTCACAACAACAGCACCAGCGGAAGAAATTACGTTCCCCAACAAAGCCTCAACAAGGCTTCCCTGGCGATTTTGAACTTCAGACCTTGATAATTTGCGATGCGGACCCACCTCCTCTGACACCCCGCATTGCCTTGGGTCTGTTTGGATGGAACGACGCACGCTTTATGAAGATTACCTGCTGATCAAACCCCTTGGAACCAGCGACCGCGCACAGCGTTGGTTGGCCACCGAGCCTGTTTTTGGGCGCTATGTGCAGATCAAGCGCTTTAAGGCTGTCGATGGCGCCGATTGGCAGGCTCAGCAGCGGTGGTTTGCGCTCCTTGAGCAATTGCGGTTGCTCCGCGCGCACAATCCGGCGTTCACTGTGCCCATTGAGCGCATTGAGCAAGACCGCGAAGGGCTTTGGTACACCGTCTCGCCGTGGATTGAGGCCGACAGACTCTTGCCCAGAAGCGATGCCAACAACAAGCCCTATTACAGCGCCCGGTACTTGCCGGATTTGCCACAAGAAAAGCTCATCCCCATCGTCCTCTCAGGGGCGCTGGCCGTTCAAAGCGCGTTGGCCCTGGGGCAAGACCACGGCCTGTCCGTGCCCATCATGCACGGCTTCCATGACCCGGCGGCGCTGCTGAACACCTTGCACGGCGGCCTCCTGGTTGGCTTTGACCGCACCGTCGCGCCCACCGACTGCCCACACAAACACCACCACCCCTGGTTCACCTCCATCGAATACACCCAATGGAGGACAAACACCTACTGGCAGCTCGCCCACGCCTACGCCCCACACTTTGGCCAGTGGGAGCCGCGCCTCGATCTCTGGTCGCTGGGCCTCGTGCTGCGTCACCTGCTCGCCCTGGACGAGCACCGCAACCCCAAGAGCGCACACCCCCACCAGAAATCGCTCTACAAACTCGCCGAGCTTGCCCAACCCGGCGGCCAACTCCCAAATATTGGCCTTGATGAGTTCATCGAGACGCTGCACAACCTCCATGGCAGCACCCCGATGGATCTGACACAAATCAACGACTCACAAGCCCTGACCTGGCTGCGCGCTGGGGCTCCCCAAGAGCGCGCCGACGCCTTTCTGGCCCTCTTCAACATCAACCCGCGCCTGCTCTCCTCGGAGGTCGTCACCGACTACGCCTGGCATCACTTTGGCCGCCCCTTCCTCCAGACCATCGGCCAGAATCTGCCGCACCAAGACACCAAGGCCCGCGTCATGGCCTCCATCCCCCAGGTCACCCATAGCCTGCTTGAACTCATCCAAAACCCACAAACCCCCGGCCTACAGCGCATGGAGGCCGCGCGCATGCTGACCCTCAACCAAAGCCCCCAGGCCACCCAAACGCTGGTCGCCCTCCTCAACGACCCCTGGGAACAAGTGCGCCGGATTGCGCTCAGCGCCCTCCACAAACGCTCCCACACCTGCCCCGTTGGGCTTGGCAACACCGACGACCAGCAGCCCACCGTACACATCCAACCATGCAGCTTTGACTGGGATGACCTCGAAGACGAACAACCCCTGTCCAACGGGGTCCTCAGCCGCCACTGCGCCATGTGCGAGCGCCGCGTGGTCCGCTCGCAAGACGCCACCGCCCTCCAGGACCTCCAAACCCACGGCTGGTGCCCCCTCTTTGACGCCGAAGAAGAAGACCTGCCCTACCCACTGACCGAAAGAGAGCGCGACATCCGCCTGACCATCTGCCGCAGCAACGACACCGCATACACGCAAAGCCTCTTCCTTGGCAGGGACACCATCCTGGGCGCCATGGGCAACCCCAACACCAACACCCGCACCCACGGCTGGGATGATTCACTGCTTCTCATCCAGGCCACCCCCACAGGCACCCTCCACATCGAGCGCCGATACCCCAACGGAGACACCCACACCCAAACCCTCACACCGGGGCTCGACGACGTCAGCATCGCCCTGGCAGACCACCGCGACATGCCCATCTTCATCTGGCGCACCGAGGCCAAAAGCGCCCGCGTCTTCCTCATCCACCGCCAAAACCACACCCACTACAACACCAACCTCGAAGCCAGAGCGATCAGCAAAGCCCTGGGAATCAACAAAGCGATCAAAAAGAAAATGGCCGACGAAGCATGGCTCAAAAAAGAAAAAGAGGGATTCTGACGGTTCAAAAGCCTTTCTTGACCCCAGCCCCTTGATAATCCATCGAGCGACCCCACCTCATCTGGCACCGCGACACTTGAATTGGAACGCGCTGATGAGACCACACGCACGCTATGAAGACCTTTTTCTGATCGAACGCCTCTCCAACACCGACCGCGCCGAGCGCTGGCTGGCCACCGAGCCAGAGCACGGCCGCTACGTCCAGATCAAACGCTTCAACCTGACCCGAGGGACCCACTGGAAGGCCCAACAGGCGTGGTTTGCCCTCCTTGAGCAACTTCGCCTGCTCCAATGCTACGGCGCCGCCTTCACCGTCCCCATCGAGCGCGTCGCCCAGGACAGCCAGGGCCGGTGGTACATCGTCACCCCCTGGATCAAGTCCAACCCGGTGCTGCCCACGCTGGCCGCACCGCACAGGCGCCCTGCGCCCTGCTCATCGGCACAACTGCCGCCCCTGATCCTCGCCGCCGCCCTGGCCACCCAAAGCGCGCTGGCCCTGGGACAGGAGCATGGCCTGCCCGCGCCCATCATGCATGGCTTCCATGACCCCACAGCTTTGCTGAACACCCCCCTTGGCGGCATCCTCACCGGCTTTGACCGCCCGGTCACCCCCGGCGACCCCTCCCAGCACCCCCAATCCGAATGGCGCGACCAGCTTGCCCCAAACGCATGGGCACCAAACCATTACTGGACGCTCGCACTGGCCCAAGCGCCCCACTTTGGCCAATGGGAGCCTCGCCAGGACGTCTGGGCGCTGGGCCTCCTGCTGCGGCACATGGTCCTGCTGGTCCAAAGCCAACACCAAAACCCCACTGACACGGACGACGCTGACAAAGGCGACGGCGTCCCACCACCACACCAGGATCCTCTGCTGGACGCGCTCCTTGACGTCGCCCAGCAAGCCCAGCCCGGTGACCAACTGCCCAACATCACCCTGGAAGGCTTCATCGAGGCGCTCCACGGCATCCACGGCAGCCTCCCGACCGACATCTCCCAGATGAGCGACACTCAGGCTCTGTCCTGGCTGCGTGGCCAAATCAACCGCGGCCACCACGACGCCTTCATGGACATCTTCAACCTCAGCCCGCACCTGCTGGGCTCGGACGTGGTCACCGACTACGCCTGGGAACACTTCGGCCGCGCCTTCATCCAGGACGTCGCCCAGGGAAAAGGCCAAAACAACATCCAGGCCCGCGTCATCGCCAGCATCCCACAAGCCACCCAGAGCCTCCTGGGCATGCTCGACGACCCCGACACAAACGGCCCAGGCCGCGCCGAAGCCGCGCGCCTGCTCCACTTCAACAAAACCCACCCCGTCACGCTCGCCCTGGTCAACGCCCTCAATGACCCATGGCCACAGGTGCGCCATCGCGCCGCCCAATCCCTCCAACACCGCCCCACCCCCATCCCCGTCGGCCTCCACATGCCCGACAGCGGCTGCACCGCGCGCATCCAGGCCTGCAGCTTTGACTGGGACGATCTTGAAGATGAAGAAACCCTGGCCACCGGCCACGCCTGCCGCTTTTGCGTCATGTGCGAGCGCCGTGTCGTGCGCTCCAACGACACCAACGCCCTGGCGCACCTCCCACAAAACCCCCCGGTTGACCTCCCCAGCGGCCCTCCTGCGGAACTCGCAAACGACTTTGTCCGCCTGACCTGGTGCGCCGACGACAACACCGAAACCACCTGGCTCCTTGGCCCCGGCGACCACCTGGTTTTTGGCGGCCCCAGGAGCCCCGTGGCCGATCTGCGCCTGGAGGCATGCCAAGGCGAACACATCCTTGTCCGCATGACCTACCAAGGCACTGTGGAGGTGTCCACGCGCTGCGGTGAAAACCCCCAGAACCACACCCTCCCGCACCAGACGCCACTGGCCCGTCGTCCCTACTGGCGCCCCAGCACATACTCGCTGGCCCCCGGCACCGACGACATCCAGGTCATGTATGAGGGCCACTGGCAAGAGGCGCTCATCGTCTGGAGGACCCAGGCGCAGAGCAACCACGTGCGCCTCATCCACCGCCAAAATCAGGACCACTTTGACCAGGACGTCCGCCTTGAACTCTCCCTGAGAGGCCCAAGCATGGTTTGCATGGGCGAGCCGACAAGACCACCGGTTCAGCAAGCGCTCCCGACATCGCCGCGCCCGCTGATTGATCTGGGCGACACGGTGAGCCCTCGGTTGAGGGGCCAAATCCGGGATGATGGGCCTTTTGTGCGGCCCAAACCTTGAAAACCGCCCCGTTCGGTCACACTCCAATCCCCAGGGCATGCAGAACCAGGCGCCGGTCACCGACCCATGACCACCACATCCGTGTCGTGGTGTTCAACAGTGACCGCTCCGCCTTTGCTGGCGTGCCAAACCAAGCCCCGCGCCCAACACGGAACCCGCAATGCGCCCTCTGCTCAACTACGAAAACCATCGCCTCATCTCACGACTGGGAGGCAGCGACCGCGCCGAGCGCTGGCTGGCCACCGAACCCATCCTGGGCCGCCAAGTCCAGATCAAGCGCTTTGATGCCATCCCTGGCTCGGACTGGCAGGCTCAAAAAGAGTGGTTTGAGTTGATCGAGCAGTTGCGCCTGCTGCGCAGCCACAGCCCCGCCTTCACGGTCCCCATTGAGCGTCTGGCGCAGGATCACGAAGGGCTGTGGTACACCGTCACCCCCTGGATCGAGGCCACCCCCTGCGTCCCCGCCCCTTACGAGCCCATTCCCGCGCTGAAAACGTCTCACATCCCCCCGTTGATCCTCGCAGCGGCGCTGGCGGTGCAAAGCGCGCTGGAACTGGGCCAGCAATTTGGGCTCTCAAAGCCCGTCATGCACGGCTTTGATGATCCCCTGGCGCTGCTGGGCACACCGCTGGGCGGCTTGATGACTGGTTTTGACCGCATCATCACCCCACCCACCCCTGACCCCTCCGGACGTCGGCGGTCTTCTGCAGAAGGCTATTACTACCTGCGAAACCGCTGGGAGTCGCGCCGCGACGCAGCCCCCCACAACGGCCATTGGGAGCCTTGGCTCGATGTCTGGTCGCTGGGCATGCTCTTGCGGTTCATGCTGGCCATGGAGAACCACCCCAGACAGCTCAAGCGGCCTCCGCGCGACCCCCTCAAAGCCGCGCTCTTTGAGATCGCCAACCAGGCCCAGCCTGAAAGCCCCCAGCGGCCCACGCTGACACTGGAGGGCTTCATCGAGGCGCTCGGCGAGCTTAACCAAGGCGCCATGCCTGTGGACACCTCACAGATGAGCGAGACCCAGGCTCTCTTGTGGTTGCGCGCCCGCGCCGCCGAGGGCAACGCCGACACCGTCCTGGACCTCTTCAACCTCAGCCCCAACCTGCTGCACTCCCCTGTGGTGACCGACTACGCCTGGGGGCACTTTGGCCCCCCGCTGCTGGACGCGGTGGCCGAAGGCACCCCCCAAAGCTCCGTCCAGGCCCGCATGCTGGCCACCATGCCCCCCGCCGCCGCCGACCTGGAGGCGCTGCTGCAAAACCGCATGGTCCCCGGCCCAGGGCGCGCCGAGGCCGTGCGCCTGCTGGGCTACAACCCCGGTGAAAGCGCAGGGCAGGCCATCGTCCGCGCCCTCAACGATCCCTGGCCACAAGTCCGACAGCGCGCCCAACAAGCCCTTAAAACTCGCCCCAAACCCGTCCCCATCGGCCTCACAGAGCCCTCCAGCGCCAAGCCCGTGGTCTCACTCAGCCCGTGCAGCTTTGACTGGGACGATCTTGAAGATGAAGAAACCCTGACCACCGGGCACACCTGCCGCTTTTGCGCCATGTGCGAGCGCCGCGTCGTGCGCGCCGCCGACATCCAAGGCCTCAGGACCCTGCTGGGCAAGGGCCACTGCGCCTACTTCTCACCCACCGACGGCCAAAAAGAGGGCCTCATCCCCCTCATCTACAGCTCGGCACACAGCGTCGAAACCACCTGGCTGTTGGGCCCAGGCGATCACTTTGTCATCGGAGGCGAAGGCAGCCAGGGGACCGACCTTCAACTTGAAGAATGCAGCGGGATGCGGGTACTGGTCGAGGTCAGCCCCAAAGGCACCCTGGAAGTCACCGTGGAGTACGACGCCAACCCCCAGGCCTCACGCCACCTGACCATCACCCCAGGCCAGGAGCGCAGACAGGGCATGAACGCCAACCGCTGGTACGGAAGCCACAGTTGGCACACCTACGAAGGCCAACCCCACGTCCACCTGGCCCACTACAACAGCCGACTGAACTTCACCGGCGAATTTGGCAACGACATGATCCTGGGCATGCCAAGCGGGGACTTTTAAGGATGGTTTGGGCAGCTTCAATGGCACTGCCAGGGCCCTTTTGAGGTTTCAGGGACGCGGCTGGGAGCGATCATGAGGATTGGGGCGGGGTGCGGCCGGATTTGAGAAGCTTGGTCAAGGCGGCCACGACCTGCTCGGCATGGGCAGCGCGCTCGGCGTCGGTGAGCCCTTCGGTTTTGTATTTGAGCACGCCTTCGACAAAGAGCACCGACATGCCGTGGACCATTGACCAGGACATGTGGGCCATCACCAGGGTCTCGATGCCCTGCCCATAGCCCGCCTCTTGCGCCTCTTTGGTCAACTGCGTCAAAAGGCCGTAAGTCCCACCGGCCTCCTCAAGCGGCGCGTCTTCGTCGTGGATGTCCACCAAAGACTGCGAGAACATCACCCGAAAGTGACCCACGTGGGAGGTCGCAAAGTTGACGTAGGCCACCCCTGCGGCCGTGAGCGCGTCGGCTGGATCGGGACCTGCCCCGGCGGCCGCCGCCCTCATCGCGGCGTTGAGACCGTCAAAGCCCTCAATGGCGATCGCCCTCAAAATCCCGTGCAGGTTGCCAAAATGGTGGTACGGCGCCTGATGGCTGACGCCCGAGCGCCGCGCCACCTCCCGAAAGCTGACACCGCGCACGCCGCGCTCGGCCACCAACCCCACCGACGTGTCCAGAATTGTCCTTCGAACGTCCTTTGTCGCTCCCATACCCACCACACCAAAGTCTTCTGACCACTTTTGACGTCAAAAAGCGCACTGAGCAAACCCAATCGCCCCGCTCGCCGTGAACACGCTCAAGCCCCGCACACACAACACCCACTCAACAAATCTCATTGCGCCATGAGCCCAATCTTTCTGATTGGTAGCACAAGAAGCAGCACCCCGGCCACTTGACAGTGTCTAGCCACGCACCTAGACACTGTCAAGCGACATCTACTAGACAGTGTCTAGGAAACAAGACACACGACACACACCAAACGCGCCAGGAGATGGGCATGGAGCAGCACACCGCAAACAACCACCACACCGACGCTCACCAACCGCGCTCGCAGCCGGTGGCGCGGCGCCACGGATGGAAGCTCGCAGCGCTGGCCTTGATCGCCTCCATCTCCTGCGCCACTGCCCCGCCCCACCCGGTCAGCGATCACTGCGATGGCCACACCTTTCACAACCCCCAGACCCGCATCGAGGACCCCAGCTTCTGGGATCTGGTCGTGCACATCACCACCGGGCGCAGCACCCCATGGCCCGACGACGTCCCGCTCGACCGGGCTCTGGCGCTCGATCAAGCGCTGGACAACGATCAGGTGGCCATCACCTTCGTCAACCACGCCACCGTCCTGATCCAGACCCCGCAGATGAACATCTTGACCGACCCGGTGTGGTCGCAGCGTGTGGGACCGTGGAGCTGGGCAGGGCCGGAGCGCGCCCGCCAGCCAGGGATTCCCTTTGACGCCCTGCCGCCGATCGACGCCGTGCTCCTGAGCCACAACCACTACGACCACACCGACCTGCCCACCATCATCGACCTCTGGGAGCGCGATCAACCCCGCTTCCTGGTCCCCCTTGGCGATCGCCAACTGCTTGAAGACGAGGGGATCACCACCGTCACCGAAATGGACTGGTGGGATCAGGCCCCGCTGGGCCACAGCGTCAAGATCACCTTCACCCCCGCCCAACACAACTCTGGCCGAGGCCTGACCGACGCCAAAGAGAGCCTCTGGGGCAGCTTCATGATCCACGCAGACAAGCGCATGATCTATTTCGGCGGCGACACCGCTTACAGCCCCCACTTTGCCGCCATCCAGGCACGGCTCGGCTCGCCAGACATCGCCCTGCTCCCCATCGGCGCCTACGCGCCGCGCGCCACCATGCGGCCCTTCCACATGGATCCAGACGACGCCGTCCAAGCCCAACTCGATCTGCGCGCTGTGCTGGCCATCGGCATCCACTTTGGCACCTTCCAGCTCACCAACGAAGCCATCGACGACCCCATCAAAGATCTCCAGGCCGCCCTCCAGGCTCGCCGGCTCCCAACCGACGCCTTCATCACCCTCTCCGAAGGCCGCACCCAACGCTTTGACCTACTCACCATCGCCTCAAGACACTCAGACGCCGCCGCCCCATCCGCCCCACGGCCCTAACCCCCCCCCCCCCACCCCCCCCACCCCCCCCCCGCCGCCCCCCCCGCCCCCCCCCGCCCGCGCCCCCCCCCCCCGG
>CAKZKQ010000085.1 GCA_937123825.1 uncultured Pseudomonadota bacterium
TCTGGGCCTCTCCTTTGGTTTCAGCCCATCATACCATACCCCTGTGTGGTGATAACTTTTAAGCGCCCCGTTCTATTTATATATGCACTTTTTTTCCAAGAAATATGGCATCGGCGGCTTAAAGTTGCGTTTTGGGGTGTCGTTGCTGAAAATTTGTTGTGTTTGGCATTTGAGTTTTTGTGCCCTGCCCGTCTACACGGCCATGGG
Source organism: uncultured Pseudomonadota bacterium (assembly GCA_937123825.1). Lineage (GTDB taxonomy): Bacteria > Myxococcota_A > Bradymonadia > Bradymonadales > CAKZKQ01. The sequence goes on from CAKZKQ010000085.1 coordinate 208, forward strand.
AGAGGGAAGAGGCGGTGGGGCAATGCGGTGATCTGTTGTGGTGGTATTTTTGAGAAAGTCGGGTTTGGAGTCTTATGCAAACAGGCCAATTTTGGTGGTGCGGTGGAGGGGGAGGAAATGGTGGACGCTCTTGGTCCCGGACATCTGTGTGTGACGTCGATCAGCTGTGCGGTGGTCTGGTTTGTTCAATGGGTGCACTACCCGCTCTATCAGGACGTCGGCCTTGAGCACTTTGAGCGCTATCACCAGGGGCACTTGCGACGCGCACGGACGCTGCTGGCGCCGATCTTTTTGGTTGAGGGGGCGTTGTCGGTGGGGCTCTTCCTGATCGCGCCCGCGTGGCTGGCCGCGGTGGGGCTTGGCGCCTATCTCCTGGGAATGGCGCTGACGGCGACATGGATCGAGCGCGTGTATCGCAGGCTCGGGCAGGGTTTTGAGCGCGCTTCATGGCGCCGCCTTTTACAACTCAATTCATGGCGTATGGTGCTTTGGACAGTGCGGCTTGGGTGCGCTTTGGGTGTTTTGATGATGCCTCAAGTGCATGTTTAAAAACGCTGCCGCGAGCCATTGAATTTCTTGATGGGGTTCATGGCGCGATTTATACGCTTATTTGTGGTTGAAGCGTTCATTCTTTGTTTTTGTTTCTTTTTGAAATGTGCGTCTTTATATCCGAAATGACCCGAGGTCATGCGCGCATGGTGTGGCGGTTGTGCATTTTAATTTGCATGTTTCCAGGGTTTGAGTTCAACGCAGGTGCAGTTGAAACATGTGGGGGTGCTTTTCCTCAAAACCCAGGCGGCGGTAGAAGCGGTGGGCGTCAAGACGCTGTGGACCGCTGTAGAGTCGCAGCCGACCAAAACCCTCTTGCAGAGCCCATTGCTGGGCGGCCTCGACCAAAGCCCGTCCCCACCCGCCCCGACGCGCCTTTTGACTGACCACCAACCCACCAAGCTCGGCGTATCCTGGGCTATCCAGCAAGCGCACGCCGTAGATGTGCACCCAGCCCACCACCTGGCCTTTGTCTTGGGCCACAAAGAGCCCGTGGCCTGCACCCTGGGCTGCAATGGCCGCCAGCCGGGTTTGGAGCGTGTTGACCGGGGTGGGGTAACCCAGCTCGTCGCAGAGCGCCGAGACAGCCTCCAGGTCGCGCGCAGGATCCAGGGGGCGTATCGATGGGTTCATGCCGTGGGCTCTGCGTCACTGGCGACGCGCACGCTGTGGATGCCGATGTGGCTGGTGCGCAGATCATCCTCGCCGGTGTGCTCAATGGAGGGGTCGATGGTGGACGGCAGCGGCTTGTCGAGGCGTTGCCAGGCGTAGAAGAGGTCGGTGCTCAGCCCGGGGAGTTGGTCAAAGCGCCGCTGCCACTGGGAGCTGCGCACGCGGTTGCCGCGATCGTTTTGCAGCGCTCGCCCGTAGCTCGCCGAGGGCTCCTGGAGGAAGCGCAAGGGGTCCGAGGCGATGGCCTTGTGGTCCTCAAGGTGGACGTTGTGGAGCATGTGACCGCCGGGCAGCAGCGCATCGCCCAGAGTGGCCAGCAAGGCATCGATTTCATCGACCGCCACATGCTCCAGGACCGAAAACGAGTAGATGAAATCCGCCTTGGGCCCCGACCAACCGTGGCTCAGGTCGACTGGGGCCTGGTACTCGATGCCAAGCCTGCGCAAAGTCTCAAAGTCCCAACTTTGCACCGCGGCCAACCCTTCAAGCCGGGCGCGCAGGTCGCTGTGATCCGAAAAGGGCGCCAAAATGTCTCGGACCAGCGAGAGAGACGAGGTGGACAGCGCCTTGCTCAGGGTCTGGGGGTGGGCGATGGCCGACAGATCGGTGACGATGATGCGCTGCGCGCCCAGCAGGTGGCACACCAGCGCGTGACTCAGCACCCAGCCCGCGCCAATCTCCAGGCAGACCTTGCCCTCAAGAGGGGCGGCGCCGGTCAGGTGCAGGTTCATGGCAAACTGCGCCGCGCAGGCATCCAGACGCTTTGGCCCGGCGGCCAGACGGTGGGCTCGGTACTGGTTGACCGCCACGCGCAGGGGCGCGGCGCGCCGCAGGACGTCTTTAAGCGAGTTTGGAATTCGAGGGGACCATGTACCGACCATCAGGGGGCTCCTGGCGAGTGGCGTTGTGCGCTGTCTTTGCCCTTTATACCACACCAGGAGGCCAACGCCGGGGTTTATGGGGCGGGGTTGTGGGCCAGACAGACGGCGTGCCAGCCCAGGCCGATGATGTCCGGCCGAGCGCTGGTGTCTTCAATCAGGGCCATGGCTTCTTCAAAGAGTTGGGGGTGATGATCGTGCAGTGTGCGCACAGCGCTGCAGTAACCCGCGCCCATGCCGCGCAGAGACCATGTGCCCACGCGCTCCATGCCGCTGCCGTCCACCAGCGCCTCGACCTCCTCAACATGGCCAAACCAGGCCTCGCCAAAGGCCCCGTCGACGGGGTTGGGGAAGGCGCCGGTGCGCCAGACCTCGCTCAAGGTGCCTGGGGGCAGTTGTTCCGGGCAGGACGCGGCGCGGGCGATCAACCCTGAGACACCCGTGGTGCGGGGGATGAAGGCGCACAGCGCCACGCCGCCGGGGCGCAGCGAGGCCCGAACCTGCGCCAGGATCTGGGCGCCTTCCTGCGGGCCTTTGCAGTGGTAGAGGGGGCCGTAGCAGAGCACGGCGTCAAACCCGCCTTTGGGGGTGTGGGGGCTTAAGTCCAGGGCGTCTCCCACGTGCGCGCCCTCGATGCGTTCTTTGTTGGGGTGGTCTGCGATGCGGGCTTTGGCGTCTTCGATTTGTTCGGGAGAGAGGTCCACCAGGGTGACCCGGTAGCCTGCGGCGGCCAGCGCCAGGGTGTAGCGCCCAGGACCGCCGCCCAGGTCCAGGATGTGGCTCCCTGCGGGGACGTGTTGTTCAACCAGGCGCATGGTGCGCACAAACTCCAGCCACCCATCGTCGCTCTCAAGCCGCCCCCATTCGGCGCCGCGCGCGTAGTAAGCCCGGATGCGGTCTCGGTTGGTGGTGTCGTTGGAGTTGGACATGGCTTGGCTCCTTGGTGCGGCAGCGCTGAGGCTGCGCCGTGTGGGGTTGCCGCGGGCAAGGTGTGTTGTATCAGCTTTGGCTGGTGGGGTGCCACTGAGCCTTGCTTTGGAGCCAGAGTGCGACGAGCCGCCCAGGATGTGTGGGCGGCTCGTGCATGGGATGGGTTGGTGGGGCGCCCGCGATGGGTCGAGCGCCTTGGGGGTGAGGGTCATTGGTTGAGTTCGAGTTCCACGGCGCCGATGTCGCCGCGGCCGTTCTGGGGGCGAGCCACGCCGCGCTGGTCGGTGTCCAGCAGGATGTCTTCGGCGGGGATGGCGTCGAGGGCGGGGCTGGTGAGGTTCGGGGGACGGTAGATGGTGGTGTCGGTGGTGACGGCGCTGCCCAGGTCGGCGCTGACGAAGACCTCGTTGGTGCCCACGATGTCGGTGTCGAGCGTGGTCAGTCCTTCGACGGGGTGGGCCAGGATGTTGTAGCCCAGCGAGGTCATGGTGCCGACGTTGACGATGTTGTAGTTGTCGGTCAGCTCGTTGACGCCGTCGCGATCGTCGTTGTCGGTCAGGATGGAGTAGCCGACGGTGAAGCTGGCCAGCGCGGTGGCGTTGAGGGCGCCGTAGGTGCGGGCAAAGCCGTTGCCGGCGATGGTGACGTGGTCAAGGATGAGGTGGGTGCCGCTGGTGCCCGAGAAGTTCAGCGAGACGCTGCTGCTGCCGGCGTTGCCGGTGAAGGTGCTGTTCTGGAAGAGGAAGTTGGAGGGCTGGGAGCCGGCGACGGTGAAGCCACCGCCAGCGACCAGGCCGCGGGTGACGGCGGAGTTGAGGAACTCGAAGTTCCAGCCCATGTCGCGGGCGTTGATGCTGAAGGCGCCGCCGGTGTCGGCGCGGTTGCCGGTGAAGAAGCAGCGGTTGACCAGCACGTCGCTGGTGCCGGAGTTGCCCCCCAGGACCACGGCACCGCCGTTGCTGCCGCTGCGGTTGTTGTCAAAGACGGTGTCGGTGAACGAGAGGTTGTGGCCGTCGGCCAGCAGCATGTAGAAGGCCGAGCCGGTCTCGACGTTGGCGTCTTCGAAGCGGGAGCCGGTGACGGTGAAGTCGAGCAAGAGCGTGGCGTTGCGCGTGTCGAAGTAGAAGTGGCCGCCGGTGTTGCCGTCGTTGTTGATGAAGGTGGAGTCGGTGATGTTGACCCGGGCGCCGAAGCTCTCTTCGCCGGTGACGAGGTAGACGCCGGCGCCCAGAACGGCGGTGTTGTTCTCGATGATGCTCTCGGTGATGTTCAGGATGATGCCAGCGCTCTCGTTGACGACAACAAACTGCATGGGTGCGCTCTTTGCTGCCTTCTTGCTTCGCTTGGTAGGGCGAGGGCTTGCCGAAGCCGTAGATCAGCGCGGAGTCGGCATGGCCCATGCGAATCTTGAGGATGGATTCATACAGCGCCCAGGCGGCATCCATTTCAACGTGCGACTCCTTGATGGGCGGTCCTGCCCCCAGAGCGTCCACGCCCATGACAAAGGCAAACGCCGC
>CAKZKQ010000086.1 GCA_937123825.1 uncultured Pseudomonadota bacterium
ACAAGCGTTGCTCCTGGTTTCCACCTTCAATTTCATGCTTATCCATGTACGATGGACGGATGGCTTCGTGCGCCTCTTGTGCTCCTTTTGATTTGGTGCTGTAGTTGCGTGTTTTTACATACTTGGCACCGGCCATGGAGGTGATTTCTGCCTTGGCAGCATTCAGTGCCAGTTTCGACAGGTTCACCGAGTCGGTACGCATGTAGGTGATCAGACCCACCGCGCCGATCTCCTCAGAGAGCTCCACACCTTCGTAGAGCTGCTGGGCGACCTGCATGGTCTTCTTGGCGGTGAAACGCAGGCGCTGGGCGGCGGCCTGCTGGAGGGTGCTGGTGGTGAACGGCGGCGGCGGGTTGCGCTTGCGCTCTTTGCGCACGATCTTCTCGATCGTGTACGGCTTGTCCTTGCAGGCGTCCAAAATCGCCTGGGCCTCGGCGCCCGTGCTGATCTCGGCCTTCTTGCCTGCGATCCGCAGCAGCTTGGCCGGGAAAATCGGCGGCGACCCCGCACCAAATTTGGCGTCGATGGTCCAATACTCCACCGAATCAAAGGCTTCGATCTCAGCCTCACGATCCACAATCAAGCGCACCGCCACCGACTGCACGCGGCCGGCCGACAACCCGCGCCGGACCCTGTCCCACAAGAGCGGCGAGATCAGGTAGCCCACCAGACGGTCCAGAATCCGCCGGGTTTGCTGGCTGTAAAACCGGTCGGTGTTGACCTGCTTGGGGTTGTTGAGCGCCTCGTTGACCCCCTTCTTGGTGATCTCGTTGATCATCACGCGGTAGACCTTCTTGCCCTTGGCCACGCGCTTGATCTCCTCGGCAAGGTGCCAGGCGATCGCCTCACCCTCACGGTCGGGGTCAGGCCCCAGGTAGATCACGTCGGCCTTCTTGGCCAGGTCGCGGATCTCCTTCAAGACCTTGTTCTTGCCCCGGATCGTGACGTACTGAGGATCAAAGTCCTTCTCCAGATCCACGCCCATCGCATTTTTGGGCAGATCCTTGATGTGCCCCACCGAAGCGGTCACCTCAAAACCATCGCCCAAATACTTCTTGATGGTCTTGGCTTTGCTCGGTGACTCTACAATGACCAGACTCTTGCTCATGAGACTCCAAACCCCAGAAACGCTGTCCATCATGCACTCGGCCCAACCATCATGGCGAGGCCAGAAAACAACAACACCGGCCACGCTTAAATGCTTGGCCGTTCTCTGTCAAACCAATTGGTACGCTCCGCCCACTTGACGCACCACCGCGCCGCTCAACTCCAACTCCAGCAACGCCGCGCCCACGCGTGCGGACGGCCACCCCAATTGCCTCACCAGGACATCGACCGTCGCACCAGAACCCTCCAACCTCCCCACCACCTCGCCTGCGTCACCCTCAAAAACCGGCGCCGCAGGTTTGCTCACCGGCTCCAACACACCGGTAAGCCGCCCCTGCACCGGCCCCAAATCCACCCCAGCGGGCAACGCCCCCTCCAACGCCCTGTCAAGAAGGCCCCCCACCGACTCAGCGCTGACCAGCGCCAGCGCCCCACGGGTCAAGAGCGCGTTGCCGCCCTGCCCTTGACCTGCGGCCGCGTCGGCAGGCACCGCAAACACCGCGCGCCCATAACGCGCCGCCGCGTCCGCCGTGTACAAACTCCCCGAACGCCTCCTGGCACGAACCACCACCGTTGCCATCGACATCGCGGCCATCACCTCGTTGCGCCTCGGGAAATGAAAACGCCGCGCCCCGACCCCCAACACATAAGGACTGAGCAAGACCCCGCCGCCGCGCACCACGCGCTCAAAAAGCCCCCGATGAGAGGCCGGATACACCTTATCCACCCCCACACCAAGCACCACCACTGTCCGCCCGCCAGCCTCCAGCGCCCCCACGTGCGCCGCCGCGTCCACCCCCAACGCCCCGCCGCTGACCAACACCCGACCCGAACGCACCACCGCAGCCCCAAGCCGCTGGGCCATCAAGCGCCCTGGCTCATCCACCCGGCGACTGCCCACCACCGCCACCCAATCGCGCGGGCTGGCATCCAAAACCGCGCGGGACCCACGGCCATAAAGAAACGGCGGCGTCGAAGCCCCCATCACCCCAAGTCCGCCCCCCAACCCAGCGGTCGACACCCCCCAACCCTCATCCCCAACCCCCTCAAGCTGCGCCCGACCTCGCTCCACCAGCGCCTCAGGCCCATCCAGAGCACGCACGCGCCTGGCAGACGCCGCCTCCAACCCAAACCCTTCCAGCACCCCATCGGTCGCACACACAACCCCCCAGGGCTCCTCAAACGCCTCCCGTACTCGTCCAAAGCTCACCGGCCCATAACCCCAGACCGACCACAACCCCAACCAGGCACACTCCAATTGATTCAAAATATCCAATGTCCCACTCCCAACCGCCAAGCAGCCCGCCCCAGGCACCCAGGCCCCACCAAAGGACCCCAACACCCACAACACACCACCCGACAAGGCACAGGACACCACCTCCAGGGACACCCCAGAGAACACACACATGAACAAAATTCAAGCAAAACACAGCACGAGGGGTCAGGCAGGCGGCAACGCTCGCCTTCCTGACCGGCCCCCAACCGCACCACCAACCCCTTGGAAAACCCAACAAGCCTCAACCAGCGCTCATCCGACCACCAAAAAACGAAGCAATTTCGACGAAATGCCCAACTCGTACCGGCGAAGCCAAGAACCCAACCCATCACAAATGCTATCAGGGAGCGAAGCGACCGCACCACAAGGAAGCCAAGCGCAGCGCCGGCGACCGAACCAAAAGCAAGCCAAGCGAAGCGAAGGCGCCGCGCACCGAAAGGGCAGCCAAGCGAAGCGCGGCAACCGAACCGTGAGCGCACAGCGCTCACAACGCTTATTTGCAGCAGCGGAAGCCGATTTGAGCGGGGGGCGCGTTGCCACGGGGGGTGCCGTTGCAGGTCAGCAGCGAGGGGGTGACGTCACCAAAAGAGCCGCCCATGAGGGTGAGGACGGGCTGGCCGTTGTCGACAATCTCGATGACATTGCCGGACATGTCGAAGGTGCCGTAGACGGGGTGGGTGCAGTTGGGGCTGCTGCCGGTGGGCTGAATGGTGCCGCTGGTGTTGCACTGATTGACGACGTAGAGATCGGCGCTGTAGGGGTAGCTGCGCCCATCGGCGCCACCACAGCCGGCGGTCCACTCGGCCAGCGTGCACAGGCGTTTCTGGGAGGCGGCGCAGGCCATCTCGGCCTGGGCCCGGTTGACCTGGGTCCAGGGCAGCACGCCGCCGCGGCTGGTGGCGCGGCTGTTGTCGGCCCCGGCGTTGCCCGCCTGGGCGTCGGGGCGGCTGGCCTCGTAGATGTCGATGCAAAACGGCGGGAGATCCTCCAGGTCATTGATGTGGAGCATGCCTGGGGGGCAAGGCATGTTGGGATCAACGGGCTCGTCCTCGACGACGTCCATGGGCGGGCCGGTGTCGTCCATCATGCCCATGTCGGGCGGATCATCGACATCGGGCACCCCGACATCCTCGGGGGTGTCATTGTTGGGTGGGGTGTCGTTGTTGGGCGGCGTGTCATTGTTTGGAGGCGTGTCGTTGTTGGGCGGCGCGTCGTTGTTGTTGTCGTCGTCTTCGGCCTGCTCGGAGGCAAAACACTGA
>CAKZKQ010000087.1 GCA_937123825.1 uncultured Pseudomonadota bacterium
CAACTGATCCACAAGGCCGGGTGCTTTCAGGGCGCCCGGCAACAAACAACAAGGAATCACCGGAATGGCAGGACAAGCCACGGTTCTGGTAGACGGCAGCCGTCTGAGCCAGCTGGATCAGCGTTTGCTCGTGCTCGAACGGTTTCTGGCGCTGATCAGCGGATTGGCGGTTTTTTCACTGATGGTGTTGGCCGTCGTGTCCGTCAGTGGTCGAAATGCACTGAATGCTCCTTTGCCGGGCTATGTTGACTGGATAGAACAGGCGATGCCTCTCATCGCTTTTCTGGGCATTTCATATGTTCAGAGCGATGGCGGTCATATACGGATGGACATTGTCATCTCACGCCTGCACGGCCGGGCGCTGTGGCTGTTCGAGCTTATTTCGGTTCTTCTGATCCTGGTGCTGATGCTGGCCTTGGTCTGGGGCAGTTGGTCCCATTTTGACCGCTCGTTCGACTTTGGCGCTCCTATGTGGGGCCGCGACAGTTCGAGCGACATCGGTATTCCGCTCTGGCCGGCCAAATTGCTGGCGCCGGTGGCCTTCTCGGTTCTGTGCTTGCGTCTTGTGCTGCAGGTTTGGGCCTATGGGCGGGCGCTGGTTCTGGGGCTGGACGCTCCGGCAGCTGTGCCGCTGATTCAGGATGCCGCCGCGCAGGCCCTGCGCCGGGCGCTGGAGCGCTATGACCGTGAACGCGGCCTGTGGCGCGACCCGCTGGCCACGATCGACCCCGAGGCGCTGGCCGAGGCGGTCGACATTGAGGAGCGCAACGCCTTGGTGGCGCGCACCATTCAAGAGTTGGCACGGGATCGGCGCACATTGGTCTTTTGTGTCACGGTGCAGCACGCCCGTCACCTGGCGCGGGCGCTCAACGCGCTTGGGTTTTCCTGTGGTGTGGTGCATGGGGAGATGAAGCGCGAGGACCGCGAGGCGACGCTGCGCAAGATGCGCGAGGGGCGCTACCAGGCGCTGACCAACGTGGGTGTGTTGACCGAGGGGTTTGACGATCCTGGGATTGCGTGTGTGGCGATGGCCAGACCGACGCGCTCGGAGGGGCTCTACATCCAGTGTGTGGGTCGCGGGACGCGCTTGCACCCGGGCAAGACGGACTGCCTGGTCTTGGACTTTGTGGATTTGTCGTCGTTGAGTCTGGTGACCTTGCCGTCGCTTTTTGGGATGCCCAGGCAGATCAACCTGCAGGGAGAGGATGTGGGCGAGGCGCAGCGTTTCTTTAAGCGGATGCGCTTTGATTATCCGGGGTTTGAGATGGAGGCGGGGGAGATTTCCCTGCAGGAGATTCAGCGTCGGGCGGAGAGTTTTGACCCGTTGACGTTGGAGATCAACCCGGAGGTGTTGGCGATCAGCCCCAACGCCTGGAGTTCTTTGGGGCGCTCTGGTTTGATTTTGTACTTTCACAGGAGTCGCAAGCGTTTGTCGGAGGCGTTGATCCTCGACAGCCGCCAGCGCGGTGCCAAGCGCTATCAGGTGTTTTTGGATCAAGAGAATGTGGCGTCGTTTGCGACGGTCGAAGCAGCCGTTGAGGCGGTGGATTACGAGATCCACCAGATGGGGCCTGTGTCGCAGTCTTCGGCGTCGCCGCAGGCGGCGTGGCGTCAGCGTCCGGTGCCGGAGGCGATGGCGCAGGAGTTGTTGAAGCTCAAGCCGCCCAGGAGGGCTCGGACCTTGGGTGATGCGAAGCGCTATTTGGCGTTTGGCCGTTATGCGCGCAACTTCCGCTCAAGGTGAGGGGTGTCAGAACGCCGGTGCTCGGAGGAAGGAGGGTGGTTCGACGGGGATCATGGCGTAGATTCGGCCGATGGATGATGAGAAGGGGTCGTAGCCGGCGCGGGGTGCGCGAAAGGTTTGTCCGGCGGGTTGGGCGCTGAGGATTTGGTCGACGCGAAAGGTTTTCCAGCCTCGGGGTTGTTGGGAGACGCTGAAGCCGGAGCGTTGGAAGGCGCGCAGCAGTGGTTTGCCGGTGGGCGAGCTCCAGTAGGCGTGGGGTTCGATGATGCGCAGGCGGCCGTCGTTGTAGCGCAGGAAGATGAGTTCGTGTTCGTTGATGGCCTGACAGAGGTGGTGGTGCATGGGGTGGTGCAAAGCTCCGCGTGCGGGTGGAGGTTTGTGTGGTGTGTTGCAGTGCGCGCGGCGTTGATCGCTATACAAGCGTTCAATGCCTTCAGGGTTTTAATGTAATCATGTTCAGCGCTTTGTTCAGTCTAAAAGTGTAGAAAAAACAGGGCTTTATGGATCGGGGGTCGCTGATCTGGCTTTGTGGGCGAGGATGTGTGGTTGGTGGGGGGTAACATTATATAGGGTGTTTGGGGGGCTTGCGTGGGCGGTGTTTGAGGTGGTTTGGGGGATCGTCTTGTTTTGGGTGTGTGTGGTGTTGTGGTGTGTATGGGGTGGTGCGTGGTGAAATTTGTGATGGTGGGGCGATGCTGTGGTGGTGGGGGTTGAGGGGTTTTGATGCGGTCTTGGAGGTGAAAATCGGCGGTGTGCGACCAATAAGAGTTTGACGTGGAGGGGGTGCTCGGGTAGTGTTCGCCTCCCTGACGGGTCGTGATGATGGACCTGGCGGGGAATTCAGCAAGCCTCGATGTTGATGATGAATGAGGGGTTTGTTGGAAATGGAGTTGGCAGCCACCGGGGCGCTGGTTAAATTGCGCCCCCCTCTCTCGGGTCGATGGACTTTATACCTCGGCGCTGGGTTTTGGGTTGTAAGATTCTGACGCACCTTACCTGTGGTAAGCGTCATCAAGTTCCAGGCGGCTTTGTTGGTCTGGGGCTGAATGTTCAAGGGTCTCGAAAGAACTTTCCTTCTTTTGAAAACTTTTGAAAATGCTCTTGACGGAGCCGAGGCAGTTTGGCAGATAACGCCAGCTGCCGACGACAGGCGTTGCTTGTTGTCGCGGATTTTGAAAGCGCTAAGCTTTTGAAAATACTCTTGACGGAGTGCTTGAGGTCTGGCAGATAACGCCGGCCGCTGACGACAGAGACTCTTTGTTGTCGGCAACTTTCGAAAGTAACAAACTTTCGAAAATGCTCTTGACGGAGCGCTCAAGGTCTGGCAGATAGAACGGGGCACTTGTAGGTTGACACCTTCTTCGACCCCATCCACGTCGTCTGTGACGGAGTTGGCTCGGTGTC
>CAKZKQ010000088.1 GCA_937123825.1 uncultured Pseudomonadota bacterium
CTGGCTCGAGCCGTGGTCGGCGACGAACCGGATGGTGAAGTCGCGGGTGCTGAGGGCGCGCTCCATCCAGACGATCGCCAACGTGCTCATGGCGAGCATCACCCACACGAGCCCGCGGGTTTCCCGCCACCAACTGGGCCGACGCCCGAACAGCCCGAGCACGATCACGCCGATGCCGGTCAACGACGCGGCCGCGCCGAGCGCGATGACGACCGCGCCGACGGCGGCGCGGCCGTCGCCTGCAAAGGCAAAGAGGCTTGAGCCGGTGACACCGGAGGAGGCGTCGCGGGTGGGTTTGAGCCAGCGCACGCCGTTTTCGGCGCAGAACTCGGGCAGGGGCTGGGCGGTGCATTCGGGGTCAAAGACGACGTAGGAGCCCGAGCCAGCCACGCCGATTTCGGGTTGGCCGTCGCCGTCGAAGTCGCCGACGTTGGGGGCGCCGCCGTGTTGGCCGTTGTCGGGAATGACGATGGGGCCAAAGACCAGGGTGCCGTCGATGCGTTGGACGCGAACCTGGCCGTTGGAGACGACGGCGATTTCGGGCTCGGGGGTTTCAAAGTCGAACTGGGCGATGGCGACGTGTCCGGGCTGGAGCTGTGCCATGGCGGGGACGGTCTCGTCGGTGCCGTCGGGTCCGTAGATGCGGTTGCCGAGGATGATCTCGTCGTCGCCGTCGTTGTCGATGTCGGCGATGGCCGACAGCGGCCCCAGGGAGTAGCGCCACTCGTTGGTGGGGCGGTTGAAGACGACGGTGCCGTCTTCGCCGTTGAGGACCACCAGGCCGTGGACGATCTCGGGGTTGCCGTCGGGGTCGAGGTCGGCGATGGCGGGGCCGCCCCAGGTGTTGCCGTCGACGTTGGTGGGGGATTGCCACAAGAGGTTGAACTGGTTGTCAAAGGCGCGGACTTCGCCGTTGCCGCCGACGGTGACGATCTCGGGGGCGCCGTCGTTGTTGATGTCGCCGACGGCCAGAGAGGCTTGGATTTCGATGTCGAAGTTGCTGGGGGTCTGGCCGACCACGGAGCAGTCGTCGCCTCGGATGGCGATCACGCGGCCGTTGCCGCCGCCGCCGCCGCCCCAGTAGGTGAAGATGATCTCGGGAGTCTCGTCACCGTCCAGATCCACCACGGCGGGCTGCATGATGACGTTGCCCTGGTCCCAGGCGCACTGGATCTCGGGGGAGAACTCCCCTTCATAGGGTTGCTGAAGGCAGCTTGTGTTGGCCTCACCGCGCGGCAGGTCGGGGTAGGGCAGGCAGACGGTGTTTTCACAGTAGGTGTCGTTGATGCAGTCGTCGTCGCCGGTGCAGGAGCCTTCGCCGACGGTGCAGGTGCCCTGGACGCAGGCTGCGGGGTTGGGGCACTCGCGGGGCTCCTGGGCGGTTCCCGTGTCGTTGCAGGTCAGCAGGGCGGTGTTGGAGGCGCATCCGATGACCTCGCCCGCCTGGCAGATGACGTCCTGGCAGCGGTCTTCAGTGCAGATGCTGCCAGTGGGGCAGGGCTGGGTTTCGAGGGCCTGGCCGGTGTCGTTGCAGACCTCCAGGTTTTGTTCATCGATGCAGCGCTGGGTGCCGGCGTCGCAGATGGGGGTGTCGTTGTTGGGTTCTTCGGGGACACAGACGCCGCCGACACACATTTCCCCTTCGACGCAGGCCGGCTCACAGCCAGGGTCGTTGTTACCCGGATCGTTGTTGGGCATGTTGTTGGGGTCATTGTTGCCAGGATCGTTGTTGCCGGGGTCGTTGTTGTCCTGGTTGTTGGTGTCGTTGTTGACCAGGACGTCGTTGTTCTGGCCGTCGTTGCCGTTGCCGGTGTTGCCGTCGTCTCCGCAGGCGGCAAAGAGCGCCACAGAGACCAGGGCCGCCAGCGCCACAGAGGTGGTTTTGGTGCTCACGTTGAAGAACCCTCCAAATAAGAATCCGGCTGGGATGCATGGACCCAGCGCCATCAATATTGAACGTATGGAGGGTAGCAGCCTGAAGCCGTGAGCGCCAACAATGGGCGTGTTGACTGTGGGCAGCAAAGTCTGCGCGGTGGTGTTTGAGAGGGAGTGTCGGCAGGCGCGGGTCGATGCGGGATCACGGCTCGACGGCGGGCTCGGTCTCGGCGGGGGCGTCGAGCTTGAGGGCTTCTGGCAGTTCTTCGTCGGGCGCGGGGTCGGTTGCGGGGGGGGCCTGGGCTTTGGCCATGCGGGCTTTCTTTTCGCGCCAGAGTTTCAGGCCGCGGGCGGCGGCGTAGCTGGCCTTGATGCGCCAGCGGGCGGGGTTGCACAGCAGCACGCCCAGGGCGATGTCGGGGCGCTCGATGGGGGCAAAGCCCACAAACCAGCTGAACATCAAATAGGGTTTTTTCTGGGAGAGGGTGCCGGTCTTGCCTGCGACGATGTACTCGGGCGGCAGGTTCTTGGGGTTGCGCATGTGTTTGGCGGCGGTGCCGACGGTGGTGGAGTAGACCATGATCTCGGCCAGCTTGCGCGCGGTGTCCTCTTTGATGACCTGTTTGTAGGGCACGGGCATGAAGGCGTAGATGGTGTTGCCGTCGGGGTCGAGGATTTCTTCGATGAGGTTGGGGCGCATCATGACGCCGCCGTTGGCGACGGTGGCGGCGATGAGGGCGCTGTGCAGGGGGTTGAGGTGGGTGTGCCAGAAGCCAGCGGCGGCGCGGGCCTGGGTGGCGGGGTCCAGGTCGGTGAAGTCGGCCCGGCTGGGGTCCATGGGGAGGTTGAAGGGGATGGGCTCGTTGTAGCCAAAGCGAGAGGCCCACTGGAGCAGCTCATCGCTGTCGAGGTGTTTGTGGGCCAGGCGGCTGAAGACGTAGTTGTTGGACTGCCCAAAGGCGGTGCCCAGGTCGGCGCAGGCTTCATCGGCTTGTTCGCTGCCCAGGACATTGCCGTCGGAGGGGACAGAGCCGGCCAGCGGGTAGCAGGTGCGCGTGGCGGGGTCAAAGCCTTCGCCTTCGATGAGGGCAGCGGCGGTGATGAGCTTGAAGATGCTGGCGCTGGGGGCCATGGCCTTGAGCGCGACGTCTCCGATGGGTTCCTTGGCGGCTTCTTCGCCGACCAGCGCCAGGACGCGGCCGGTTTGGGGCTCGACGGCGGCAAAGGCGGCGTGTGGGATGTCGTAGTTGCGCATCATCGACGACATGTCGTTTTGCAGGTCGGGGTCGATGGTGAGGATGATGCGGTGGCCGGTCTCGGTGCGCACGACGTAGCGGCCGTCCTCGACGTAGGCCATGTTGATGGAGATGGGGACGTCGGGGGGGACGCCGGGGATGCCGGCCTGGGGTTCGGGCGGCAGCAGGTCTGCGGGGTCCTCTTCGAGGGCCTTGGCCAGATCGGGGGCCAGGTCTTGTTGGGGTTCGAAGATTGCCGCTGGATCGGCGTCGTCTGAGGTTGTGCTTTGGTTTTCGGGTTGGATGTCAAAGCCTTTCTGGCTGACAAAGATGCCCGCAATAAAGCACACAGCCAGCGTCGCGGCGCCAGCCCACATCACATGCTTGTTCACTTGCCCACTCCCTGGCCGGAACTGTGCCGCGTTGGGGTTTGTGGCCAGAAGGGTCGGCGCTGTGCGCTCGGGTCACCTTTGGGTCTGGCGTTCAAACATCGACGCGACACCTGGGGTGTGCGGTGAGGGGTTCCCTGCGTCCGCACACCTGTTGGTGCGCAGGCCCGCTCCATGGGCCTGGAATGGGTTTAATGTTGTCCGTGGGGGTGTGCTTGTCAAGATGCGGGGGGAGGCGGCGGCGCTGCGGGGGTCATTTCTTTTTGTTGGGGCTGAGCCAGCCGGCCTCAAAGTTGCCCACGGTGGGGTCGCCCTCGTCCTCGATGTTGGCATCGTCCCAGAGGTCTTGTCCGTGTTTGACCTCGGGCATGGCCAGGGTGGAGGGCTCTTCATTGAAGGCCATTGTGGGGGGTTCGTCTTCAATGGCGGGGACGTTGATGACGGTGGCCGGTTCGACGTCCTCCATGGAGGGGACATTGATGGCGGTGGGGGCTTCTTCGGGCAGGGGAGTGTGTTTGCGTGCGGCGGCAGCGGCGCGCAGGTCATCAAGGGCCATGCCGCGTTCGGTGGCGGGGTGGGGTTGGTTGCCGTTGGGCGTGGGGGTGCGCCTGGGGGGCTGGCGCTTGGCGGCCCGGTACTTGATGGTGGGGGTGCGGTTGGGCGGCGGGCGCAGGTCGGCGGCGGCGTTTCGGTAGGACGAGGCTCGGGACATGGGTCACCTCCGGGTGAGTCCGGGTCGGTTCGGGCGAACTGCCGATGCCTCACGAACCTAC
>CAKZKQ010000089.1 GCA_937123825.1 uncultured Pseudomonadota bacterium
GACATTAACAGTACAACGATCGGCCAGTTAATGAGCGTTAACGCCAAAACGGCGAGACCAGATATGCTCGCTGCGGAAGCACTGAGAATCATGGAAGAAAACGAAATCGGCGCGCTGGTTGTCGTCAGCGACACCGGCACCATCGCAGGCGTGTTGCACCTGAAAGAGCTCCTGCACGCAGGCATTGCCTGATGAACAACAGCACATTAACGACAGAGCAGCGTGCAAGGCGGGTCAGAATACTGGTGCTGGACGTCGACGGCGTGATGACCGATGGTCGCATTTACTATTCAAACAGCGGCGACGAGATAAAATCCTTTAACATCAAAGACGGCCTGGGCATCAAACTTCTTCAGCAAGCCGGTGTAAAAGTGGCCATCATCACCGGCAGGCAATCGCAGATTGTCACGCGACGGGCGACGGAACTGTCTATCGATGAAGTCGTCCAAGGACGTGAAGACAAAAGAGAGGCACTGCTGGAAGTGTGCGAGCGCAACGGCCTGACACTGGAAGACTGTGCCTATATGGGCGATGACCTGCCGGACCTGGGCGCGATCGTCGCCGCCGGCCTTGGCATGACAGTGGCTGACAGTTGCGGCGCCGTGGCCGAGGCGGCGGACTGGATCAGCAGCAACAATGGCGGCCAGGGCGCTGTGCGCGAGGCCTGTGAATTCATACTCGCTTGTCGTGGCGACATGCTTTCACCTGGAATGGGGCTTTCCCAATGATCGGTGTACGTCACGCAGTGCAACTGCTGCTTGCAGCTTCACTACTGTGTTTGTCCATGGCCGCCAGGCCGCTACCCGATGATCGGGAACAGCCTATCCATATTACCGCTGACAAGGCCGTGCGCGATGAAAAGCGCGGCGTGACCATTTATAGCGGCAACGTGCAGATGCGTCAGGGCAGCATGGAACTCGACGCTGATAATCTGACGATCTTCCATGAAGACCGCGACGCCAACAAAATTGTCGCGCGGGGACAGCCTGCAAAGATGCGTCAGCAGCCTGAAATCGATGAGGGCCTGGTGCATGCCCATGCACAGGTTATTACCTATTATCGCCGCGAGGAACTGGTCCACCTGCGCACCAACGCCGAATTGCAACGTGACGACGGCACGCTGGTGACGGGGGATTCCATCGACTACTTCATCACGCGTGAACTGGTCAAGGCAGAGTCGGACCGCACTAACGAAGACAACAAGGTGATTGTCGTTATCCCTCCCAGCCTGCTTGAGGACCCTGACGATGACACGTCCACAAACACTGCTCCGGCGGCAGGCGCCGCCCAGCAACGCCCGATAGACGCACAGGCCATCGCAGCGCCCGCGGCGGATTCCACGCCTGCGTCCGACGCCCCCGAACAGGAAGCACCCGCCGGTGGCGCAACTCAGAGCGAATAACCTGGCCAAAGCTCACCGCGGTCGCGAGGTCATACAGGATGTTTCCCTGGGGCTCGATAGCGGCCAGATCGTGGGTTTGCTGGGCCCCAACGGCGCCGGCAAAACGACCTGCTTTTACATGATCATCGGGATCAGCCCGGGTCTGGGGTTTTCGCGCGCCTTTGGTCTGCTGGAGGGTTTGTCGCTGAGCTACAACGTCAGCGGCGGCCTCTTCATGCACGAGGCCACCACCAGCCAGCGAGAGACGCCCCTGATCTCGGACTGCGTCAACTCCAGCACCGGCTGTGAGTCCTTCCTCAACATGGGTGTGCGCAACCACCGGTGGCGCATCATCAATGGCTTTGGATTGTCTTTGGGGATCGTGCCTCGGTTGAGCGTCAACCTGGGCACGACGGTCTTCACGGACTTTCTTTATGACAGCGTTGAGGACGAGCGGGTGTCGTTCACGCCCCAAGAGGTCAACAACGTGCGCTACGCGATCATCTACTCCGCGTCTGTGGCCTGGCGCCCGACGGACCTGGTGACGCTGCGCTTGGGCTCGCTGAGCATCGGCGCCCAACAAAAACCCGATTCTACGCTTAGAACCCCCTTCTTCAACCGCAACACCGTCCTCTTCTTCGACCTCGGCTTCAATCTGGCCGGTCTGATGGGTGGACTGTCTTCGGGGAGCTGATTTGTGATGATGAACCGCAACTGCCTTGTGAAGCTTGGCCTGATGATGGCCTTTTGCGCGTCTTTGGTGGCGTGCGCTGAAGAGCGCCCACCGCTTGACCGCGTCCAACCCAACGCCCTTGAGAAGTCGATGTTTGTCGACGAGTGGTACTACCAGCGCACCGTCGTGGACGTGCCTGCGGCCACTGGCTTCACCTTTGTCGGCAACACCGACTACAACGGTCTGACCCGCATCTCCTGGGACATCCAGGAGGACTTCCTCTACGCGCGCCGCACCACAGAGCTGCTTCAGAACGCCGACCAGGCCGAAGAAGAGGGCGCTGGCTACCGCGGTGAGGTTGTGGCGGCCTTCCGCGTTGAAAAGCACTTTGACATCACCAAGGCGTACAACCCCACCACGGGCGAGCAGCTCAACGTCCTCGAAGAGAACAGCTTTGACCGCCCCTGGTACGAGCGCCAGTACATGCGCGTCGACTGGAGTCGGAACCTGGTGACCAACTTCCAGTTCGACTTTGAGCGCGCCAGCGTCGAGCCGGTGGCTTACTTTGTCCAGGAGGTCGACCCGCTGACCGGCGAGCGTCACCCTGATGCGCCGTTCTTTGATGAGTCGGGCGAGTACTTTGATGTCACCAACAAGCTCTTTGCCCGCGCGGGTACGGTGGAGATTGAGGGTTACGGCACGTTGCCGGTGTGCTGGCTGCGCGGTGAGGAGTTTACCGAGTGCGGCTCGGGCGAATACACCATCCGCAACAGCTTCCTGAAGATCGACCCCAACCACGACTATGAGCCGCTGGCCTACAAGGGCAAGGCGACCGAACTCTTTGGCTTCTTCTGGAGTGATCGGATCACCTACGACCCCCAGACTGGCCTGCGCGAGCAGAACCGTGAGCGTTACCTCAACCGCCACAACATCTGGCGCCGCGCCAAGTTCCCTGACGGCACCACGATCCCTTACGAAGACCGGATCATTCGGCCCATCGTCTACCACGTCAACACCGACTTCCCCGACGACCTCAAGCCGGTGGCCCGCAAGGTCGCCGACCAGTGGAACGAGGCGGTGCTCGGCGCGGCCCGCGCCGCTGGCAACGACCCCGGTGACCGCCGCGGCTTTGTCCTGTGTGAAAACAACCCCGTCCAGGCGGGCGATCCCATCGAGTGCGGCAAAGCTGGCGACTCTCCTCGGATTGGCGACGTGCGCTACTCCTTTATGGCCTACGTGCCCAAGTACATGACCTACGGGCTGCTTGGCCTTGGCCCCAGCAACAACGACCCCGAGACCGGCGAGATCATCTCGGGCATGGCCTACGTCTACCACCACAACAACCTGGCCGCGTACCGTGTTCAGGAGATGATTGAGTTGCTCAACGGCAACCGCAGCGAGAACGACTTCATCGACGGCGTGGACCTGGGCAGCTGGATCGCCCAGATGAACGGCGAGGAAGAGGCGCCCGTGCGCACCTTCGGTCTGGAAGAGGCCGACTTCATGACCCACCAGATCGCCAACGACTGGAAGAGCCGCGCGTTGGTTCCCGAGCGCATCGAGATCACCGAAGCCGACGAGCGCAAGCAGCGCGAAGAGGGTTTTGACGCCTGGCTGGAGCCTCACCTGGACCACTTCCACCGCCACGGCTTCCACAACGGTGAGCGCCACGCGCCCAACGCCCGTCTGGCCGCCCTCAAAGACACCCACGTTGAGGAAATGCTCCTCAACGACGAGATCCTCATGGCCGCTGGCCACGAGCCCGGCACCCCTGTCACCCCCGAGGTGATCGAGGCCGCCAGTGTCGCCCGCGGTGGTCTGGCCACCCGCGTCAAAGAGCGCGCCCGCATGCGCGAGCAGTTCGCCGCGCGCCGCAACATGTATCTGCCCGAGATGGCCGACGACGCGCTGATGGGCCTGGCCCGCGAACTCAAAGACATGCCCTCTGAAGAGGTCTACACCACCGTCCGCGAGTTGATCTACACCGCCGTGTTGGCCCACGAGGTCGGTCACTCCCTGGGCCTCCAGCACAACTTTGGCGGCTCCGACGACGTCATCAACTACCACGACGAGTACTGGAAGATCCGCGACGACGGCGAGGTCGGTCCCCGTTTGGTGGACCCCATCACCGACGAGGAGATCAACGCTCGGATTTACGACTACGCCTACTCCTCCATCATGGACTACGCCGGTCGCTACACCATCGACGGGCTGGGCGTGGGCAAGTACGACAAGGCGGCCATCATGTTTGGCTACGGCGGCAAGGTCGAGGTCTTCCGCGACCGTGGCGGCGTGCCCGAAAACCAACTGCGCGACTGGTTCGAGCGTGACGGCGACCTGATCTACTTCTTCAACAGCAGCCCGCAGGCCGTCCACTACACCAGCCTCTACAACCGCATGGGCTCCAAGCTCTACGAAGAGGACAACCGCCTGCTGGTCGATGTCGAGCAGCTCGACCCCCAAACCATGTCGACCGCCCGCATCGCCAACATCTCCTACAGCCGCGTGCCCTACATCTACTGCTCGCACAACCGCGCCAACCTCGGCGACAGTTGCCTCACCCGCGACTTCGGCGCCGACCCCTACGAGCGCATGAAGAACATCCTCGATGACCTCAACTCATGGTACATCCTGCGTTCTTTCCCGCGCGGCATCATCGGCATTGACAGCTACAACTACGTCAACCGCTACTACGGCCGCATCTACGGCCGCCTCAAGAACTGGCACGACCTCTACGGCCTCTACTCAGACCTGCTGCCGACCTTCTACACCGAGGAAAACCTCCAGCGCTTCCTCATGGACCCCGAAGACGGTTGGGGCGGCCAGACCTGGGCCATCCAGAACGCCTTCAACTACATGGTTCAGACCCTCCTGATGCCCACCATCGGCGGCTACGGCGGTCCCTTTGCGCAGGCTGATGGCACCGAGTTGATGCAGACCAACGTCGGCAACCCCTCCGTTCAACTCGACGTCACCCAGGCCCGTTACTACGCCACCAGTTGGGGCGACGGCGACCGCGAGTGCGGCTACCAGTGGTACGAGTGCCTCCACCACGTCGGCTTCTACCTCGACAAGATCATGGCCATGGAGGCGCTGACCGACACCCAAACCAACTTCGTCGCCCGCTCCACCCCCGAGGACATCCGCGAGTGGGAGGTTGGCTACTACAGCACCTTCTCCAAGCAACTCCACCGCATCAACGCCGCCATCATGAGCGGCGACTGGTCCGCAGTCGGCCCTTACATTCAAGGCGGCCGCCTCCAATTCCCCAACTACGCCGCCGACATGGTCGAGTCCCACGCGCGCCCGGTGGATCCCTTCGCCACTTTCTCGGTCCAGCTCTACTGGCAGGTGCTGGGGCAGGCCCGCTTCCCCAACAACTTCAACCGCAGCTTTGTCGACGAGTCCCGGCTCTTCATCATGGGCACCGGCAACGCCCCCGACATCGACCCCGAGCGCCTGGTCACCTACACCGACCCGCTCTCTGGTTACACCTACGGTGCCATCTCCTTTGATGAGCAGCCCGGCGCTGGCCAGTCCATGATCGAGCGCGCCTACCGCCTGACCCGTCGCTCCGACTTCTGCGACGAAGACACCTCCACCGAAACCACCGCCGATGACTGCGAAGCCATCGACGAGCGCTCCAAAGCCTTCGTCACCACCAACCTCATCGACTACCTGGAGCTGCTGCGCGTTGTCGCCGACATCACCCCCATGATGTCTTACGGCAACCCCTACAACCCGTGAGCTCTCAGCGCGGTGCGCTGAGAGCGGTTCGCTTGCTGGCGCTGCGCTTTTGGTGCGGTCGCCGGCGCTGCGCTTGGCTTCCTTGTGGTTCGGTCGCTGCGCTCCCTTTTGGTGCGGTCGCTGCGCTCCCTTATCGCATTTGCGATGGGTGGGGTCTTGGCTTCGCCGGTACGAGCCTGGCGATGAGACAGACCTTGGTCAGGCTGGCGAGGGCATCGGCGTCAGGACGAGGCGACAAGCGCAGGCGGGCCCGTGGGCCCGTTGAGCATTGGCAACGCTGTCATGGCGTTGATGAACCGCCAGAATGACCGAGGGATGGCTTATTGCCTGGCGTTTGGGGGCATCTCGTCGAAATTGGTTCGTTTTTGGAGGCCGGATGGGCTGCTGGGGCAGCTTGTTGGGCCTTTTCTTTTTTGGGGGGGATTTTGGGGTTGGGGGGCCGGTCGGGAAGGCGAGCTGGCGCCGCCTGCCCGACCCCTGTTTTGAGGGAGCTGTGCGGTGGTGAGGGCTTTTGTCGTTGGCTCTTTTTGTGGGGGGAGGAGGTTATCTGCGGCGAGTGCGGGTGTAGTCGATGATGTGGTTGGTGAGGTTGAGGGTGGTGCTTTCCTGGTGGGTTAGGGTGCGCCAGGTGGTGTCGTGGATGTGGAAGTCTTCTCGGTAGGTTTGGAGGCCGCCGTCGGGGTAGAAGGTGACTTCGATGAAGGCGACGACGGTTTTGGGGCTGGGGTTGAGGCGGTCGGTGTGGTTGAGGTCCCAGCGCAGCGTTTTGGGCTTGGGCTTGGCGTCTGGTGGGCCGAGGTGTGTGAGCCAGTCCTTTTGGGGTCGGTTTTGATTGGCCAACTCGCGGCGGATGATGTGGCGGAAGGTGTCGAGTGTGTCGGCGGTGGGGGAGGGGGTGGTGCGCAGGGCGTTCCAGGCCTGGGTGCTCCAGGCGGTGTTCTGGCGAGCGATCCAGGTGTCGACGCGTTTGCGGTCGGCCTCGGCTTGTTGGGCGGTGGCGCTCAGATCGACGGTGGCCACAAAGTGTGAGGGCCACAGGTGATCTTGGGGGGGTTGGGCGGGGTCGGCCAACGCGGTGGTGAGGGGTTCTTCGGTCTTGAGGAAGACCAGATAGCGGCGGCTGGGCTCCATGGACCATGGCAGCGCCCTTGAAGGGGTCGCGCCGGGGTTGAAGCCGATGGATTTGTGCTCCAGTTGGCCTTTGTAGACCGTTTCAACGTCCAGGAGCAGGTTCAGGAGCATGTCTGAGGAGCCGTCGTCGTGAAAGACGCAAGGGCCGGACTCTGTGCGGTATTTGCCCACAAAGACCACAGTGGCGTCCTCCCACCAGGCCTGCGCGTCGCCCACAAACCACTCTGGCAGGACTTTGGCCAATGGTCCGTCGGCGGTTTGGGGGTCTGAGATGGGGTCTTGTGCTGTGTGGTCTTCTTGGGGAGCTGTGGCAGGGGCCTGTGCCGGTGCATTTGGGGTGACCGGCTCGCCGTTGCTTGCGCATCCCGCCATCAGGCAGATCCCCAGCGTCATCCACCTTTGTTTCATTGCCTGTGCCCTGCTGCTTTGCTGTGGTCTTGGTTTTCAGGCGTCTACAAAGCCGTCGGCCTGAATGCGGGTGAGGTGATCCAGCGGGATCTCCCCCTTGGCGGTGGCGTGAAATGCCTCCCAGGCGTCCATGGCGCCCGGCTCAAAGAGTGCGCACTCGCCGATGAAACGCAATCCATCAAAGTCCTCGTCTGGGGGCTCTTGATCGGGATCGTCGATGATGTCTTCTTCGTCCAGGAAGTCATCGTCGTCGCTTTCGATCATGTGTCCCAGCGCCGCTTCCATGGTTTTGGCCCAGACCAGCACCGTTTGATCGTTTCGGCGCAGCGCAAAGGCGTCGCAAGGCGGCACGAGGTAGGTCGTGGGAGCGGTTAGAAACGCCAGTCGGATGGCGCGGCCATCGGGCAGGGCAAAGAGGTTCAGGTCGGGGACAAAGTAGCCATCGAGCGGGTCTTCCTGGTCAAACTCCGCGCGGTATTTGGGCAGCGCGCGCTTGTAGCGCCAGTAGGCCAGCGCCGCCGCCTCGTCCATGGTGGGTCGCTTTTGCCCCAACACGGCCTCTGTGGCGCTGATCGCGCCTCGGTTGCCCGCTTTCCAGCGTTCAATCAAGTCCTGTGTGGTGGGGATGTGTGCGCCGCCGGGTCCGCCCTGTGGATCGACCACTTGCAGTTCAAAATGTCTGGCGAGTGCCACCGCCACGGGCATGGCCTCGTGGGCAAAGAAGGAAGGGCGACAATAATTCAGATTGAAGTGCAACTCTGCGTCGACCAAACCCTCGGGAGCCGCCACCGGGTCGGGTTGGGGGCCCCACCAAAGCGAGGCATACACACCAGTTTGAGGGTTTTCGTAGGCCAGGCGATGGCCGTGCTCATCTTCTATGGCGCTCATCTGGGGCCAGCCCTTGGCCCACGCCATCAACTCTGCCCACTGAACCTTGCGGGCGCCCACATAAAAGAGATCGTAGCTCATCCTTTTGCCCTCACTCCAACCACAAGAACAAACAGGTGGTGAAAGCTCGTCTCTTGGTCTGGGTTATCAGCCTGCGCCAAAGAGCCAGGCAAAGAGCCACCACCACAGGCTCAAGAGGTCATCCTTGGGCTTGACCCAGCCTTCGCCTTTGTCGCCTTGGACGGGATCGGAGTTGCCCGATTGCTGGGCAGTGCGGCCCGGCTTGATTTGCGAGCTTGGGCTCACGTTGATGCCGTGGTTGACGGTGTTGCTCTTCCTGCTCATGGTCTGCATGCCAGGAGAGCTGGCCTCGGCAGTGTTGACGGGGGCGATGGTGATGGCCAGGAAGGCGGCCGCCGCGACCAGGACCATGGCGGCTGCGGCCGACCACTTGCGCAGCCAACGGCTGGGGGCTTTCCAGGCGTCGGTGCGGCGAACCCAATCGTAGAGGGGGTTGTTGGAAAGGCGGTTCATGACGACCTCTTTTTGAGCCACAGAGAGTTTGCCAGAGCTGAGCAGCTTGGCAAGCAGGTTGGAGTAGTGGCGGCAATCCTGGAGGTCGCGGCGTTCGGAGGCGACGGCCAGGAGGTTGAGCAGGGGCGGGGCGCCGTCAGGCACCAGTCGGTTGGCGCGCAGGTAGATGGCCTGGGCCTGGTCGAGCCGGTCGGCGTTGAGCAGCGCTTTGCCCCAGTTGTTCAGGAGCTTGGCGCGCATGGTCACGTCATCGGCCAGCGTCATGCCTTCGCGGAAGAGCGCGATGGCTTCGTCGTAGCGGTCCCAGGAGATCAGGATGAGTCCGGAGATGTTGAGCCAGCGCGGATCGTCGCCGTGGTGGACGCGGCACGCCTGAAGGACGCGCCAGGCGTCGTCGAGGCGCTCTTCGCCCATGAGGTCCACGGCCATTTGGAGGGGTTTGGGCAGCTCACCGTCCACAGTGGTGCCGCCGTGGCGCAGGTCGTGGGCCACCTCGATGAGGAAGTCCACGGCGCGTTTGCGGCCCACCCGGATCGTCGCGGCCGACTTGCCCGTCTCTTTGGCGATCACCGCGTCAGACTCGCCCAGGTGACTGCGGCCGAGCCATTGAAGGTATTCCTTCATGGTGTCGTTGGCGCGGCTGTGGGCGGCTTGCTTGATCTTGGGGAGCATCAGCAGCGCTGACGGGTCACCCATGACGTAGGCGGCGTCGGTGCGCTGGTTCAACCCCTCTCCGGTGGGATCGTTGAAGACCATGGAGAAGACCTGGGAGCTGCTTTGCGCTTTGCGGCATCCAACGATCACATCGAGCAGAAACGCTTCCTCCCGTTTCTGCTCCACCGCGACAGCGTAGTCGCTGGCGCGGCGTGTGCTGACCTCCTCATAGACCTGACCAAACAGGTCCATGGCGTCCATGCGCTTGATCAAGCTGTGAAGCACCTCAACGTTTTGCATGCCGTCTCCCTCTCGTCCCGGTCCGCACCTACACTGCGTTACATTCTGTATATGAATGGGCTGTGTTTCAAGCCCTCATGAAACATGTTTCGGCGCCGACCTGAAACGCGTTTCATCAGCGCCCTGAAACAAAAAAAAGTGCTGCCGCGAAACGCCATTCATCCTGACGGAAGCAATCGGGGTCTGCCTGCTGGCCTGGCCCACGATGTATGACGCAAGGAGAGGACGGCACGATGACCAGCGCACCCACACACAAACCACGCAAAAGGGCATACACCGCAGGGCGGATCCTGGCGGTGTTGTTCATCGCGGCGGTGTTGAGCGCCTGCGCACAGCAGGTCGGTGACATCGATCGCACCCAGCCCGATCGCATTCAGAAATCGCAACTCGACGGTCACTGGCACGTTCGCCACACCATTGTAGAGGTTCCCCCGTCGGCGTCTTTTACCGTGGCGGGCTCCCAGAACATCACCGAAGAGATCGTTTGGGAGATTCAGGAGAATTATCTGATTGGGCGCCGCGCCCATGCGTTCCGCGCGGGAAGTGAGGAGGGTCGTCAGACCTCTTTTGTGGAAGGGCCCGACGGCGAGCTGATGCCGGTCTTTGAAGGGGCCGTGGTGGTCGCCTACCGGATCAAGGGCCACTTTGACATCCAGCGCCAGTACAACCCATCCACCGGCGAGCAGACCAACGTCATCGTGGAGAACTACTCGGACCGCCCCTGGAACGAGCGCGAGTACATGCGCGTCGACTGGGGCCGGAACGTGGCCACGGACTTCTTCTTCCTGGATGACGCGGCGCTGAGCTCCATTGAGTACTTTGTCTCTGAGGTCGACGTCGACAACCCCGACCGTCCGTTGATGCTCGACGATTACATGGAGATCACCGGCCGCGCGGCGGTGCGCCCCGACGTGACCCAGTTCTGGTTTGGGTCCTACCCCAACTGCTTCCTGGACCTGGGCACCGACTGCCGCGAAAACATCATCAAGACCCGCACCAGCTTTATGAAGCGCACTTCCGACCGCGACATGTACGTGGCCCGGCAGTGGGATCAGACCGATCGGGCCAAGTTCCAGATCCTCGACTGGTGGCGTCCGTCGCACGACGACGACTTTGGCCACGCGCCCAACGAGACCCTCAAGTGGACGCCCCGGCTCTACAACATCTTTGATGACATGACCAAGGCGCCTGAAGAGCGCCAGATCCGTCCCATCATCTTCTACGTCAACGCCAACTGGCCCACCGACGACGAAGGCCTGATGTGGGCCACCCGCAAGTCCTTTGAAGACTGGAACGTGGCCTTCAAAGAGGTCGTGCGCAACGCTGGTTACGCCGGTCCCGATGTGGACGTCGTGGTTCTGTGTGAGAACAACCCCGTCAAGGCCACCGACCCCGAGGTCTGCCGCACGCGCGTCATCCACGAGGAGAACCCCGACGGCACCTTCAAGCGCGTCGAGCAGGACATCTTCGACATCACCCACAACGGCCACATCAGCTGGGGTGACCTGCGTTTCAACCAACTCAACATGATCATGGAGCCACAGAACTACGGCTCTGTGCTGGCCTTTGCCCAAGGGGCCTGGAACGCTGAAAACGGCGAGGTGATGAGCACCTCCACACACGTGCTGTGGACGACCATGGAGTCGTACACCAACCGCGTGGCCGACTTTGTCCAACTCATGAGCGGCGATCTGCCCGTCGAAGAGTACATCTCGGGCGAATACACCCGTCAGCGGATCCGCGCCGCGCAAGCCGCCGCCGGAGAAGCCCCCGCCGTTGACCGCGGCCTCGATCGCAAGCTCTCGCCCCTGATGGTCGATGTTGAGCCTCGCCGTGAGCTGGAGCCCAGCGCCGCGCGGATCGATCCGGCCTTTGTGGACAGCATGCGCCGCGATCTGGGTCAGAAGCTGTCTCAGAACGGTGATCTCTCCCGCATTCGTGAGCGCGTGGCCCGTAAAATCGAGCGCCAGCGTGACCAGGGCGGTGCCGCCGTGCAGGCACAGCGCATTGAGCGCATGCGTCCCATGCTGGACGAGGCCGGTGAGATGATGCGCGCCGAGTTGATGGCCGAGACCGAGGCGTGGCCCGCGGAGTTCCGCCCGCCGGTCGAGTCCATTGACGCCATGGTGCCCCTGATGGGCGACCTGCATGCGCGCCGTGAGGCCACCGACTTTGAGCGCCACGACCACGCCAGCCGTCACATGCTCAGCGGCGACAACCTCTTCAACATCGGTCAGGTCAGCTACTACAAGCCCCTGGTGGAGCGCTTCCGTGGCAAGAGCCGCCAGGAACTCGAAGACTACCTGCGCCCGGTCCTCTACTACTACACCATTGCCCACGAGCTGGGTCACAACCTGGGTCTGGAGCACAACTTCGCCGGCTCCAGCGACGCCCTGAACTTTGCCGCCGAATACTGGCTGGAGCGCGTGCGCGCTGGCTTTGTGCCCGACTACCTCATTGAGGACAAAGAACTGCTGGCGGAGTTGGACAACAACCAACTGCTGCGCTCAAGCCAGTACACCTCCATCATGGACTACCTCCCCTACGACTTCCTGCGCGATGACCAGGGTCGCATGCGCAGCGGTGTGGGGAGCGCCGATCTGGCCGCCGTCAACTACGCCTACGCCGACAGCGTGCAGATCTTTGACCCCACCGCCGTGCCCGAGTCCTACACCTGGGTTGATGACAAGGGCAACGCCCACACCATCGACGTGGACCGCTCGCTCATCGAGTTTGACCCTCAGGTTGCCTCCAAGGTCAACGAGTTCCACTACAGCCACCTGCTGAACATGGCCCTCAAGCCCGAGCACCATGTGCGGGTCTGCATGTCGCCCCTGGGCCACCTGTGTGATGAGGAGCTGACCGGTGTGGACTTCAACGACCCGGACGCCGATGGCATCTACGTCGGCGACCAGAAGATGACGACCGACAACGCCGATGATCTGGGTCAGAAGCTCTTCTCGGCCGCTGTGGCGCTGAGCGAAGGCCGCCGCTGGGTCAAGACCAGCGAGGTGACCAGCGACAACCTCCTGGAGGTGCCTTACCGGACCTGTGAGAACTCCCTCAACCGCCGCGTCTACCACTGTGAGATGCACGACTTTGGTGCGGACCTGTGGGAGCGCACCCGGAACGTGTCTGAAGGGGCGGACTTCTACTACTTCATCAGCCACTTCTCCCGGGACAACCGTGGGGCCTACACCCCGACCTACTACGCCTGGACCGCGGCTGAGCGCGAGTTGGTGCCGCTGATGCGCTACGTCAAGCACTTCATCAACCGAGGCTTGATCGAGGAGCAGCAGCACATGGACCTGTGGTACGCCGACCCGGCTGGCGGCCTCAACGCCCTGATGGCCAGCTTCATGGCCCTGGACCACTGGAAGGGCTTTATGGCGGCCCCGACGATGAACTCGGACCGCGCCGACCGCCTGCGCTTCCGTCGCGACCCGGCCACCGGTGAGTTGGAGTCCGAGCCGATGCCGGCCAGCGAGCCCACCGGCGCCGCCGACCCGGTTCTGGAGCACGCCGTCTACCAGCTTGACCGCTCCGACATGCTGCTCAAGCCCGTGGACCGGTTCAACACCAACAACCTGGACAAGAGCGTCACTCTGACCTTTGAGCCCAGCCAGGCCCGCTACCTGCGCAGCGAGTACGACCCTGACCTTGGTTACGACTACTTCTGGCGCCCGGTCGTCTACGGCAACTGGATCTCCAAGCTGATCGCCGTCGAAGTGGCCGCCGACCCCAGCACCCGCTTTGTGGGGACCGACTCGGGTGCGGACACCTCCTACGCCCTGAACCTGGCGACCATCTTTGATGACCAGGTCTGGTCCACCCTGGCGGGCTTCTTCTCCGAGACGCCTGGGAACTACACCCAGGGGGTGAGCATGGACGGTGAACAGCCTGAGTTGATGCCGCTGCGCAGCGCCCTGGACGAGTCGGTCTCGCGCTTCCCTGGCCCGGTCTACGAGGCCTACATCGAGCCCGACGAGTCGTTCACGGCCAGGCTCTACGCCACGCTCTACTCGACGATGCTCTTTGACCTCAGCGCCGACAACCCCTTTGGCGAGGCGTCCAACGCGCAGATTCTGGGCGAGGACAGGGAGATTCCTGAGGGTGCGGTGGAGGGTGAGGACTACTTGCTGGTGCCGGACATGTCGAACGAGCGCACGTTCATCATCTTCAAGCACCATCGCACCGGCGGGCTCTTCCAGCAGCGCGAGTTGGCGTCGCCGTCCTGGGATATGGCCCTGCGCATCCTGGACATCTACGAGCGCTTTGGCTTCCACGACGACGCGTCCTACCGCGAGGCGCTCTCGGCGGCCCGGTCCGCGGCCGACAACGGCACTGAGGCCGACAACATCGAGGATGACTTTGAGGACGCCCGCAACTTTGTGGAAGACGACCTGCAGAAGCTCAACCTCCTGCGGACCTTGACGGTGCGCTACGGCGCCAGCCACCCGTCGTTCTGACGGCTGCGCCGACCGACTTTGCTGCCCCTGTTGTGGGCAGCGCAAGTGGTGGGCAGCTGGCCGCCGGTTGTTGATGCCGGGCGAAGCTGTCTGCATAGAGAAGGGCTTGCACTCCGAACGCCGTCATCGTGCTCAGGGCGCGCGGAGTGACCACCTGGTGAGCGATTGAGTGGCGCTGCGCAAGAACTGCCGGCGACCAACTGCCCACCACTTGCACCGCGAGACGATCTTTAAAGGCCTCTGTGATTCGACGCCACAGGGATTTTTTAAGGGCGTGTTTGCAAAATCTCCCATCGACATGCGGTTCGATGACACCGATCCCGTCGTCATCGATGCTCAACGGGTCAAAGACCCGCCTGCGCTCACCTCCTCGGCCTCGATGCCATCGCCCTCGCCTGTCTCGGTCCCATTTTGCAAACACGCCCT
>CAKZKQ010000090.1 GCA_937123825.1 uncultured Pseudomonadota bacterium
GAGATCAACAGCATCGGACCGCCGGGCGACGGGACAATTGTCAGACAGGGCCTAGACCTCTTCGCGGGAGAGCGCCGAGAGCTTCTCGTAGAGTTCGCGCTCTTGGTCGGAGAGCTTCTTGGGGATCTGAATGTCGATGCGGGCAAAGAGATCGCCAGCGCCGCCCTTCTTCTTGGGCAGCCCCTTGCCGCGCAGGCGCAGGCGTTGGCCGCCCTGAACCCCTGCGGGGATCTTCATCGACACCGGCCCGTCCATGGTCGGCACCTGGACCTTGTCACCCAACGCCGCCTGCCAGGGCTGGAGCTTGATGCCCACGCTCAAGTCGTGGCCATCGGCCTCAAAGACAGGGTGCTGGATCAGCTTGATGGTCAGGAGCAGATCGCCTGACGCCGCGCCGCCCATACCCGCGCCGCCCTGCCCCGCCAACCTGAGCGTCTTGCCGTCGGTGGTGCCTGCCGGAATGGTGACCTGGAAGGTCTTGGGGCCCTTGCCCGGCAGTTGCAGCGTCAACTCGCGGGTGGCGCCGTTGTAAAGCTCCTCCAGCGTGACCTTGACGTCGGCCTTGTGGTCGGCGCCGCGTCCGCCGCCTTGGCCAAAGCCGCCGCCAAACCCGCCTCCACCACCGCCAAAGCCTCCCTGGCCTCGGAAGAAGGTCTCAAAAATATCGCCAAAGTCCCCGCCAGCGTGCCCGCGCCCCCCAAAACCGCCGCGACGGCCGCCGCCGCGCTGGTTGGGGTTGACGCCTGCGTCCATGGCCGCCTTCCAACGATCGCCGAACTGATCGTAATAGCGCCGCCGCTTGGGATCCTTGAGCACCTCGTGGGCCTCATTGAGCCGCTTGAAGCGGTCCTCTGCCCCCGGCTCTTTGTTGATGTCGGGGTGATACTTCCTGGCCAGACGCCGGTAGGCCTTGTGGATCTCGTCTTGGGTGGCGTCGGATTTGACGCCCAATTCGTTGTAATACCGGCTGCTCATCGCCTCCCCTCTGTATTCCTCGTGGTTGTGTCCCAACCCATCACGGCGCGCCGCACCACAAACCACCTCCCGCGACACACCCGGGCAGGATGCGCGCCCGGGGAGGGCCAGTGGCACAGCCGCAAGGCGTCACTGTGACACCACGACCATCGCCGGGCGGATCACGGGGCCTTCGTTGTAGCGGTAGCCGGTGACTTGAACCACCGCCACGCTCTGCGAAGGCACCTCCGGGTCAGGGATCATGCCAATGGCCTCATGGAGGTGAGGGTCAAAGGCCTCGCCGCGCACCCCAAAAGGCTTCACGCCGTGGCGCGCCAGGATGTCGAGCATCAACCGATGCAAACCACGGGTCCCCTCAAGCCAGGGGCTCTCATCATCGTCGGTGGCCGCAGAGAGCGCGCGCTCGGCGCCATCCACCACCGCCAACCAGTCGCGGATGAGCTTGTCCTTGGACCGCTGAACTTCCTGGGTAATCTCGCGCTTGGAGCGCTTTTGCATGTTGTCCATGTCGGCCATCAGACGCACGTATCGATCGCGCGTGGTGGCCAACTCGGCCTCCAAACGCGCCACCTTGTCATGGTCCTGATCCGAACCAACGCCCTGAGGCTGGGGTTCAACGGGAATTTGGTCTTGTTGGGTCACCATATCTTCAACACCCATCGGTGGGTCCTCCTTTTGTCGCGACAAGGAACATCGGCACATGCCCCGGAGGGTCAACACATTGTCGCTCAGCCGCCCGTCTGGTATCTCCATAAGCGGCTTGAAGACCAACACGCGCCGGCATACACCCAACCCAAACCGGCATGTTCTCTGGAGGACCCCATGAAGACGCTCTGGCCACTGCTCGCTGCGCTCTGCCTGGGTGCGATGTGTGGATGCACCGTGCCCAAACCTGCTCCCGATTCACCACCGCCCACCAGCGACGCCAAACCTGCGCCCACCGCCGCCGCGCCTGCCGCTGCGCCCGCCGCTGCAAGCAAACCCGCCCCCGCAGCGGCCAAAGAACCGGCGGCCGAGGCCAAGCCCAAAGCCCCAGCCCAACCCGACAGCAGCCACATGGGCCCGCGCATCAGCCGCTCGGTGGGTGAAGAGGGCGGCGTGGTGGTCCTGTGGCCCCGCATCATCCCGTCCAGCAAAGATCCGGCCATCCTTGAGTTGGCCTCGGCGCTCCAAGGACGCCTGAGCGCCACCGTCCGGCGCACCGCGCCCAACAAACCCGTCGACGTTCGCCCCCAACCCGAGCGCGTCTGCCCCAAAGCGGGCTGCAAGGCGCTCTCTGCTGGCGTGCTGCTGCTGCATCAACAAGGGGGCTGCGCCGCTGTAGCGCTGGTGGGACAGCCGGGGGCATCGGACGTGCAGCTGATCCCATGGGGCGGCAAGGTCACCCCCAAAAAGAACCCCATCCCCTTTCGCGACTACCCCGAGAGCAACGTCACCATTTCGGACTTCGTCCCTTGTGACCAGCTCATCGACTCGCTCTTTGGACAGGAAGCCGCCGTTGAAGCGGCGCTGCGCCAGACGGTCAAATAGTCATATCAAGCATCACCCTGCGGTGCTGAGCGCCTGACGCAGACACGCGATCTGCCGCCCCAAGACCTCAAGCTCGCCGTCGGGCGGCGACGGGCGCTTGGACAACCCCTCAAAACGCGGCTCCATCCAACCAAGCTGGGCCTCGATCCAGGCATCGAGCAGCGGCCCCGGGTAATGAAAGCCCTCTGGGCCCAGAAGATCCCGGCGCATGTTGGGTCTGATGCCCTGCTCTCCCTCACCGCGCACCGCCTCAAGGATCAGATAAAAATGGCGCCCGTCGGCCACAAAGGCCTCGTGTGTCACGCGCCAACCCATCTGCGCCAACCGCTGGCGCAGCCGAATGACCCCCTTGTTGGGCTGCAAGACCAGGCGCTCCACGCCCAGCCCCCTTGAAGAGGCGGCCTCCAGCATGTCGGCCATGGTGGCGCCGCCCATCCCACACGCGCTGGCCACCGTCACATCACCGGGCTCCAGGACCGACAACCCCGAGCCCAGCCTTGCCTCGATCTTTCCGGTCAACCCCGCAGAGATGATCTGACGCTTGGCCAACGCCAACGGCTGAGCGCGCAGATCACACGCCAACGCCCGCTGCGCCCTGCCCGACCAAACCATGGCGATGGGCAACGACGCGTGGTCTGTCCCGATGTCGGCAAAGACCGGCACTTGACCGATCCGATCGGCCACAGCGGCCAACCGGGGGCTCAACCGAGCCGGAGAACCCTGCTGAGGCCAGAGCGTTGCGGCGACAGGGGGATGATTTTTGGGCAGCTTCCAACACATGAACTCACCTCTGGGCGCCGAGCGTGCGCACGGCGTCCTGAAAGTAGGTGCTGCGGCGGATGTGATCAAAGTCTCTGTCCTGACGCACCTTTTGGGCCACATTGACCTCGGGGCGAAGCTGGGCAAAGCGCCTCAGCGCCACCACCGCCCCCTCCACATCACCGCGCATGGCCTCCATGCACGCCAGGTTGTACCAGGGCGTGGGGGAGGCGGCGTGGACCTGGGTGGCTTGGTAGTAGAGGTTTCGGGCGGCCTGATGATCGCCATCTTTGTAGGCCTTGAAACCGCGCTTGTTGAGTTCTCGGGCCAGCGCGGCGGGGTTGTCGTTGCGCACGGGCGCGATGGCCTCAAAATCTCTGGGGGCGTCTTCACCTGCGGGGGCTCTGTCTGCCTCGGTGGGGTCGGCGTTGGCGCTGGCTTTCTCTTGCGCGCTCGCTTGCTCGGCGGCCTGGGCCTCAAAACGCTCGATGGCGTCGTCGGCGGACTCACCGCGCGTCAGGGCTTCGACGGCGTTGACAAAGTCGGGCTCGATCAAGAGGGGTTCAAAGTCAGCGGCGCCGCGCACCTTGTCCATCAAGCCCTTGCTGCTGCCCATCAACGCCCGGTGGCTGCGCAGCGCCTCCAGGCTGGCGGCCGCGTCCATCCGCAGCGCCTCCATCCGGGCCAGATCAAACCACGCCTCGGCGTAAGCAGGGTCGAGCCCGACGGCGCGACGGTATCCCAGGCGCGCTTCGATGAAGTTGCGCCCCTGCTCGGCTTCGCGCCCCAGCTCAACGGCCTGACGGGCCTTTTGCTGAGAGGGGGTCAGTTGAGGGTCCTGTGCGGTATTGGCGGGCGGTGGTGGCGGATCTGGCGACCGCTTGGGCTTGGATTTGGGGGCTTGCGCGGCAGCGGGCCGCGCGGCCTGGGCTTGGGGGGCGCTGGGTTGGCTTGGTTGGAAGGTGCTGGCGGGTATGGTGCCGGTGACCAGCACCTGGATCACAAGCCCGAGTGCACAAAGCACGGCGCCCGCACCGCCGATGCGGACCAACCACCCCAGGACCTGATCGGCGCCGCTGCGCTGCGCGCCTTGGCGGTCGCGCACTTTGAGCGCCACCCAGGAGATGGCCGCCACCAGGCCCCAGGCCAGCGACAAGACAGCCAGCGTCATCCCACCGCCTCCCTGGGTTTCAGGGTCCGCTCAGGGGACAGCAAGGACATTGCCGGAGTCCCCACCGCGCCCGGTGCCACCAGCGCCGTTGTTGACGTTGCTGGAGCTGCCGCCTGCGCCGCCTGCGCCAGCGGTCGGGACGTTGTCCTCAAGCTCAAAGTCATTGAGTTGACCGTAACCGGGGTCATTGTTGTTGGTGTTCTGAACGTAGATGTCAAAAGAGACGCCTCCGTTGCCGCCTGCGCCGCCACCGGCGTGGCCGCCGCGGCCGCCTTCGGCCCCGATGGCGCCGTCAAAGAGGCAGAACCCAAAGTCACCGTCATCGAGCCCCACGCCACCTTCGGCGCCCAGACCAGGGTCGCCACCAGCACCGCCGTTGCCGCCATTGCCGCCGTTGCCACCTTGGCCACGCACAAGGCGGTTGTCAAAAAGGTCGGGCATCTGGTCGGCGCTGGCAGGTCCAACACCCGTAAAGGCCATCAGGATCGCAAACGAGCCGCCACCGGGGGTACCGCCGCCACCAGCAAACCCTGCGCAACCGCCAGAGCCACCGCCGCCACCGCCTGCGCCGTAGTAGAGGTCACCGTCCTGGTTGAAGGCATCGACGCCCGCAGCACCGCCGCCGCCGCCGCCACCGCCGCCGTGCTGACCATCTTGCCCGTTGACACCGGCCGCGCCGCGCCATTGGCGCTGGGCATTGTTGAAGGCGCCGTTGGTGTCGGCCGACGCGACACCGCCGTTGCCGTCATTGCCAGGCTGACCCACGTTGCCAGGGGCAGGCTCGGCGGGCGGGGAGAGGATGGTGCAGCGGCGCCCGTTGGTGCGGGTGCCCAGGAGGTGGCCGCCGCCCTGGCCGCCACCACCACCGATCCCGCTGCCGCCGTTGCCGCCGTTGAAGTTGCGGTCATTGCGGTTGGGGTCGTTGGAGCCGCCGCCGTTGCCACCCGAGATGTTGGTGGTGCCGCCGCCGGGGTTGTCGCAGACGCGTTGACCGCCCGCGCCGCCCAAAAAGTCAAAGCAGGCGGGGTTGTTGAAGGGACACTGGCTGTTGCGGATGACACTGTTGGGTCCAACAGCGCCGTCCAGACCGCCGGGGCCAGACTGGCCGGTCAGCCCGTCGGCGCCCGCGCCGCCGCTGCCGGCAAAGATCACGCAGTCGCGCACGGTCAGACCATCGTCGCTGTCGAGGATGTAAAGACCAATGGAGTTGCCTCCAGCCCCAGCGTTCTCGGCGTTGATGGTGAAGCCGCTCAACTCGGTGGGCACCGAGATGCCAATGGCCGAGACGGCCACGCGGTCGGGACCGTCGGGGTTGACGGTGTTGCCGGTGATGGCGGTCACGTGGATGGCCGGGTTTCGATCCCAGTTGTCGGCGTTGTGGCCGCCAAGCAGGTCGATGCCTGCGACCAACTGCACGTTCTCGCGGAAGAGGCCGTTGGAGACGCGCACGCGCTCGGCGCCCGAGCCCAGCGCGCGGCTGAGCGCGTTGGAGATCGTGGCGCACGGCGAGTCGAAGGTGCCGCACTGTGGGTCGGCGTCGGAGCCGCCGTTGACCGGACGCGACACGTAGATGGCGTCGGGGTCGGGCAGGAACTCGCAGCCGTTGTCGGGCACGCCGTCGAGGTTCACAAAGTTGCCGACACACGCAAAACCACATTGGGCGCCGTTGCCGTCGGCCTGACAGTTGGGGGCCACGTTGTAGAGTTGGGGGCCGCCGGGCCACTGGTTGTTGCAGTCAACGCCACAACCGCCGCAGTGCACCACCGCGTCGTAGATCCCGTCGCCGTTGCGGAAGTCTTCGTCCACCTCGCCGTCGCAGTCGTCGTCGATGTTGTCGCACAGCTCCTGGTCGTTGCCGTCGCCCTCTTGGGCATCGCAGATCGGAGCGCCGCCCAGGTCGTCGGGGTTGCAGATCTGAACGCCAGCGCGGCGACAAATGCCCTCACCCGCAAAACAGGTCTGACCCAGGCCCGCAAAGCCGTTGTCCACCGTGCCATCACAGTCGTTGTCGATGCCATCACAAAGCTCGGCTTCTCCGTCGCTGTCGGCCTGGCACACCACCGCGCCGCCCTGACAGACCGTCTGACCTGTGGCGCAGATCCCGGGCTGACCCGTGGTGCAGCCGATGCCGCCGCCCGGGTTGCCATCGTCGATCACGCCGCTGCAATCGTTGTCGATGTTGTCGCAGACTTCGGCGGTCGGGAGCACTTGCCCCTGACAGGCCCCAAACTGGCCCGCCAGACACACCTCCACGCCGTCCTGACAGATGCCCTGACCGCGCTGGGCAGGGGTGCCGTCAAAACAAGACCGCGCGATGGGGTCGCCGTTTTCGTCCTCGTCGATCTCCCCGTCACAGTCGTTGTCAAAACCATCGCAGACCTCTTGCTGAGGCAGCGCTTGAGGCACACAGACGATCTCACCGTCTTCACCGCAGGCCGTCAGGCCCACCGCGCAGCGACCGGGCTGACCCGTGGAACACTCCACGCCGCCGCCGGGGTTGCCGTCGTCGGCTTCGCCGCTGCAATCGTTGTCGATGCCGTCGCAGATCTCGGCAGCGGGACGAACTTCGCCCACACAACCCCCAAAACGGCCGCCCTGGCAGGTTTGAGCGCCCGCACGGCAAATGCCCTGACCGGCGGTCCCCTCCGGGCCGTTGTAACAGTCGCGCGCCAGCGGCTCGCCGTCGCCGTCTTCGTCCACACCGCCATCACAGTCGTTGTCTTCGCCGTCACAGACCTCTGCGGAAGCCTCATTGAGCTGCACGCAGACGATCGAGCCGCCTTCGTTGCACGCCGTCACACCAGCGTCGCAAAGCCCGGGCAGCCCCGTGGAGCAATCCAACCCCGCGCCAGGGTTGTTTTCATCAAGTTCACCGTCGCAATCGTTGTCCACGCCGTCACAGCGCTCCAACGCGGGGCGAATCTCGCCCACACAGCCCCCAAAGCTGCCGCCCTGGCAGGTTTGAGCGCCCGCACGGCAAATGCCCTGACCAGCGGTCCCCTCAGGACCGTTGTAGCAACTGCGCTCCAACGGCTCGCCGTCTTCGCCTTCATCGATCAAGCCATCACAGTCATTGTCCTCACCGTCACAGACCTCTTGGGCTGCTTCGGCCTGGGGCACGCAGACAATCTCGCCGTTTTCGCCGCAGGCCGTCAGACCCACCGCGCAGCGACCGGGCAGCCCCGTGGAACACTCCACGCCGCCGCCGGGGTTGCCGTTGTCGACTTCCCCGTCGCAGTCATTGTCCACGCCGTCACAGCGCTCCAAAGAAGGACGGATTTCACCCACGCAGCCCCCAAACTCGCCGCCCTGACAGGTCTGCGTGCCGCTGCGACACACGCCCTGACCAGCGGTCCCCTCGGGGCCGTTGTAACAAGTGCGGTCAATCGGCTCGCCGTCTTCATTTTCGTCAATGCTGCCATCGCAGTCGTTGTCCAGGTTGTCGCAGATTTCATCGGAGGCCTCGACTTGAGGCACGCACTCCAACCCTTCGTCGCCGCAGGCCGTCTCGCCGCGCGCACAGACTCCGGGCAACCCAGTGGGACAGATCCGGCCCCCTGCAGGGTTGCCTTCGTCGATCTGGTCGTCGCAGTCGTTGTCCTGACCGTCGCACAACTCATCCACGGGCAGAATCTGCTCCTGACAAACACTGAAAGCGCCATCCACACAGGTTTGCACGCCTCCGACACACAGACCCACGTCCTGCGTCTCCGGGTCGCCCTCATAGCAGTCCAGCGCCAGCGTCTGACCTTCTTCGTCTTCGTCAATCTGACCGTCGCAGTCGTTGTCCTGACCGTCACAGACCTCTTCGCCGGGCTCGTTGATGGCCACGCAAGAGATTTGCCCCTGCTCGTCGCAGACCGTCTGGCCCTGGCGGCACAGCCCCAACCCGTCGGTGTTGCAGCTGACCCCCTCTTGCGGGTTGCCCTCGTCGATTTCGCCGTCGCAGTCGTTGTCGGCGCCGTCGCAAAGTTCGGCAAAAGGCAGCACTTGCCCCACACAGTCGCCCAACTGACCGTCGATGCACACGCGGGCGCCCGCCTGACAAGCCCCCACACCCTCGGTCCCTTCTGGACCCAGGTAGCAGGACAGCGCGATGGGTTCGTCGTTGTCTCCCTCATCGGTTTGACCGTCACAGTCGTTGTCGCGGCCGTCGCAGATCTCGGTGGAGCCAAAGCGCACCGCATCGCAACTCAACTCTCCGGCCTGACAGCGAGTGCGACCCTCGGCGCACACACCGGGGATGCCCGTGTCGCAGGTTTCGTTGGCGTCGACCGGGCTGTCGTCCTCGATACCGTCGCAGTCGTTGTCCACACCGTCGCAGATCTCACTGGCGGCGGGGTTCCGGCCGTCATCACCGTCGTCACAGTCGCGCCCGGTGCAGGCAGGGCCAAGGCCGTAAGTGTCGCCGTCCTCGTCGATGCATAGATCCAGCGGCACGCAGACTTTGGAGATCTCTTCGTCCTGGTTCTGCAGGAAAAGACAATCAAACCCTTCCTCCGGGCAGTTGTCCTGGTCGATGCAGAAGCTGGAGCAGAAACCCTGGTCGGTTCCGGCAATGAAGAAACACAAAAAGGACTCACACTGGTCGCTTTCGGTGCACAGCGCCCCCAACGGGAGCCTGGAGTCCTCTTCGTCTTCGGGCGAGTCGGCGTCCTGGCCGTTGTTGGCGTCGGTGGGGCCGTCGTCTCCGGTGTCACCCGGGTCGTTGTTGTCGCCGCCGACGTCTCTGCCTGCGTCCTGCCCTTCGTCCACCTCGACGCCTTCCGGCGCGGGGGTGTCCGAGCAGGCCACCAACGCCGCCAGGACAAGGAGCCATGGGGCCAACGTGGCGCCCGCAAAGATGCTGTGCCTGTGCGGAGGTGTTGTCGTCATCTGTGTTGTATGTGTCGCCGCATTGACGGCGCGCGCTGTGTTGTCATCGGTCCCCAAAGGCGCCGTGCGGCTGGACTCTGGGGTGGTTTGTCGTCTTGTGATCATCTCGCTGCAACCTCCCTCAGGGCACAAAGAGCAACCGCCCTGAGGCGCCGCGCGGACCTTCTTCACCAAGGCCCCTGTCAGTGTTGTTGGCGGTGCCTCCAGCGCCACCGCCGCCGCCGGTCACTGCATCGGCAGCCAACTCAAAGGTGTTGTTGGCTTCGTAGGCGGGCTGATGGCCGTTGCTGCCATGGACGTAGATGTCAAAGGACACCCCGCCAGCGCCACCGCCGCCGCCTCCACCGTGGCCGCCGCGCCCACCGGGGGCACCAATGGCCGCATCAAACATGCAGAACCCAAAGAGGTCATCGTCGCCGTTGACGCCCTCGCCGCCCGCACCGCCAAGGCCGGGGTCACCCCCAGCACCACCAGCGCCGCCAGCACCGCCGCCGCCGCCTTGGCCACGGGCCACGCGGTTGTTTTCAAGGCGCGGCATCTGGCTGGCGTTGTTTGGACCGTTGTTGGTGTAGGCCACAAAGACGGCAAACGAGCCGCCGCCGGACTGACCACCACCGCCGACCTCAGCCGCGCAGCCGCCCGAGCCACCGCCGCCGCCGGTGGCGCCGTAGTAGATCTGACTCTCCCACTCAACGGCATCCACACCAGGGGCAGCGCCGCCGCCGCCGCCGCCGCCGCCGTGGTCGCCTTGCGCGCCGTTGCCGCCCGACAAGCCTCTCCACTGGGCTGTCCCCAGATCAAGGTCGCCCACCGCGTTGGCGGCGCCGTTGCCACCATCGCCGTCCTCACCTTGCTCGCCGGCCAGACCGGGCAGCGCGTCGATGGACACGCCCACCAAACAACTGACCGAGAGGTCGTTGAGATCAACGTTGCCTTCAAGGTGCCCGCCGCCAAGGCCGCCATCGCCGCCGTCACCCAATGGGCCCGGGGCCGTGGTGCCGTCCAGGCCCGAGCCGCTGCGCTCGCCGCGCTCGGGGCAGTTGGCCACACCGCCGGTGCCGCCCGAGACGTTGACCCCGCCACAGGTGCGGGCACCACCAGCGCCGCCTCCCGTGTTGAAGTTGCAGCCGTTGGCGTTGGTCCGGCTGGTGTTGCCGGTGGACCCATCGGCGCCTTGGAAGCCGCCATCGCCCGCCGCCCCTGGCACCCCGGTGCCACCTGGGCCGCCAAAGATGCTGTTGTTGGTGATGAGCAGCGCGTCGGTGCTGTTGACCACGTAGACGCCAATGGAGTTGCCGCTGCCGCCCGCGCTCTCGGCGTTGACGGTAAAGCCGCTGAACTCGGTGGGTGAGGTGATCCCATCGGCCACCACGGTCATGCGGTCGGCGCTTTGGGGGTTGGCGGTGTTGCCCGACAAAATGGTGACGTTGACCTCGGGGTCACGGCTCCAGCTTCGGGCGTTGTGGCCACCCAGGACGTCCACCCCGGCGATCAACTCAATGTTTTCTCGGTAGAGGCCATCAGAGACCCTCACGCGGAGCTTGTTGTCGTTGTCGGCGCGCAGCAGGCCGTTGGAGACAGTCGCGCAGGGGGCATCAAAGGTACCGCACTGCGGGTCGGCGTCAGATCCGCCGTTGGCCGGACGCGAGACGTAGATGGCGTCGGGGTCGGGCAGGAACTCACAGCCGTTGTCGGGTATGTCATCGAGGTCCACAAAGTCGCCGATGCAGTCAAAGGCGCACTGGGCGCTGTCGCCAAGCTCCTGGCACAAGGGCGAGACGTTGTAGAGTTGGGGGCCGCCGGGCCACTGGTTGTTGCAGTTGATGCCACAGCTGCCGCAGTGGGCGATGGTGTCGTAGACGCCGTCTTCGTTGCGGAAGTCTTCGTCGGTCAGCCCGTCGCAGTCGTCGTCGTTGAAGTCACAGGTTTCCTGGTCGTTGCCCACGCCCGCATCGGCGTCGCAGATGGGGTCGGCGCTGCGATCGTCGGGGTTGCAGATGAAGACCCCCACGCGGCGGCAAATGCCGAGCCCCTCAAAGCAGGTCTGACCCAGGCCCGCAAAGCCGTTGTCCACCGTGCCGTCACAGTCGTTGTCCAGGCCGTCACAAATCTCCTCGCCGGCTTCGGCGTTGGGGATGCAAGCCACCCGGCCGCTCTGACAAGCGCTCACGCCCACGGCGCAGACGCCCTGCTGACCGGTCGTGCACGCCACGCCGCCCCCAGGATCGCCCTCGTCGGTGGCGCCGTTGCAATCGTTGTCTTCACCGTCACAGACTTCGGCGGCCGGCAACACCTGACCGGCGCAGATGCCAAACTGACCGTCCTGGCAGGTCTCAGTACCCGACTGACAAGCCCCCACGCCCTCGGTCCCTTCCGGACCCAGGTAGCAGGTGCGCGCCAGCGGCTGACCTCCTTCGTCTTCATCGGTCTGGCCATCGCAGTCGTTGTCACGGCCATCGCAGACCTCGGCGCTGGCTTCCAGCACCGGCTGACACAAGAGTTGGCCGTCTTCATTGCAAAGGGTCACGCCCACGGCGCAAACCCCATCCTGGCCGGTGTCACAGCGCACGTTGGCGCCGGGGTTGTTTTCGTCGGCCACGCCGTTGCAGTCGTTGTCCTGACCATCGCAAACCTCGGCCACCGGCAAGACTTGCCCCTCGCAGGCCCCAAACTGACCATCCTCACAGGTCAACACGCCCGCCTGACAAGCCCCCACACCGTCGGTGATCTCGGGACCATCGTAGCAACGCGCCGTCAGCGGCTCGCCGTCCTCGCCTTCATCGACCAAACCGTCGCAATCGTTGTCAAAGCCGTCGCAGACTTCCTCGCCCTGAGCCTGCTGCGCCACGCAGGACAGCTCGCCCTCCTGGCAAGCCTGGCGCCCAATGCTGCAAAGCCCCTGAAGCCCGGTGTCGCACTGCGCGCCGCCCTCAGGGTTGTTCTCATCGGATTGGCCGTTGCAGTTGTTGTCTGCGCCGTCGCAGACCTCCGCAGCCGGCAAAACCTGACCTTCACAGGCCCCAAACTGGCCGTCTTCGCAGGTCAGCACGCCCACCTGGCAAGCGCCCACGCCCTCGGTCCCTTCCGGGCCGTCGTAGCAGGTGCGGGTCAGCGCCTGGCCTTCTTCATCTTCGTCGGTTTGACCGTCGCAGTCGTTGTCGGCGCCGTCGCAGAATTCCACAGAGGGCTCCACGATCTGCTGGCAAATCAACTCCCCTTCGGGAGAGCACGCCGTCACGCCCAGCGCACACACGCCTTGTTGGCCCGTGTCACAGCGGATGTTGCCGCCAGGGTTGTTTTCGTCAATCTCGCCGTCACAATCGTTGTCGATGCCGTCGCAGATCTCGACGCTGGGCAGAATCTCGCCGTCGCAGGCTTCAAACTGCCCCTCGGCACACACTTCGGTGCCCGCCTGGCAGGCGCCCACGCCCTCGGTCCCCTCCGGGCCGTTGTAGCAAGTCCTCTCAAGGACCTCGCCGTCTGCGTCCTCGTCGGTTTCGCCGTCGCAGTCGTTGTCCTGACCGTCGCAGACCTCTTCGCTGGCCTCGGAGATGGGCTGGCAGATGGTGCCCTCTTCTGTGCAGAGGGTCTCGCCGCTGGCACACACGCCGGGCAAGCCCGTCTCACAGACAAAGCCACCGGCAGGGTTGCCCTCGTCGATCTCGCCGTCGCAGTCGTTGTCAAAGGTGTCGCAAAGCTCGTCTTCGGGGGGCACCTGGCCTTCACAAGCCCCAAAACGCCCGTCGGCGCAGGTCCGCGCACCCGCCAGACAAGCCCCTTGACCCTCGGTCCCTTCCGGGCCGTCGTAACACGCCACCGTCAGCGCTTCGCCTTCTTCATTCTCGTCGGTGGCACCGTCGCAGTCGTTGTCGCGGCCGTCGCAAATCTCGGCGCTGGCCGCCGTCACCGGAGTGCACAAGACTTCGCCGTCCTGGCAGGCGGTCACGCCACGCGCACAGACTCCAGGTTGACCGGTCTCGCACAACACCCCTTCGTCGGGGCCGTCTTCATCGACTTCGCCGTCACAGTCGTTGTCGGCGCCATCACAGGCTTCCAACCGGGGCAGGACCTGCTCAAGGCAGTCCGTGGTGCGGCCATCCTGACACAAGCGGACACCGGCCTGGCAAGCGCCGATCCCTTCGGTCCCTTCAGGGCCGTTGTAACAAACCTCCGCCAGCGGCTCGCCGTCGTCGCCCTCATCGGTCTGACCGTCACAGTCGTTGTCCAACCCGTCGCAGAACTCGCGCCCAGAGGCTTGGGTCTGCTCGCAGAGCAGCTCG
Organism: uncultured Pseudomonadota bacterium; assembly: GCA_937123825.1. Taxonomy (GTDB): domain Bacteria; phylum Myxococcota_A; class Bradymonadia; order Bradymonadales; genus CAKZKQ01. Next base: position 13,591 of record CAKZKQ010000090.1, read on the forward strand.
CCGTCCTGACAGAAGCTGATGCCAGTGGCACACACCCCCTCCAAGCCGGTGTCGCACTCCACCTGATTGTCGATGGGGTCGTCGTCGATGTTGCCGTCGCAGTCATTGTCCGCGCCGTCGCAGACCTCTTGCGCGCCGGGGTTGGTGGTCGGGTCCTCGTCGTCACAGTCGCGGCCGTCGCAGCCAGGCCCAAAACCATAACCGTCTTCGTCGGCGTCGATGCACAGGTCCGAGGGCAAGCAGATGTTCTGCACGTCGGAGCCGCTGTTCTCAAAGAAGACGCAGTCGTAGGTTTCGTCGGGGCAGTCGCCTTCGGTGATGCAAAACTCCGAGCAGAAGCCCTGGTCGATGTCCGCCTCCAAAAAGAGGCACAACCGAGAGGCGCACTGCGCGTCTTCTTCGCACAGCTCCCCGGTCTGGCGCATCTCCATCGGGACATCTTCCTGGGCGTCTTCACCGGCGTCGTCAGAGCCGCCGTCGTCGCCGCCCCCGTCGTCATCTCCGGTGTCCTGAGGAGAGTCGCCGGTGTCGCCCGGGTCGTTGTTGTCTTGTCCTGTGTCGCCGTTGTCCGCACCGGCGTCCACGCCCACTTCGCTGGGCCCGCCAGCGTCCGAACAGGACGCCAGCAATGCGGCACACAGCAGGAGATAAAAAGGTCTCTTGATATTCATAACCGTCAGCAACCACCGTCAAAGGCGTCGCGCCACCGTGCGCGTCCACCGTGTTCGAGGCCTTGACCCTGGTCGCCGGGCGGTGGCCCAGCCAAATGGCCTCGATGGCTGGCTGCAAACCGATCATGGGCGACAACGCCCTCCATCCATCAGAAAAGGCCCGAGACCATCTAAAAAGATGGCGCAACCGGGCCAGATTGATGCGAGGGAAGGAAGGTCACCCATCCATATCAAAGCACACACGGCGAACCGATGTTGGAGCACGCGGTGACGCAAGTCGGAGTCACCCCAAAATCAGTCGAGCGTTTGTTCTTTGATGTCCATTTCAGTTTGCGTGCACAGCCAACCATACG
>CAKZKQ010000091.1 GCA_937123825.1 uncultured Pseudomonadota bacterium
CGCTGTGGTTGTTTGGGATGGGGGCCAGCCCCCAGACCCCCGCTGGGCCCGCGGGCCCAGACCCGCGGTGTTTCAGCCCGTCAGCACGCTGAGCAAGCGCTTGAGCGATGCAACCAGCTCGGCACCGTTGAAATGCTCGGGGTGGCGCACTTTAGCGGCGTTGAGCGTGGCCTCCAATGATTCAAAGGCGACAAAGGCCGCCACGCGGCGGCGCGCGGCGCTGGCGTCATCGTCGCCGCGCAGCGTCGGGCCCAGTTCGTCGCAGCGCAGCTCCACAAACGCCGCAAAAGCCGCCTGACTTTGGCCCACTGTGGAGCGCACCAGCCCTTCACGCTCCAGCCACGGCACCAACGGCAAGAGGCGCTGGTGCAGGCGCTGGCGAGGTGGCTCGGCGCAGTACGCCACCAGCGCTTCAACCACGTGGCCCCACGCCTCGCACAGCGGCCTGTGCATTTGAGAGACCATCAAGTCGGCGCCAAAGGCCATGTCGACCTCCAACTCTCGCTCCACCAGCGCGGCCAGCAGCGCTTCGCGGGAGGGAAAATATTGGTAGAGCGAGCCAATGGAGACGCCGGCCACCTCGGCGATGCGGTTGGTGGTGCAGGCCTCGGGTCCTTCGGCGACCAGAATGCGAGCGGTGGCCTCAACCATGGCCTCTACAGTGGCAATGGAGCGGGCCTGGGTCGGGGCTTTGCGGGGGTGGGTGTCGGGTCGTTCGGTCATGGGAAATGCGAGTTGAGGCCACAGGTTTTGAGGCACACACTTGGGGTGTTGAAAAGATGGTCGGCGGCCCACGGCCAACGCCACTGCCGCCAAGGAGCAAGGATGTCACGACAGACCCACAAAACCAAACCCTCCGTCCTCATCATCGGCGCTGGCATCGGCGGCTTGACGGCCGCCATCGCCCTGGCCCAGCGCGGCTTTGAAGCCCACGTCTTTGAGCGGGCGCCAGCGCTGCGGGCCGCAGGGGCCGGATTGACCGTGCAGATCAACGCCATGAAGGTCTTTGAGGCCCTGGGCATGGCCCAGGATGTTCACAAAGGCGGCATGGTCGCCACCGCGGGCGCGCTGCGCGATGAGCGCGGTCGGATCATCGCCGCCACGGCGCTGGGCGACATGGCCCAGCGCTGGGGTGCGCCCATGGTCGGCATCCACCGCGCCGTGCTGATGCGCATTCTTGAGGAACGCGCCCATCGGCACGGCGTCCACATCCACACCTCGATGGCCTTTGAGCGTTTTACCGAAGACAACGCCGGGGTCACCGCCCACTTTGAGTCGGGTCGGCACCATCGCGGCGACGCGCTCATTGGCTGCGATGGCCTGTGGTCCGCCGTGCGCAAATCGCTCTTTGGAGACGCTCCAACGCGGTATGCGGGTTATACGACATGGCGAGGAATCGCGCCCAGAAGCCCAAAGCCGGTCTTTTATGAGGATTGGGGGCCTGGGGCGCGCTTTGGGCAGGTGGCCATCGCCCATGACCAGACCTATTGGTATGCCGTGGCGGACGCCCCGCAGGGTGCCAAAGATGGGGATGACGTCAAAGGCGAGCTGATGGCGCGTTTTGGGCACTGGGCGCCCGATGTGCGCGAAGTGTTGGAGGCCACCCCTGAGGCCGCCATCATGCGCACCGACAGCATCGACCGCTCGCCGATCCAGACCTGGGGTCGGGGGCGCGTGACGCTCCTGGGCGATGCGGCCCACCCCCTGACCCCCAACATGGGCCAGGGCGCCTGTCAGGCGATTGAAGACGCGCTGGCGTTGGCGCTGGCGCTCGAAGCACACGCCGACCCTTCAGAAGGGCTCAGGTACTATGAAACCACGCGCCGCCAGCGCGCCAACTGGTTTGTGAACCAGTCCTGGGGTGTTGGGCGCATGGCCCACAGCGTCAAAGCCACGGCCTTGAGGCGCTGCCGCGATGCGATCATGCGTTGGACACCGCAAAGCCTGATGGACAAGACCATGGCGCGCATCGCCAACGGCGGCCCTGTCTAACACAACCCCCAAGCCTGGGACCATGGAGGAGACGCGCCGCAGCACGGCCTTGCCTCCAGTCAAGCGTCCATTGGAGGCTTGTACTTTGGTATGCGACTTGAAAACTGGGGACAAGCACCGGACACTGCGTCGTGAGGCCACTACGTCGTCGTTCTCTCACGCAGTGCTCCACCACGGTCCCCAATGCCCAATCCTGCATCACCATCGCCACCTTCGCACACATCGCGCCGCACCGCCCCCCTGACACACCGGCTGAGCAACCCCCCACCGCTCTTCAAAGGGCGTCAAGCTGGTGTCAAGCACCTGCGCGAGGCCATCAAACGCGGCCCTGTGACGGTCGTGTGTGGCATGGGCGGCATCGGAAAGACGGCGCTGGTCCTGGAGACCCTACACCGACACTTTGAGCATCAGGTCCGACGCGTCCTTCAACTGCGCGTGCCTCAGGAAAACCAAGGGCTCCTGGTCGAAATCCTGCGTGTGTTGGCGGTGGTCCAAGAGGTGAAAATCGACTGGTCTGTGGCCCTCTCGGACCCAGAATATGCGTTGGTGACGGCCATTGATCTGGCCGACGAGGGCTCGTGGTGGGTGGTGCTTGAGGATCTGCACCTGGCGCCGTGGCAGGATGCCCAACACACCCTGGAGATGTTGGCCCAATACGCACGGCGCAGCCGCTGGATCGTCACCTCCAGGCTTCGGCCAGCCCACCACATGGGGGGCCAGGTCATCGAACTCCAGGCCATGGAGACCGACGCGCTGGCGGCGATCGCCACCTCTTGGATCCCCAACGCCTCTGCCCTCCAAATCACCCACCATGTGCAGCGCGCAGCGGGCTCGCCCTGGCGCTTGTACCAAAGCCTTTCGGGGGGCAACGACACCGACCCCAACAACCTGGACAATCTCAGCGATTCGGCGCGCGGTTTGCTCAAACGACTGGCCATCCTCAAGCGGCCGGTCCCCTTGAAAGCGTTGGGGAAAGTGCGCAGCGAAGACGTGGATGGTTTGGTACGGCGAGGACTGGCGGTGCGGGCTCAAGGGGCGCTGCGGATCCACGATGCGGCGCGCCCAGAGGCGATCGAGCACCTGGGGTCGTCTCAGGCCCTTTACCAGGAGACCTGGCAAGGCCTGTGGCAGGCGCGCCACCTGACCGAGGCCGCGTTGGAAGTGCTGCGGCTGACGTTGGACGCCGATGAGGATCCAGGAGAAGTCCTCGACGGCATCGGCCAGAGCCTGATCGACGCGGGATACAGCCCCGAGCTGGCCGCGTTGTTGGAACACACCGACGCCAAGAGCGCCCTGCAATGGCAATTCTACGCGGCCGCAGAAATCGGTGACCTGACTCGCCTCACCCACATGGAATTGCCCGAAGAACCTTCGGCGATTGAGCTTTTGCAGTGGAGCCGCGCGCTCTTTGAACTCAACCGCTTTGATCAGACCGTCGAAACCATCGACAGGCTCGAAGCCATGAGCCCTGCCCCCGCTGCGGATGTGTTGACCCAGGCGCAGATCCTCAAAGCGACCGCTTTGTTGAGCGTCAGGCGAGCCCCTGAGGCGTTGGAGTTGGTGGAGTCCATCAAGACAAACAACCCGGCACTGGCGCACCATGTGCTTGACGCCAAAGCGGGGGTCTACGCCTTCATCGGGCGAAAAAAGGACGCCGTGGCATTGATCGAGGCCCAATGCGCCAAGCTCCCGCAATGGGACGGCGCTCTGCGCCATAAGAGCGCCATGCGGTTGGTGTCGGCGCTCTACTTTGTCAACGAGTTCGACAAAGCCTCCGCGCTCTTTAAAGAAACCCAGGAGGTCATTGGACCCAGAGCCATCGCCCTGGCCCACGGCCGCAAGTCCGCAGAGATCAAAATGGCGCTGGATGTCGTCACAGGGAACCTGCGCGACATGGAGGAGGCGTTGGAGCGGCTGCCCAAAACAAGAAACGACCAACATGCGGTCCTGCGCGCCGACCTCCTGAGGATGCTCTCCAAAGTCTACCGGGGCCAGGGGCTCGACAGCTATGAACCTCTGGCCCAGCACATCCTCCAACAGGTCCAGGCCAGCAACCTCAAGAACTTCTGGGCGTCCTACGCAGACCTGCACACCCAGTACCAGATCATCAAGGGCATCCCGTACCACCCGGCCAACCACCATGACATCGAGGTCGAGCAGCCCATCTTCCTCTTTAAATACCAACACCGCCAGTGCATGCACGCGCTCTTGTGGGACCAGAGCGCTGAGCGCCCCCCTGCACCCGACGATGCCTCACTGCCCATTTTGCACATCTACCACCACGTCACCCTCGCGCTGGAAAAAGCCTTGGGCGGCCATCCACAAGAGGGGCTTGACGCCGCGCTCAAACAACTGAGCCGCTCCAAAGCAGAGCGCCTGCGCCTGGACGAGTTCGATATACAACTGCTGATCTGCAATTTGCTCATGTTGGCAAACACCACAGCGGATCAATGGCCAACGCACATCGAAAACCTCCAGGAGTTGGCCACGCTGACCGATTCTGAGCGTTTGCGCATCGCCACAGACTTCTTTGAGGCCGTGCGCCAACCTGACACGCTCCAGCCCCAAACCCTCGAAGCCATCGCTCAGACAATGTCGTTCGCCCCGTGCAGCGCCCGTCGCGCTCAGGTGTTGCTGGGACAGGAGGTTTCAAACCTGGATCGCCTCGATCGACAGGTGCTCCAAGCGATCCAACGCCAACCGGGCTGGCGCCCCATCACCACGGTGGGCCCCATCGAAGCAAGCCCGGTTTGGGGCATTGACCTGGGCCGCAAACGGGTGTGGAAGGCAGACGGTCACAGCGTGGATCTCTCACGGCGAGCCAGGCTGTGGGCGCTGCTGGAGACTTTGACCCAGATGACCTCGGCGGACAAAGAGACGCTCGTGGTGACCATCTGGCCGGGCGAGCCCTACCACCCCTTGAAACACGACAACCGCCTGCGTCTGGCGGTACGCCGTCTGCGGGATCTGTGCCAGGACGACGGCAGCATGCTCCAAACCACCCACGACGGCTATGCCCTGGGCGGTCGATGGAGGCTGATGCATCCGCCCCGTCAAAACGGGTCTTGAGGCCCGATGGCAACACGCGGCGACATCCCCCAAACAGGCCGCGACATTACGTGACATCACAAATGACATGACACGGGCCGTGTCGCGCTCCACCCTCATAAGCGAGCCAGGCTTCTTGTCCCTGGTCAGACACACGCCTCAAAGCACGCTGATGGTATGAATGCGCTTTGTGTGGAGTCTGCTGACCGGGTTTGATCCTTTGCAGGAAGCACCCAAATCGAGAGCGGTTGGAGCACAGAAGACATGATGAAACGCAATGCAATGGTGGCATGGTTGGTGGGATTGATGCTGGTCGGCACGGCGCTGATGGGCTGCGGTGAGGACGCCGATGACGGCGGCTCGGACGACGGCAACAACACCGCCAACAACGCTGGCAACAACGACGGCGGCCCCGCCCATGAGGTCGACGCTGAGATCGACGGTGGCACCTCCGACGGTGAAGTTGAGGGCGAAAGCGAAGAGAACATCCCCAATCAATTCTTCGCCGCGGTCGCAGGCGGTGAGCTGGTGGTCTTTTTGACCTCTTCGCAGGGTCAGGTCATCAACTTTGTGGCCGACACCGGCTTTGGCCAGATCCCTGGCAACTTTGACGTCTCCTCAGATCTTGGGGAAGCGGGCTTCCTGTCGGTTACGTCGCCCGGCGGCGTTCAAACGGGCCGCAACGGCTCCATCACGGTTTCGACCTGCCCAAACCCCAGCGGCACCACCGTCACCGGTCGCTTCAACAACATCACCCTGGTCAACGAGCTCACCGGAGAGGACGACGGCGTCCTGAGCGGCTCGTTCCGCGCCACGGTCGTCAACACGGACGGCTCGGCCGACTGCGCGCCGCCCCCTGCCAACAACGACGCCAACAACGACGGCGGCGGCCCCAGCCCCGGCCCGTCTTGCAGCAACGACACCTGCGACGGCCCCTGCTGCCCCTACCTGCCCGACCTCCAGGCCTGCAACCTGGCCTGCATCGCCAACGAGTGCATGGACATCGCCAACCCCTTTGGCTGCGTTGAATGCCTCCAGGGCTGCCCCGAAGAGGTCGGTATGACCGAAGACCAGGCCTGCATGGACGCCTTCAACGCTCTGGGCCAGTGCTCGGTGCGCAACGAATGCGAATTTGGCGACCTGGAAGATGACGCCTGCCTGGCCGAAAACTGCTGCGAAGAGTACCGCGCCACCTTCTGACGGGCCATTCCAAGCACCAGAAGCCCATCGCTGGGCTCCCACAGCACACCCGCCACACACAAAAGACCCGTCAAAAGCTTGCTTGGAGAGATTCAGGCTCTCTCCAAGCAAGCTTCTGACGATGAAGCTTGCGCCAGCGCACACAACGGCACCTTCATTTAAAGGGCGACCCACACAACGGCTTTCCAGCAGGACAAGCCATGGTGTGGGCCGCCCTTTTGTGTTTGGGTGTCAGACGCCAAAAGCAATGGCGCAGGGGCGCCCTCCCGAATCCGGACCAAACCTGCGCGCATCCTGCTTACCAGCGCCCCATCGGCGCCCAACGACAAGGAAAGCGCCAGTGAATACTCTCCCAGCTTCAGATCAAAACACCTGGCGATTGGCCATCGAAGCCGCGCTTGGCGAGGCACGCTTTGCTCGCCGTTTGACCCGGTCTTTGCAAAAGCACCAGGCCAACATCGATCCGCAGCGCATCCTCGAAGTGCCGCTCTTTGAGCGGGCTTTGCGCGACTCGCTCAACCACCCCGTCCTGCTTATCGGCTATTTTGATGGCTTCGCCGCCCGGACCGCGGCGCGCCAACAAGCCCGGGCCCTGCTGCCACAAGCGGGCCTGGTCACCGACGCCGATGCGCTGCTCTCGCTGGCCACCATCACCACTCAACACACCGTCCAGTCGCTGGCGCGGCTGCTTAGCCGCGATGATCTCTCGCTGGCAAGCCACGGCCCCACCAAACCAGGCCCGCTGCGCACCGCGCAGTACTGCCAGGGGCATCTTTATGGCATCGGACAGCGCATGGCGGCGGTCTTTGGGCGCACTGAGCAGTGGCAACGCATGCGCTGGGAATCGGGTCTGGCCACGCCGCAACTTTAGGTCATGTGGGCCTCACGGGCGCTTCGTTCCCAACGCCACCAACTGCGCCTCCACATCGCGTCCCAGCACCAAAGCCGACTTGCGCGCCGTGCTGACCAGGACCGCGCCAGTGCCAAGCGCCATCACAGCGCACATCGCCACCGGCACCATCAAAAGCCACTGCTGCTGTGCCATGGCGAGCTTCACCAACGGCCACACCACGCCCACAAGGCTCATGACCGCAAACACAACCGCGCTGAGCCCCGGCACCGTGCCCCAACGCGCCTTGAGCGCCATCCTGCCGCGCTCTTGCTTCAACGCGACCACCACAACCGCCGGCATCCGCCGCTCGACCGCATCATGGCTGCGTCTGGCCACAACACACATCCGCTGTGCGTCGTAGCGCATCACACCTTGCGAGGTCTTGCGCTCAAAACCGCGCAAATCACCCAACTTGAGCCCTGGCACTGAGTCTCCAACCTGAGCCTCACCAAGACGCGCCACCAAATGCGCCCAAGACACCTGAAACCTGGCGTAGAGCCCGACCTCAAGCACAAACAACACCGCAAAAACCACGATGCTCACCACCGCAGGAACCATCCTTTCCCCCTCCAACACACAAAACGTCGCTTCACGACGCCCTGATCAAATCCATGACCTCAGATTCCAAGTCAGCCAACACTGCGTTGGCGGCGTTTCTCCCCAGAAAGAACGCCACCACCGATGCCACCCCAAAAGGAACCATGGGCATCAACACGGCCCACAACACGTCCGCCACCTGCACCGGAGCTGCGCCGCCGAACGCCATCGCCAAAAAGAGTGCCTGACCCGACAGCACAAACGCCAACAAACCCCAAAACGGCACAAAGCCCCATCGAGCCTCAGGCACAAGCACGCCGTTTGGATCAGGTTTCAAAGTCACGCACACCACCGCGGGCATCCGACGCACGCCCACACCGTGCGCCCTCCTGGCCATCAACGCCCCCGAGACGCTGTCGTAGGACACGATTGACTGTGGGGTCTCTCGCTCGAAGCCCTTGAGCATCTCGGGCGTCAAGCCCGGCCAGGGTTCCACCGCCACCGCAAAGCGAAACCGCGCCAGAAAACGCCAGAACGCAGGGCTCTGCCCCAAATAGAACGCCAACTCTCCGATGCCCACCAGCAGGTACACCGTCCCCACCAGCATCGGCATCACGTCCCGAGCAAACATGGTTCCTCCGGCCATCAAGGATCCGAACGCAGCGCGTCCCAAATCAGAGCGTCACATGTGCAATGAATCACAGGTTGTTGTGGAAACAGGCGCAGGACTCATCCATTCCCAAAATGCGAACGCTGATTTCGACGGCGTTTGCGGCTGCCGTGGCGTGCATAGACGATTTTGGCGGCCTTTTGCACCTCGGGGCGCTTCTTCCAACCAAAGGCCGCGTCTTTGGCCGCCTTGTAAGCCACCTCGTGGTCCACAATCGGCGCCGGATAGTCTCGCCCAACAACACACCCCGCGCTGTGTTGCAAGAGCGGCGGCATCTTGTGGGGCTCGGCCAGGTGCTCGGTGGGAACCCCGGCCAGCTCCGGCACGTAGCGCTTGATGAACTCGCCGGTTGGGTCCTGTTCCCTGGCCTGTTTGCGCGGCGAGTAGATGCGCAAGGTGTTGATGCCCGTGACTCCGGACTGCATTTGAAACTGGGTGTAGTGAATGCCGGGCTCGTAATCCAGAAATTGACGGGCCAGATAGCGCGCTGGCTCCACCCAATGGAGCCACAGGTGGTAGGACGCAAAGGAGACCAGCATCGCCCGCATCCTGAAGTTGATCCACCCCCCGGCGTGCAGCGCCCTCATGCAGGCATCGACCAACGGATAACCGGTTTGACCGGCGCACCAGGCCTCAAAGCGGGTGCGATCGAGGTGTTCATGGTCGCGCATCCCATCAAAGCCCGGGTTCATGTTGCGAAACTCCAGCTCGGGCTCATCTTCAAGCTTCTGGATGAAGTGGCAATGCCAGAAGAGTCGACTGCGAAACGAGGTCAGCGAGTTTTTCCAGCGTGGATCGACGCTCGGCGCCGGGGCGCGGCGCAAAACCTCAAATTGCTGGCCCAGGCGGTGGTGAACCTGACGGATCGACAGGTTGCCCCAGGTCAAATGGGGGCTGATCCGACTGCAACTGCGCCATCCTTGAACCGGACTGGCCATGTCCGCCCGATAATTGACCCCGCGCACCTCCAAAAAGGACTCCAACGCCGCCCACCCTGCCCGCTCACCGCCCATCACGGCCTCAGGGCGCACCCCAGCGCTGTCCAAACCCAGCTCCAACGGGCTGCGGATGCCCTCGGCCGCCAACCCAGGCACCCGGTGGATCCAATCGGGCGGCCGCAGCGGCTTTGGCCCCATCCGGCGCTGCCAGATGCCCGCCCAAAGGTCGCGATTTTTAAGCCGACGCACCACCGCGTTGCACGGCGACTGGTGCCAGACCACACCTCGCTCCTGGGCCCAGCGCTCCACGGCGCGATCCCGCATGAAGCTCAACCAGTTGCCCGTCTCCTCATGACTCCACAAGGCCCCAAAGGGCACTTTGCGGTGCAGACCCTCAAGGACCTCCACCACCTCGCCCACGCGCAAGAGAAGCTGCCCACCGCGACGGGCCAGCTCCACCTCAAGCTCCGCCAGGGACTGGTTGATGAAGCGCAGGTGCATCGGGTCAAAGTCTGGGGCCAGCAGCCAGGAGGGCTCGTAGATGTAGAGGCAGATGATGGGACCGCGTTGGCAGGCTTGAAGCAATGGGGCGTGATCGCGCACCCGTAGATCGCGCTTGAACCACACCACCTGCACCCCTTCAAGGGGCACACCCAGACCCTCTTCCATAAACAAACCCCCCCTGACACGTCATCCGTTGATGACAGATGCGCCGGGCTGTGCTTCGGGCTCGCTGGGAAGTGTATGAAGGGAGAAAATGAAGGGGATCAGACCAGGTCTTTGAGCCACTTGAAGGCCACGACCGTGCCGATGCTGCTGCCGATGGAGGAGAAGAGGAAGACCAGCAGCACGCGGGCCATGCGGTTGGTCCACCAGCCTTTCCAGGAGACCAACTCTTCGCTGAGCTGCTCCATGTCACGCACTTTGGGGGGATGGAGCCAGGCCTGGACAATGCCGGTGACGTACCCGGCCCCGATGGTGGGGTTGAGCGAGGTCAGCGGCGCCGCAATAAAGGCGGCGATGACGGTCATGGGGTGACCGAAGGCCAAAATGGTGCCCAGCGCCGAGAGGATGCCGTTGGCCAGCACCCAGGCCACGGCCGCGTTTTTGACCTTCTCGGTGTCGCCGTAGACAAAGCCCACCGCAAAGAGCACCGCCACGATGAACGGCACCAGCCAGGGCAGCGCCCGCGACAGGAAGCTCTTTTCGGGGACCACCGAGATCTCGTCAAAGTGTTGTTGATCGATGGGCTCGGCGGCCTTGAGGTGGCGCGTCATGCCGGGGACGTGCGCCGCACCCACGACCGCCACCACCTTGTCGCCCTTGGCGCGGCGGATGCCGGTGGACATGTAGAAGTCGCGCTCATCGACCAGGACTTCTTTGATCGACGGCAGGGTCTTGCCCATCTCTTCGAGCATGACCGAGAGGGTGTCGCCCTCGCGCAGCTTGCGCAGCTCCTCTTCGGTCATCTCCACGGCGCCCTCACCGCCTCCGCCCGGCAGAACCGACGCCATCAACTCCGCCGCCAGGTTGACCTTCTTCCAGAAGCCGGTCTTGCGCCAGGCGCGCAGGAGCGTGGTGCGGATCTGACGATCGATCAACTCGACCGCGATGTCGGACTTCTCCGCCACGGCGGCGGCCTCGGCCAACTCAGATCCGGGCTTGACCCCGGTCTCCATGCCCAGACGGCGCTGGTAGGACGAGAGGATGAGGTTGGCGATCAAAAACGGCGCCTGCCCCTTGCGGAAGACCTCCTTGAGGTCGAGCGATTGCCACCACTTCTTGTCCTTGAGGACTTTGTAGCGCTGCTCATCGAGCTCCACGCAGACCACATCGGGATTTTCCTGGGAGATGATCCGCCGGACGGTCTCCACCGACTCCTGCGAAACGTGGGCCGTGCCCACCAGAATCACCTCTTTGCCATCCACTTCCAGTCTGACAATGTCGCTTTCGCTTTCCTCGCTCATTGAGCCTCCCTTCGGCGTGCCGCGCTTCGCAGCCAGACACTATTACTGGAAGCCCACGGCGCGATCAACGTGCTTTGCATCAAGCACGGCACGAAACCGGACATTCCCACACCCCAAACAAACCCAATCCCCAAAATAAGGCTCAAGGACAGCAACGCGGCGGCGTCTTTTTAAGGACTGCCTCGGCCTCGGCCCCATAATCGTTGTTGTACAGGGTGACGTTCATCCACCCACCGCCTCGCTTGACGCGCTTTGCCAACTCCAGCGCGCCCTCATCGCCGATCTGGTTGTTCTCCAAAAAGACTCGCTCGGCGCGCTCCATGTGCGGCGAATGGGCCAGCGCCACCGCCCCCCGGCAAGTGACGCCGGTTTCATTGAGCCCCAGGTGGAGCGTCTCCGAGATGAACGGGCTGGCCGCCAGACGCATCACACCCTCATCGCCAAGCGGGTTGTGGTCCAGGTAGACCCGCTCGGGACGCGCGTGGGATTCGAGCAGCGGGGCGATGTCGTCGGCGCCCAACCCGCAGTGGTCCAAATGCAGCGCGTTGAGCTTTGGAGCGTGCTGGAGCCGCCCAAAAGCGACCGCCCCCAGGCGATTCTTGGACAACTTGACCGTTTCGAGTTCCTCCACGATCAGCCGCTCAAAGAGGGCGTCGGCGCCAGCGGCGTCCATGCCGCAATCGGACAACTCCAGCCGACGCAGCCCCGAACCCAGAGCGCGCCCCAAACGGCCAAAATCAATCCCGGCGCCCGCGCCGCGAAGCACCAGCGCCTCCAAACCGCCAAGCAACCCCCCGTCGATGCTCTCAAAGCTGCCTTCAAGCTCCAACTCAGACAGGTGACTCAAATACGCCGAATCCAACAACGCCGTCAGCCCGCGCCCGGTCAGCTTGTTTTCGCGCGTTTCGCCCCAACCTTTGCACATCTTCAAGGACTTCAAGCGGCGCAGCTTGGGCGAACTCGCCAGAGCCTCCATGCCGTTGTCCGTCATGCCAACGCGGTCCATGCTCAGCGACTCGATCCCGTCCCCAAAGGCCGCCAGCACGCGCGCCCCCTCATCCCCCAGCGGGTTGATGTCCAGGCGCAGTTCGCAGAGGCTAAGGTGGGTGTCCTCCAGGAGCGCATGGAGGCGCTGGGCGTTGACGTTGCACTTGTAGAGGCTCAACTCCCGCAGCGCATGGAGGCCGGTGGAGAGCGCCCTGAGGACCGACGCGCTCAGCGGCACGCTGCCAAACGACAGAGACGTCAACGCGGGCATCTGCTTGGACTGCGCAAAGCGCTCGGCGCCAGTCTCCCTGGGCTTGGTGTCGCCCACGTAGAGCTTGTTGAGGCGCTCAAAAGGCGCCTCGGCCAGCGCCATAAACGCCGCATCGCCGTCGCCCTTGATGTTGAACGACAGATCCTCAAGCTGCTTGGCCCAGGGCGCCTGGCAGATCGCCTCCAGGGCGGCCACCGAGATGTCCGTCAGCGCCAGGTGCCGCAGGTGGGGCAAAGGCGCTTTGGCGATGGCGCGCACATCGGCATCGCTCAAATTCTGGTGGCTCAAGCGAATGGAGCGCAGTTGAGTCCAATGCTGGGGCGCCTTGGAGCGGGCGATCGAGCCTGCGACATGATCCGGAGAGCGGATCATGAGCCCGGTGTAGCGGCCTGAGAAATATTTGTCGTAACGCAGCGTGCGGACCAGGAGATGGCGAGGATCGTGGCGGCCAGCCAACATGTCCTCGTCCCATTTCATCCCGCACATCGTGGCGCGCAGCGAGTCGGGCCAACGATCGCCCATCTGCGCGTCCAGATCCCCCAGCAAGTCGCTCGACACCTCTGCGCGCTTGAGCTTGCTCAGCCGCTCACAGAGCGTCCGCCACGCCTCTGCGCTCGGCTCCGCCGCCGCCAACTTCATCAACGCCTTCTTTCTGCGATCGCTCAACAATGGCCCATCCTCCGCATCCAATCTTCTCCACGCAGGGAGTGAAGGTAAGAAGCGCGAGGACCCTTCACAACCGTTTTTGGTCCAAAACCCCCAGGTAGAAAGCAAAAATGGCCGGGAGAACGTTCTGAACGGCCTTGAGACGCTCGGCGGGCGGCGGGTTGAAGAGCCGCAGGTGGCTTAAGACCATCTCGGCGGCGTGCTCGGGCAGCGGCCCCGGCTTGGAGATTTCGATCAAGAGCGTGTGGATGCCCTCATTAAAGAGCCAGTCGTCAAAGGTGCCGTGGACCCACCGCGTGCCGCGCACGGCGGTCAAGACGGCGGTAGCCAGCGCTGTGCGGGCAAAAAACCGGGCGCCGTGGACCACTTCGTAGGGCTCATGGGGTTGGAGGGCCGGGAGGGTCCTGGCGATCTCGGCCACCACAGGGTCCACCCCGTTGTCACCGTAGCCGGGATAGAGAAAGACCGAGGAGTAACTGTGGAGGTTGATGACCGCCTGGTAGCGGCGCGCCTGAACCAAGGCGCGCAGCGCCTGACTTTCGGGCTCGGAGAAGGGACCGGCGCCAGCAAACTCGTCGCTGAGCCGCCAACGGTAGGTGCGCTGGCGGTTGCTGTAACCGGCCCCAAAGTTGCGGTTGAGATCGACGCTGCGGGCATTGCCGCGGTGCAGCGGACCAAAGCGCCAACCGCGCTGCCGGATCCGGCGCACGTTGCGCCACACCCCATCGGGGTTGATCAGCGGCAAGACATCCACCTCAGCGCGCCGCAACAACGCCGCCGCCCGCTCATCGCGCCCCTGGAGCATGTCCCAGAGCGCCTCCATGGCCGTCTCGCCGCCGATGAACTCACGCGCGTGAAGTTGGGCCGCCAGCAAGACCCTGGGCGCGCCTGTGGGCAGCGATGGATGGCGCAGCCGAATCAACGGGATGGCGCGGCCCTCCAGCGTTCGGGTCTCCAAAGACTCCAGCGTCACCACCTTTGGGTGCTGGCGGTGCATGGCGGCCAGCTCCTCGCGGATGTCCTCGGGGTCGCGGTAGGCACCGGGGGCAAAAAACCCTCGGTAGGCCTCTCCAGTGGGACCCACAGCGTAGTCGGCGGCGTTTTGAAGGGCCTTAAAGGCGATGGAAAATGGATTGTCGGGCATGGCAGCGCGTCGCTCATCGGATCAACACCGCGCCTCCAGGCCTCACACCAAAGAGCGCCGCCGTGTGTTCAAACCCAAAGGTAAGCGGCCATCCCAAAATGTCGATGCCAACACCCTCTTCCCCATCGCGCCGTCACAAAAGTGTGTGCGCCAAAGGCGATGGTGGTGTTTTGCACACCCAAACCTCTACACAAAGCCCCCTTGCGCACACAGATCGCTTTGCAGGAAGTGGACACCCATCCGTCAAAACGACGCACTCCAAACCGGCACCACCACCCTCCAACGCACACCGTCGCCCCACTGC
>CAKZKQ010000092.1 GCA_937123825.1 uncultured Pseudomonadota bacterium
CGGTTGTCGTCGTAGACATATGTGCTGCTGATCAAAAAGCAGATCAGCAGCAGGAAGACGACATCGATCAGCGGGGTCATCTCCAGGGTCGGCTCGGGTCGGCGCCGCGAGCGCGTGTCACGAAAGTTCATTCGCTGGCCTCCTGGGGTTCGGCAGCTTTGGGCGCGGGCGTCGGCACCGCGTCCAGTCCGCCGACCATCAACTCGGCCATCTCCAGGCTGCGCTCTTCCATCTCAACCAGCAGGCCATCGACGCGGCTGGTCAGGAACTTGAACATCACAAAGACCGGGATCGCCACCGAGAGGCCCGCCGCGGTAGTGATCAGCGCCTCCCAGATGCCGTTGGCCAGGGCGCCGGCGTTGACCTGCGCGCCGCCGCTGGCCTCGACCTGGTTGACCACGCGCTGGAAGACGCGAATCATACCAGTGACGGTCCCCAGCAGCCCCAAGAGCGGCGCCACCGAGGCGATCAACCCCAGGACACCCACGCCGCGCTCCAGATAGGCCGTCTCGCGCCGCCCGGTCTCCTCCATGACCTCCTTGATCAAGCTGCGACCCTTGCCGGCGTGACGCAGACCCGAGCCCACGACCGCCGCCAACGAAGAGTCATTGCCCTTGCACAGCGCCTGGGCCTGCTCAAACTCTCGCCGCTCGAGCAGCTCCATGACCAACTTCAAGAAGCGCGTGGGGATGACATTGGGCCGCTGCAAGGCCCACAACCGCTCCAGGAAAATCGCCAGGGCGATCACACTGCACAGGAGGATCGGAATCATCAAGATCCCGCCTTTGGAGAGAAATTCGTAGGCTTCCTTCACGCTTTAACGCTCCTTGGGGAGAGGCCTGCCCGGGCGTTCTCGCCGCACCAGCACGCTCAACTCCAGCAACACAACCCCGTGTCCACAACGGCCCTGAAGACAGGATGCCCCTGTTGAACAAGAAGACACCAGCGGCCAAAGTTATTCTCTCAGAGGCCGCCTGAAAAGTCGAAGCCGACCCCGCGGCCACCTAAAGGGGCATCGAACCAGCCCCACACGCAAGAAAAGTCTTACCAAAGAGCGCCCCCCACCAAAGAAGAAGCGATCAAGCGGGAAGAAAGCCCTCTGCTGGCGCCTTCTTGACTCGCCAACACACACCAGGAGCAGACCCGGTGCAAGACCTCCACCCCATCGACAAGGCACACATCGAACCCGTACTGGGGGGACATGAGGCGGCGTTGGACGCGATCGAGTCCTCCATGAAGGGCCTCTACGGCCTGGGCGGGGTGGCGACGGTGACGGTGGCGGCCGCCGCCCCCTGGGTGGTGCTGCAGAAGGTGTCGCTGGCGCCGCTGCAGATCGCCTTGCTGGTGGCCGCCGCGGCCCTGATGACGCTGGTGATCGTGCGCAGCGCCGCCCAACGCCGCGCCCAACACCACCGCCAGCGCTTTGAACAATACTGCCAGGAACACGGCCTGAGCCTCGAAGAGGTGATCGCCAAGGCCCGCTGTGTGCCCAATCGATGGGGATTTTTTGTTGGGCTTTGGGATGAGAGACCGCCAGCTTGACAAGAATGACCCAAACTGATGATATGGACGGTGATGTCCAAAATCGGACACAACCCCTGACACAACCCCAATGACCTGGCAAACCACCCATGCGGTCAACAGGTGACGGTGTTGTGGACCCTGATGGTGAAGTAGATGTTGCAGGCGTGACCTTATGGTGCCGGCACGCCCCTTGTGTGTTGTCTTTGAAAAGAAGTGTATTGATGACCGGCCTTTTTGTTGTAACCTGCACATCTTCGTTTTGTTGAGACGACGTCGTTGGACAAACCAAAAGCTGGTTTCGTGCGCCCGAATGTGTATGGGCGTCGAAACCCCCGTGGTCAACGCGCATCATAGTTTTGCCGGGATGGACACTGCCCAGCCCGCTCTTGCACGGTGACACAATATTAAGGCTTTTGAACGCCACGCCGTCCGCTGCTTGTTGTATGGAGGTATGAATGTCGGCTTTCCATGAGCAGTCCAAGCCCAATGGCTCCGCTGGAAATGGTGCTTTGAAGATGTCCCAAGATCGAACCCCTGGCACAGGTGTTGATAGCCCTGACGCTTCCCACGCTGACATCACCGCTGCATTCTCGACCAGCCTCGAAGAGCACGGCTGTCGCCTGGACCGCGACCCCGATTACCTGAGCCAGTACAATCTCGACGCCGTCGTGACCCGGATTTCCCGGATCCATGCCCATGTCAATCTGGGCATCCGCATCCACACCGGCACCGATGACCTCGATACACAAACCGTCTTCCTCGACACCTCTCGCCGGGGCGTCGTCCACAAGGCGATCTACATCGAACTCCACCCCAACACCGTCTTCACCGGCGCCATCCCTGTCGCCATCAGCGCCTGCATGGCCTTCCTCTTTGATCGCCGCTACAGCCACTTCAAGTCGATCGGCTTGCGCATCTTTGAGGACTGCACCTTCCACTACTTCGACGTGGAAGAGAACGTCCGGCGCCTGCGCCGCGACACCCAGCACATGGGCCACCGCATCGGACAGGAGTTGGCGGGACACATCATCGCCTACTTCACCGACAAAGGCTTTGGCTTCATCGAAGCAGAAAAAGATCAGAAGTTCTTCTTCCACATCGCCAACGTCGTCGACGACGAGCTGCGCGCCCAGCTGCCCACCTACCAGCCTGGCGAACTCATCCCCGCGCTCTTCAAGTACGGCGGCAGCGACGGCAAAAAATATCCCAAAGCCATTGATGTCCTGCTCGACGCCGAATACGACGACGACGATGACTACGATGACGACGAGGAAGACGACGCCGAAGAGCTCTACTGAGCACCCCATCGGCACAAACCTCTTCAGATCCCCCTGAAGCACTCACGATGATCTTCCGATGGGACACCCGACCCATGCCTGAAGGCCGCCCAAGGCCCTCACAACTGGTGTCGTTCCATGTGTCCCACGGAGGAAGTCGTCATGATCCGCTCAGCACCCCGCCGCCCCGCGCTCCCCGCGCTGGCCACCACCGCCGCCGCAATGCTCCTCTCGGGCATCGCCGCCGCGCAATCCCCCACCGACGTCAAACTCAAACCCATCGCGCACACCGAGTTCAACGGCGTCTCCATCGATGGCACACCCCAAACGCAGCCCAACGCCGCGCTCTGGGATGAGCGCAACTGGACCGCCTGGACGGCCCAGGACGGCGAACACACCACCATCGAGGTCAAGTTCTCTACCGTGCGCTACATCGCACGCATTGAAATCCTTACCGGCGACGGCTCCGGCGTCGACGCATGGCGACAATCACGGCGCGCTGGACTTGTGACCGTCGCCGCCGATGGCCGCGAACCCTTTTCCATCAACCTCCAGGACACCTCGGCCATCCAACCGATCGACTTCCCCGAGCCGCTGGTCACCAACCAGATCTCGCTGCGACTCGATGGCACCTGGGGCTATGGACCCATCGTACTGAGCAAGCTGCTCTTCCTTGAACCCGAAGACGTCTTCGCCCTCCAACCCAACCTGCGCCAGGAAATCGAATCCCTGGTCACTTTGCTCGAAGAACCCGCCACTCGCCAGCAGGCCACCGAAGCGCTCATCGCCGTCGGCCCTCCCGCGCGTCCCTGGATCATCCGAGCCATCGAACAAGGACCCCCTGGCGCCCAGGCTGCCGCCACCGAACTCTTGACCATGACCGCCTCCAAAGAAGGCGTCGAACCAGTGGTCGGCGCCGTGCGTCACATGGTCAAAAACCACCCTGAACAAAGCCCCGTACCGGACGACAAAGCCGCCTTTGCCCGCGCCGCGCTTCAATACCTGACCCAACACCACGGCCTGCGCGCCAGCATCATGGCCCGCTCACTGCACAAATCTGCGCCCTGGAGAACGGCCCTCGGCGAGCAAATCCTCAAGACCATCGCCGCACACCCCCACAAAGAGACGCTCGCCGTTTTGACCGACGCTGTGCGATCCGACAACGACACGCTGGTTCAACTGGCCCTGCCGTCTTTTGCGGGCCTGGGGCAAGCTGGCCTGATTCAACTGCGCGCCCTGGCCAAAGAGGACGACCCCGTCATGCGGCAACGGGCCGCTGCGGCCCTTGGACACTTCAAACGCACGCGCCACGCACGGCTCATCGAGTCTCTGCTCGATGACCCCGACACCAACGTGCGCGCCAAGATCATGACCAGCCTCGGCCAAAACCCCCAACCCCAGTGGCTCTCCCACCTGATCGATCGTGGCCTGCGCGATAGGGCATGGCGAGTGCGCCGCTCTGCGGCGTTGGCCCTGGGAAGCTACCCCAACGCACAGTCGGCGGCGGCGCTGATCCCCGCGGCCTCAGACGTCCGCTCAGAAGTCCGCGCGGCAGCCATCGACGCCCTCGAAGCACACGATGACGCATCACTCGACACCCTCTTGATGCTGGCACCACCCAGCGCCAGCCACCACAACGACGTCACGCGGGCTGTCCAGAGCGCCGTCGCGCGGCTGAGCACCAAACATGAGGACCAACTCGTCTCGCAGCTCAACGAGCGCCTGCCCCAAATGGACCCCCAGGACGGACAGCACCTGGCCTTCCTGATGGCCTCGTGCGGCAATACCGGTGCGCGGAAACTGCTCGACATGGTTCAGGGCGATCACACCCGGCTGGCCTTCTACGCACAGCGCGCCCTTGAGGCACACCCCCAACACGTCACCCCGCTCATCTCCCCCGACATGGAGCCCGAGCGCTTCCAGGCCCTGCCCAAGACCCTGGCTGTGCGCTACATCCAGATCATGGGCGCCAGCGCACAACCCCAGGACATCGACCAACTGATGGCCTTGACCCACGAACCGCGCAACTACGTCCGCGCCGAGTTGATGCGCGTCCTTGGCCAATTCAACTCCCCCCAAGCCCACGAAGCCTTCATCCTGGCCCTCGAAGACCCCTGGGAGGATGTCCGCGCCGAGGCCGCACACGCCCTGGGACACCACAAAGTCCAACGCGCCGTGCCTCACCTGACCGCCATGATCCAACGCCACGACGTCCGCATGCTCAGCGCCATCCGAGCCCTGGGACAAATCGGTGATCCCGCCGCCCTGGAAGTCCTGCACAAAGCCCTCCAACATGAACGCTCCACCGTGCGCCAATACGCCTGTGTGGCGCTGGGACAAATCGGACGCACCTCATCCCTCAACCACCTCATCATCCTCCTCAACGACAAAGACGAACTCGTGCGCTTCTACGCCACGCGCGCCATCAACCAAATCAACTGAAGCTCGCCGTTACCGCCCACCCCTCCCCTGCCACATCCCATCACACCGCCTGGCTCCCTGCGCTGGAACCCCTGACCCAAGCTGGGGTATACCAGAGCGGTTGTGTCTCACAGGGGCGCCCACAAGCACCCTCAACATCCCATCCGGGCCCAAAACGACACCACGCGCTCGCCCTGGCACAAAGCCTCCACCGGAACAAACCCCAGCAGGAGGCCGACCCAAAGGGCGCACTCTGTGTTGAACTGCGGCCAAGCTGCGTTGACCCAGCGAGGTCAGTGCACGCGGACAAATTCAGGAGAATGGTTCATGAAGCTCTTTGTCGAAGATGTGATCAACTTCCCTCTGGAGCAGGTCTACAAGACCCAACGCGACCACATGGCAGAGTTGGCGGCCTACCTTCCCAACATCAAGAACATCGAAGTTCTGGAGCGCAAGGACGAAGGCGACGGCAAAACGAGGCTCTTGAACCTCTGGAAAGCAGCCCCCTCAGAGGTCCCCTCCATGCTGCGCCCCTTTGTCAAACCCGAAATGCTCCAGTGGAAGGACCACGCGCTGTGGCACGACAACGACCACCGCTGTGAGTGGAACCTGGAAGTGGGCTTCATGCCCGACCGCGTCCAGACCTCGGGCAAGACCGTCTACAGCAAGCTCGACGACAACCGCACCAAAGTGGTCATTGAAGGAAACCTGGCTGTGGACGCCAAGGGGATCCCCGGCGTGCCCAGGCTTTTGGCGGGCAAGATCGGCGGCGAGGTCGAGCGCTTCGTCGTGAAGATGATTACACCCAACCTCAAGGGGGTCAACCGCGGCATTGAGCAATACCTCAAAGCGCAGCAGTGAGCACACCGCGGCACCGAGCCGCCCTCGCATCGTGTTGAGATCTGTGTGGTGGGAGCGCCGGTCGATGGCGACCGGCTCAAAGCGCCCCATCAACGGATGGTGCAGACCCGCAATGTCTGGGTGTCGTCCCCGCTGGGGCGCGTGATCGTGGCGTCCCCGCAAACCGGCAGGACGTCGGGGCAATCGTCGTCGGTGACACAGGGCACCGTGCAGACGCGCTCCTCGGGGCGGATGAGGCAGATGCCGTTGAGGCAGTTGACCTCCTCGGAGCAGTCGCTGCCAGGGCCGTCTTCACCCATGGGGTTGCGGCAGACAAACTCAAAGCGATCGTCGCCTTCGTTGCGACCAAAACCACAGAGCTGACCTTCGCGCTCACAATCCTCATCGTGCTCGCAGCTGTCGGCGCAAAGCCGCAGCCGCTCGCCCGCAAAGCGGAACTCCGTGCAAATATAACCCCCAGGGCCACCTGCGCAGTCGTCGTTGTCCACGCACGCGGCGGTGCACTCGTCCGTCACACCGCGCAGGCACAGACGGCTAAAGCACTGGTCGTTGAGCGAGAGCGTCCCTTCACACGGCGCGCCCAGGATGCCTCCGTCGACCGCCGGATCGGTGCATGTCAACGACACGGCGTCCTCGGTGGACTCAATGCTGCCACACACGCGATTGCCTTCGGTGCACTGGTCATCGCTCAGGCACTCCACCGGCGGCAGCGTGCGGCACATCTCAAAGGCTGCGGCGAGCCCTTCGCGGTTGAGCGCGCGCAGCTCGCACAGCTGCTCTTCGCCGCAACCATCGGCCCCCTGGCAAAGCGCCGAGCAGAACCCCTGCAAGCAAATGCCCGAAGCGCACTCTTGGTCTTGATCACACGCCTCACCGGGCTCGCCCTGACCCGGCGGATCACCACAGACGGCGATCAGCGCAGTGGCGTCCAGGTTGGGGACCACAAGACAGCGCAGGCCATCGGAGCACTCTGCGTCGCTCAAACATGGGCTGGGCGCTGGCGGCTCACAGAGGCTCAAGGTCGACTCGGGGTTGTCGGTCAACTGACGCTCCCGACAGCGGTAACCCTCCACTTCACAGTCGGCGTCATCTTCACACGGGTGGCTGCAGACATCCGTCAACACCCCCTCAAGGCAAAGGTTGGCCGCACACTGCAGGTGCTCATCACACGCCGCACCAGGGGGGCGACCGTTGTCGTTGGGCTCCAGGCAAAGCGCCTCCACAGCGCCGCCATCCAACACGCGCACCAGGCACGTCAGCCCCTCGTCGCACGCATCGGGGCTTTGGCACGGATCGCCCTCATTGGGCTCATCATCACCGTCGGGCTCATCGACGTCCGGCTCGTCCGCGTCGGGCTCATCGTCACTGTCAGGCCCATCCTGAACGTCTTCGTCGGGATCGTCACCGGTGTCTTGGGGATCTTGCGCGTCTTCATCAGGATCGCTCTGACCGTCCTGGTCATCCCCACCCGCATCGGGCAACGGGTTGTTGCCTCCCGCACCGGCGCCTCCCACGGCGTCTTGACCTGTGCACCCTCCCACCGCGCAGAGCGACACACACAACACAAACGCCCACAGACCCAATCGCATCTTCTTCACCTCCATGGCCTCGCAAAGGACCGATCGACCACGATCAAGCCCTCTCCCAGATGCCATCCACAACCTTCTGAACCATAGCGCCTCCATGGCCGCAACACCAGTTCAGTCTCCAAGATATCACTTCGCCCCGACCACACCTTTGCGGCGGTACCAACGGATCATCAGATCCATGCACAACGCATCGAGCGCTTCCTCATCAGGGTGCGCAGGCACAGCCAGAAGCTCGGGCTTTTCCATCAGCTTCTTGATTCGATCCATGGTCGCGTTGGCCTCTTCCATCAAGCGTTCGTAAGGCCAGCGCCCCAACTTGATATCCAAGAGCTCCTCGCGATCCGGGCGCCGCACCAGCACCTTGCCCTGAACCAGGATCTCCTCACCCATCCTCAACAAACGCAGCAGGTGCGAGCCGTGCTTGCAGTCGTAGCCAAAGTGGGCCTCCAGCTTGGCGCGCGCCGGGTTGCGGTGCTTCTTCCACTGGTTGTACTGCTTCCAGTACTTGTGCGCCGCGCGCCAGCGCTTCTCTCGGTCGAGCATGTCCAGGAAGTTGGTGTCAAAGCCCGACGTCCCCTGGCGCTCAATGACCGCCGAAGCCGCACCGATCTGCGCCGAAGGCAGCGTCGGCTGCGCCGGCAGGTCAAAATCCGCGCGCGTCGGCTCACCCTCGGGAGGATTGAGCAGCCACCCTCGGTGGGTCTGGATGCGCTTAAGCTGGCTAAGGGCATAACCCGTAAAGGTCTGATGGGCCCGCTGGGACAAAAAGCGATCGCGCTCCTGACGCAAAAGTTCGCCCTCGGGCTCACAAGAGACAATGTCTTCCTCTTCCACAAAGAGGACCTCGATGATCGAGGGGTTGCACGCCGTGGCCAGCTTGAAGAACTTGGGCAGCGTGTAGATGACCAGATCGTCGGGCTCGTGGGTCTCAAACTGCTCAAAGCGGTGCTTGAACCCAAAAACGTACCGCTGCGCAGGCACCAGGACCCCTTTAAAGTCCTCGTCGCTGGTCGGTGTGGCCAGATCGTAGGCCTGAGAGCCGTGCCGAGCCAGGTAGATGGTGTGTTGCTGTGCTTCAAGTCTATCCACGTCTTCCCCCCGGGCGCTGCGCCCATCAGATCGCGAGGCACATGCTCTGGGCTCGCCGTGCGTTCTTGTCAAGCCATTGATGATCGATGACTCAACACCAAAGTGCTGATCCACGTCCTTCCCAACCCCACCGCGGCCAATTATGGTGAGGTCGCCGGACGCCAACCCCAAACAAGGCGGCGGCAAGATGGAGGGACCAGACCTGTGACCACGGGTGGACTGCTGATATTGGCCCTGGTGGGCGTCTTTGCCGGTGCGATCAACACCATCGCCGGGGGCGGCTCGCTGATCACCCTGCCCGTCATGATCCTCCTGGGGCTTCCTGCGGGCGTGGCCAACGGCACCAACCGCGTCGGCGTCATCCTTCAGTCGGCCGTGGCCACCTGGCAGTTCAAGCGCGAAGGCGCGCTCAACGCCCGCATGGGCCTGTGGCTGCTGCTGCCGACCTGTTTGGGCGCGCTGGCGGGCGCCATGGTCTCGGTCGAACTGGACGAGGCCCTCTTTAAGCGCCTCATCGGCGTGGTCATGCTGATCATGCTGGTGGTCGTCATCGTCCGACCCAAGCGATGGCTGGAGGGCAAAAAAGACGATGAAGACGCACCAAAGACCCCCAAACCCACGGGCAAACCGACCTGGTGGCAGGCGCTGACCTTTCTGGCGGTGGGGTTTTACGGCGGATTTCTGCAGGCTGGGGTCGGCATCTTCCTGTTGGCGGCCCTGGTGCTGGCCACAGGCGAAGATCTGGTGCGCTCAAACGCCATCAAAGCCATGCTGGTGTGTGCCTTTACGGTGCTCCCGCTGGCGATCTTCCTCTACAACGACATGGTGCAGTGGGTTCCGGGGCTGGCGCTGGCGGCCGGCTCGATGCTCGGCGCCTGGCTTGGCACACGCTTGACGGTCAGTTGGGGCCCGCGCTTTGTCCGCGTGGTGCTCATCCTGGTCGTCTCCATTTCATCGACCAAGCTCCTTGGCTTGTGGTGACCATCAAGTCTGCTCCCCCTTGTGCCGATGGACCAACAGGCATCGCAACGCCCCATCAAACACAACGGTCCAGACCATGCACCAGAACACCGCGCCCTCAGAGCGCAGACGCCACCGAAGCAAGATCACCGCCGAAGCCCTCCATTTACAACTCAAAGCCTGCGTCGAGCGCTTCGGACTGCGGCACATGATCCTGGTCGATCACAGCGGTCACTTGATGACGCTGCCCGAAAAACAAACCGAGGCCGAGCGCAACCTGGGGGCCTACGTCCCGCTGCTCTACGAGGCCAACTCCAGAGCCGAGCGCAAAGCCATCTCCAGGCTCCTGCGCCAGGATCTGCCCTGGTTGACCCACTCGCGCCTGACCGCGCGTCGAATCTGTATTGAGGGAGAGTCTGCCTACGTCTGCTGCGTGGCGCCCAAAGGCGTCCAGGCTGATCTGGCCATTGCGCAGGCCATCGCAGGGATGCGACGGATCTGCAGCGGCCTGGAGTTCAGCCTGGTGTAGGGAAATTACTTGGCCAGCTCTTCGTCAATGATCTTCTCAAAGGCCGCCGCGGGCTGAGCGCCCACGAGCTTGCGGCCGTTGATGTAGAAGGTGGGGGTGCCGCTGGCGCCGACGGTCTGCGCGATGGCCTCATCGTCCTTGATCAACTGCTCCAGGGCCGGGTCTTTGAGGTCTTTCTCGAAGCGGCGGATGTTGAGCTTGAGCTTTCGAGCATAGTCCAGAAAGTTGTCGTGCTTGAGGGCGTTGCGGTCCTGAAAGAGCAGATCGTGGAACTCCCAGAACTTGCCCTGGCGGTGCGCGGCCAGGGCTGCGATGGCGGCGGGGCGAGCATCTTTGTGGAAGGGCAGCGGACGGTTCTTGAAGACAAAGCGGATTTTGCCTTTGTAGGTCTTCTCAAGTTCCTTGAGCGTGGCCGTGGAGCGCGCGCAGAAGGGGCACTGGAAGTTGCTGAAGATGGTGATCGTCACTTTGGCGCGCGCCGGCCCCTTGGTGGGGGACTTGCCCACGGCGATCTTGTGCACGGTGTCGGCGGGGGGCTTGGCGGGGGCGGGCGCGGCGGCCTCAAACTTCTCGGCGCCGTTGGCGATGATGGCCTCGTAGAGCGCGTCTCCGCGCAGCCCCTGGGTGTTGATGAGCGCCGAGGCGTTGGCGATGGTCTCGTCGATCAGCGCCTGGAAGCTGGCCACGGGCTGAGCGCCCGAGAGGCGGCGGCCGTTGACGAAGAAGTGCGGCGTGCCGCGGGCACCGAGCTTGCTGGCCAACTCGGTGTCCTCTTTGACGCGGTCAAGGTGGGTCTCCTGGTCCAGGGCGTAGAGCATGCGGTTGGCGTCCATACCAACGCGCTGCGCGTAGGCCGCAAGCTCTTCTTTGCCAAGCGCCTTCTGGTTCTGGAAGAGCAGATCGTGGAACTCCCAGAACTTGCCCTGGCGTTGGGCCTCCACGGCGGCCTGGGCCGCGGGCATGGCTTCTTTGTGGAAGGGCAGCGGCAGGTGCTTGAAGACAATGCGGATTTTGCCCTTGTTGTTGAGCATGATCTCGCGCAGCGTGTTCTGTGAGCGGCTGCAGAAGGGGCACTGGAAGTCCTGGAAGGTGACAATGGTCACCAGGGCATTTTTACTGCCCAGGATGGGGCTGTCGCCGACGGGGACTTTGTAGACGGTGGTGTCCTTGCTGGGGGGACGGTTGTTGCGGGGCGCGGCGGGCGGATCCTTCTGGAAGTTGGCCGCCACGCGGGCCTTGTAAACCCGGGCGTTCTTCTTGCCGACCACCTTCAACTCGTCGTCAATGACCTTCTTGAAGTCCGCCAGCGGCTTGGCGCCGACAAACTTGATGCCGTTGATGAAGAAGTTGGGCGTGCCGCGGGCGCCGGTCTTGTTGGCCAGCGCCTGATCGTCGGCGATGTGCTTCTTGAACTTCCCATTGTCCAAGGCCGCGTTGAAGCGCTTCATGTTGAGGCCAAGTTGCTTGGCGTAGCTCTCCAAATCGGGGCGCTTGAGGGCCTTCTGGTTCTTGAAGAGCAGGTCGTGGTACTGCCAGAACTTGCCTTGCTCGCCGGCCGCCATGGAGGCCTCGGCCGCCAGCGCCGCGTCTTTGTGGAACGAGAGCGGGTTGTGCTTGAAGACGACGCGGACTTTGCCCTTGTAATCGGTCAGCAGCTGCTTGAGCGTGGGTTGAACGCGGGCGCAGAAGGGACACTGAAAGTCCTCAAAAGCCACGATCGTCACAGGGGCGTTCTTTTGGCCCTTGATGGGGCTCTTGCCCACCGGGACAAGGTCCGAATCATTGACGAATTGCACGCCGGGGGCCTCTTCGGCCTGCGACGCCCCTGCGCGCATCTGCTTGGCATCATCGTCCTGCCCAGCCAACGCCACCGTCGCCCCTCCCACTCCAACCAGGAAGGCCAACAAGAGGAAAGCCAGCCATCGTCGCGGACCTGCCGTCTTCATTTGCTCGATCATCGTTCTACCTCAAGCAAGGGGCGCTGGGCTTTGGCCCTATCAACCACCCCCAAACATAAAAAACATCTCGGCGCGCAGAGCACACCGCACACGCCCTGGACATGTCAAGCAAGAGAAGGCTGTGAACCTCTTAAGGAACTCAAAGAGAAGGCTTTGACGTGACAACAGGGCTGTGGCCTGACTGCGGCGGGTCAACACAAAGTCGCCGCACAATATTGCATGCGAGCGCATTTCCACAGGCCACGCGCCACCCATACCAAAGTGCAGACGAAAGGTTCACCACAAATGAAGCCAGACGTCTGTATTTGGTATCAAGCGCCGCCCGTGGACATCATCAAGCCAAACGCCGCCTGCGGCGGTGCACCCACACCAGGGCACCCAAGAGGCACAACCAAAGGCCGTCGCTTGCGCGGCCCGGGGCTGTACTGCAACCGCCATCGGCCGAGATGTTGCCGCGCTGAACCGCGGGCAAGACACCCGACAGGCGGAAGCTTGCAGGCACGCTCGTGAGCGTCATCTGACCATCGGTCGCCGTCACAACCCAGAAGAGTTCGGCATGGCCGTCAATGGCATCGGCGTCCACCTCCGCGGTGACCTCTTCACCCTCGGCCTCAATCTCCTGCGAGCGCCACACACTCTCAGAAAGATCCCGGTCGGCGAAGACCTCAAAGACGTGGGTCGCCTCCTGCTCAAGCTCGGCGGCCGTCGCCACCAGAACCACCGCCTCGGGCTCAACCTCCTGACCCAAAACCGGGCTGACCGCCATCGGGGCTTGCACAGCGACGTCATCGGGCGGTGTTGTGGGGGGCGAGACGGCAAACGTCTCAAAATCGCTGGGGACGCTGAGGTTTCCGGCCTCATCTTCGGCTGTGACCACCCAGGCGTAGCCGTCTCCAGCAGGCAGGGCATCGACCATCACCTCAATGACCGGCGCGCTGGAGCGCGCGGTGATCCCTGCGACCTCAAGGAGGCGCTCCGAAGCGGTCGAGTCAGAGAAGACCTCCAGAGTGTACGTCAACCCCTGCCCTTCCGGGTCCGTCGATGCCGCAAACGCCATGCGCATCTGCTCGCCGTTGAGCGACGCCAGCTCCCCTCCCACGGGGTTCAACAAGACCGGCGCGTTCGGCGCGCCATCCTCCACGTTGACCTGGAACGACACCTCCGCGCGTGGACCGGCTCCAAAGGGATCCGCCGCGGCCACCGTCAAGATGTACGCGGTGTCTTCCTCCAACCCAGGCACCGTCACGCTCAGGTTGCCCTCCTGACCCGCAGGATCGACCTCCTGACGCAAGACCACCGCCTGGGGGCTGTCCGCCAACGCCACTTCCACGACATACACCACCGGATCCGCGTTGGGATCCTCGACCTGGCCCCAAACGACTTCGAGCGGCAGCGACGTGATCTCCTGGCCTTGCTGGGGCGCCACAATGGACGGCGCAGGCGGCAAACGGTTGGCGGCATTGACCACAAACGACTGCGCGGGGCCAAACGCGCTGCGATCGCCCCTTGAATCCTGCGCCGCAGCCCTCCACCAGTAACGCTGACCATCGACCAACACGCCCTCTGCCCTCCACCGAGGCTCGGGGCTCTGCGCAGCCTCAAAGAGCGCCTCCAACCCCTCATCCTCGTAGACCTCAAAGAGGTAGGACACCTCATCCCCATCGGGGTCGGTCACCGGCGCCACCACAAAATCGGGCTCAGCCTCGGACGCCAACCCGATCGGGGCGATCAACGTCGGAGTCGGCGGGCTGAAGTTCTCCGGCGGGTCTTCCAGGTTCTCAATCACCAGGAACACCCCCAGATCACTCCAAGGACCCAACGCCAGACCATCGCTGGCGCGCGCCCTCCACCAATAAAACTCGCCCACCTGCCACTGCACCTGCTCCGAGGCCAGCGGCAGCGACGTGGTGGACACCCCGCCGTCCACATCGGCCTGAATCACTGGCACCAGCGGCTCGTCTTCGTGGTAGACCTCAAAAGTGTAAACCAACGCGTCTTCATCGGGATCCACGGCGTTGTTGATGACCAAATCGGGCAGCGCCGCCACATCGACCCTGGCGCCGGCCAGCGGGCTCTCGATGCTGGGTGCCCCAGGACCATTGAAGCCCCGTGGGTCGGTGCCGCGCTGACACTCCTGAGCGTTGGTCAAGCCGTCCAGATCAGCATCCTGCGCGCCGTCCTCGGGATCGGTCGGGTCAAACCCGTTGTCTCGCTCGCACTGATCTGGCGCCCCATCCTCGTCTTCGTCGGTGAAGCCCACAAGGACTTCCCAGGAGAGGGTGTCCTGACCACCATCACCGTCATCCACACGCACCGAGACCTCAAACGCCTCCAACCCCTGCGGCGGCACAAAGGACAACTGGCCATCGTCGGAGAGGGTCATCCCCTCTGGGGACTGAAGAAGCTCAAAGGTGAGCGTGTCGTTGATGCCGGGGTCTGTGGCCGTCAACTGCACGGTGTAGCCCTCTTCAGGCTGGGCAAAGCGCGGCGGATCGGTGGTCAGCCTCGGCGCCACGTTGTTCACAGTGAGGGTGACCTCCAATTGGACGCTGTCCTGCCCATCGCCAATCTGAGCGGTGACCTGGTGCACGCCGTCGTCCACAAACGTCCGCGTGACGGCGCTGCGGCGCGGCTGACCTGCGGGCACCTCGACGCTCTCCTCGACACCGGGCTGTCCGTCGTCAAAAGACCACTCAAAGCGCAGCGGTTCCTGGCCGGCGTCCTGCGCGCTGGCCACAAAAGAGACGGTCTGCCCCTCAGAGACGGTGGTCTGCTGCGGCTCAAGCAACGCCGCATCTGTGGGCGCAGCATTGAGGATCTCGATGGGGTGCTCGGCGGTGATCTGCTCCCTGGCGTCTGTGACCAGCAAACGCACAAGTTGATCGCCGCGCGACAGATAGGTGTGGGCGGCGGTGACCGTGGCCTGACCGGCCTGAAGGGCCACTTCGACCGGTTCGCTCTGCGTGCCATCGCCAAAATCCCAGACCACCTCAAGAGACGCTGCGCACGGCTCGGTCACAATCGCCTCAAAACCCACCTCCTGACCTTGAACGGCCTGATTGGGGGCTTGAAGGGACGCCACAGAAGGCGGCACGTTTTGAACATCCACGGTCTGTGCCCTGACGGTTTGGCCACCATCGGGGTCGGCCACCGTCAACAAGACGCTGCGCTGGCCAGGACCACAAAAAGATGTGGAAAAGGTGCTGGTGCGCTCGCCGTTCAACGCCCCATCGGTCTGCACAACCGGGTTGACGCCGCCACCGGGCGCCCAGGTAAAGGTCAACGCCTCGGCCCCTGGATCGGTGGCCGTGGCTGTGGCGGTCCAGTTCTGACGCTCGGTGACGGTTTGAGGCGCCTGGATGGCTGTGATGGTCGGCGCCACGTTGCGCACCACCACATCGACGGTGTCTTCAAAGCTCTGGCCGTCCTCGCTGCTCACGGCCAATGACACCTGACGGTTGCCAGAGACACGCACCACCTGACTTTCGGCTTCGGCCTCAAAATCCACTTCACCGGGGGCACGAACCTCCACAGGCTGCGTCCCAGGGCCAAAGTCCCAATCAAACGTCACCTCTCCAGCACACACATTTGAGACATGCGCGCTGGCCACAAGCGGCTCGCCTTCGTTGATGGGCGATCCCACCTGATGGTCGAGCAGCGTCATGGGGGTTTGGTCGATGGTGAAGTTTTGAGACGCCGTCAGCGGCTCGGCCTGGAAATCGTCCACCGTGACGGTGACGGCGCGCTGACCAGGGCCACAGAGGTAAGGCGACACCGCCGAGGTGGCGCGGCCGTTGGTCGTGGCCACATCCTCAACAATGGTCGGGCCATCATCCGAGAAAGACCACGTAAAGCGCAGCACATCGGCGCAGGCATCGGACGCCTCAAAAGACCACCCTGTGGCGAGCCCTTCTCTGACCTCTTCGGGGCCTTCAAAGGCGATGAGGGTGGGGGGGCGAGCCTGTGTTTGAAGGTTGAGGGCGGCGGTGTCGGTGCCGCCGAGGTTGTCTGTGACGGTGACTTCGACGGTGTTTTGCCCAGAGCAGAAGACGTGGTTGACGCGCGCTTCGGCGACCCCGAGCACGGTCGGCACGGTGATCTCAATGGGTTCGGAGCCGTCGCCAAAGTTCCAGGTGAAGGTCAGCGCGTCGGCGCACGGGTCGGCGGCGCGGGCCACCAGCGCGGTGGGGGCGCCTGCGGCCGAGGAGGAGTCCAAGACCAGGGAGCGGACCTCTGGGTCGAGGTTGGCGACGGTCAGGGAGCGCGTCGCGGTGGTGCTGGTGTCGTCGTCGGCGGCGGTGAGGCGAACGGTGTATTGGCCTGGGCAGTAGGTGTGGGCGGCGGTGGTGGTGCGTTGACCCACGGTGGGGGCAAAGTTTTGAGTGTCTGTGTCGCCGTCGCCAAAGTCCCAGGTCAACGCCATGGGATCAAAGCCAGGATCGCTGATCTGGGCCACAAAGCGGCCCTGGTTGCCCTCTTCGAGCCTGAAAGGCAGCTCGATGGTGTCGATGGTCGGCGCCACGTTGGTCACGGTGATGTCCAGAGAAGCCTGGTCAGCGCTGTCGTCATCGTCGGTGAGGGTGACCTGGAGTTCAAAAGCGCCGTCGTTGGCAAAAACGTGGCTGGCCTGGAGGAGCCCTGAGGTGGCGTCTTGCTCAAAGAAAAGTTGATCGGCCACAGAGGCGTCATCCCAATCAAAGATGACGTTGACGTCATCCAAGAGCGCCTTGTCAAAGCTGATCCCCCAGGTGCCCACCTGACCTTCTGTCAGCGTCCTGAGACCGCTGACGGCACCATCGATTGAGGGGGGTAGATCGGTGATGGTGATGTCCACAAAGCCGACGGAGACGCCGCCGTCTCCGTCATCGACTTCGACCACGGCGCGGGGCTGGGAGACATCGGTGAAGCGGTGGGTGACGGTGCGGCCCTGGGCGGTGGCGCCGTCGCCCAGTTGCCACCGATAGGTCAGCGGGTCGTCGTCGATGTCGGCGGCAGTGACGCGCAAAGTGACCGAAGTGGACTCTCGGGCGGTGTTGGGCACCGCGATCACGCTTGAGATGGTGGGCAGTTGGTTGAGGATCTGAATTTGCACGCTGTCATTGGCGACCGTGTTTCCATCAGAGACCTGGACGCGGACCGTGTGCAGCGCGGGACCGTCCTGGGGCGGCAAAGTGGCGGTGGCCCCTTGCGCGTCATCATAGTCCCCGTCGTTGTCCAGATCCCAGGAGATCGTCAGCGGCTCACCGTTGGGGTCCTGGGCCGCAGCCACCAGTTGGGCGCTCTGTCCCTCGGGCAAGGTGGCGGGTGCTTGCTCAATGGAGATCGATGGGGGTTCTTGCGGAGACACCCACAGGAGGGCGTTGACGATCAGGCGAGCGTTGTCGCTCTCAAGGGGCCAGAAGTCGGCGCTGACGCGGCCAGAGGGCGGAAAGACCGAGAGGCTGGCGATCCGCCCTGCTTTGTCTTCGCGCACAACGGCCACGGGCACGCCGTCTCCCCACGTCCCCAGGCGCTGCGCACCTGAACGGGTCAAGCGCGCGCCGCTGCGGTGGACCCCCCCTTCGAGCGCACCAACGTTTTCAAAGATCGGGTGATTCGCGCTGGTGTCCAGCGAACCGCCGCCGGCCTCTGCTCGGGAAAACAAGGTGGCGTAACCCCCGCTGACCCAGCGTCCCGCCATGTTGAGGCCAAGCGAATAATTGCGCGAACCTTCGACGACCCCATAACCCTGGTCAACATAGGCCGCCAGCAGATCCCCCAACTGGGCCGCCTGGGCAAACCCGTCGTCGGTGTAGACCAACACACAGTCGTAGGAGTTCAGGTCCTCAAGCTCTGGCAACCCATTGTCATTGAGGTCCCAGACATCGACACTCTCCAGGCGTCCGGTGCCATTTAAGACATCGCGCACATCGAGGTTCCACCCCGCATCCCGAGGGGCCCCCAGGATAAGGACGTCGGCGGCCAGCGACTGCGCAGCAGCCCCCAGCCAGCACCCCAACACGCACACACAGACCACCCACGCACGCAGCCATCGCGCCATTCATCGCTCCTTTAATGTGGTGTATCTCACGCCGGATCCACACACCGATCATCGGACATTGTGGCCAATAGATCAAAATCGCCGCCGCGATGCCTGACAAAACATCAGAATGCATGCGGCCACCTTGTCCTGGCCAACGCACCAAATCAGGGCTTCATCAAACGCTCGAACACCTCCGCAGGCAGGGTCGTACGCCCGGCCTCAAATTGATGGGCTGCCTCTGGGATGGCCGCGCTTGACAGCGGCCAGGCACAAAGGAAAGCTCTGCGGTGACAACACCATCATGCCAGGGCACCAAAGCCCTGCGCCAACGGCGTGCAGGCGCGGCCTGTGCCACACCTCAAGAGCCCCTCTGAAGAGAGATTCTCAAGTTAAGGCAGGACACCCACCGGCGCAATCTGACCAGACCTTCAGTATCAACTATGCGCCAAACCACGAGACCATCGGCAGATGACACAGAGCACGTCCACAATTCGAGGTTTGTCCTGCGCGCTGGTGGGATGCACAGGGATTCTGGTGCTCCTGGGGGCCGCTTCGGCAGGCTATTATTTGACGATGCGCAACCTGCAACCTGTGCCTGAGGCCAAAACCCAAAAGCCTCGCGCGGAGGTCATCAAATACAAGCCGGTCAAGGACAACCCCATCGGCCCCAGCGTGGTCACGCCCAGCGGTCGAAGCGGTTTGACGGTCAAAGTGCCGCAAGGGGTCATTCGCACCAAAAGCAAGGATGTGGTCCGCAGCGGCAAGATCAAATTGCCCAGCAAAAAATCAGTTTGTCGGGATAAAAAACGTCTCAGCGACATCGTCAAACGCGTCGCATTTGATGTCGACCGTCAAATGCGCGAACAAACCCCGTTGAGCGTCGATGAAGAGCTCGACCTTGGTGACCGACTCGATCGGGAGGTGCGCAACCACCCCCAGTTCAAAGGCAAAGTCGATGGTCGCAAGACCCGCAAATGGCGCGCCTACCTGGCCCGCGTCGCCCAACCGCTGCTGGCCGAGATCGAGCGCCGCGACATCCCCTACCACTTTCATGTCATCGACGATCCCACCGTCAACGCCTTCGCCATCCCCGGCGGCCACATCTACTTCTTTACCGGGCTGCTCGAAAACAAAGGCGGCGCATGGATCAAAACGGAGGCCGATCTGGCCGGAATCCTCGCCCACGAAATCAGCCACGTTGACATGGGCCACTGCGCCGCCGTCTTTGAATACCTCAAGGCCATCGGCGTGACCGGAAAGGAGGCCATCTCGGCGTCGGTCATCTTGACGCTTGCCCGAGGCGCCTTCAGCTCCAACCAGGAGGATGAAGCCGACATCAACGCCACCGAGATCATGATTCGCGCGCAATATGACCCGGGATCCTTCGCAAAAATGTGGCAGCGCTGGGCCAAACTCCAAGGAGACGACGGCCAGAAGCGCACCTCGGACGGTCTCGAAGGGCTGATCAACGACGAACTGGAGAACCTGCTGCGCAGCCACTCAGAACCCCGCAAGCGCGCCTGCACAGTCTCAACCCAGGCCCGCGACAGCCTCAAAGCAGCCCCCTTCAATCGCTATTACATCGGACGCAAAAACTTCAAACGCCGCAAACCGAGGGTCAAAAAGCAATACTGATGACCAAGACACCCACGCCCAGCAACGCCCTGCGCGAGGCCAGCGCCCAAATCCACGACGACATCATCATCGGAGCGGGCGTCATCGGCCTGGTCATCGCCTGGAGGCTGGCCAACGCAGGGCGCCGCGTGCTGGTCGTTGAACGCCATCACCCCGGCGCCGGAGCCAGCCGGGCCGCCGCAGGGATGCTGGCTCCGTTGGCCGAAATCGACTACGTCGAGCGCGAGTTTCTGGAACTCAAACAACGCAGCATGATCCTTTGGCCCAGCTTCGCCGCAGAACTCGAAGCGCTCACCGGCATCGACCTCGACCACCGCACACACGGCACGCTGATGGTCGCCATCGACCGGGACGACGCCGAAGATCTGCGCCGACACTTCGACTATCGCCAAAGCCTGGGTCTGCCCGTTCAATGGCTCACCGGCCCGCAAGCTCGTCAGCTCGAACCCTACCTCTCCAACCGCATCCAGGCCGCCATCGACATCCCGTCCGACCATCAGGTCGACAACCTCAAGCTCGTCGACGCCCTGACCCAAGCCGCCACCCGCTGCGGCGCCACCATCCTGACCCAAACCACCGTCTCTCACATCAACACCGACACCCAAACCCCCACCGCCGCCGTGCACCCCACCCACCACCCCGACCAACCCCACACCACCCTGCGCGCCAAAGACAACGTCATACTGGCCGCCGGATGCTGGTCGCGCCGCGTCGGCGGCCTCAAGCCCTCCCACCGACCACAGGTCCGCCCCGTCAAAGGCCAGATGTTCTCGGTCCAAATGCCCCAGGAACACGTCCTGACACGGGTCGTCCGCGCACCCGAAGCCTACCTCGTTCCCCGCTCCGATGGACGCCTGATCATCGGCGCCACGTGCGAAGAAAAAGGCTTTGATGACCGGCTGACCGCCGGCGGCCTTTTTGATGTCCTCAGAGGCGCCTACGAAACCCTCCCCATTGTTTATGAACTGGAGTTCTTGAAAACCTGGGTGGGGCTGAGACCTGGCACTCTGGACAACGAACCCATCATCGCCCGCTCACAAACCCCCGGTGTCATCTTTGCCACCGGACACTACCGCAACGGCATCCTCTTGACGCCCGTCACCGGCGCGCTTGTTCTGGAGATGGTCCTGGGAGGGTGGAAAGGGGCCGATGGGAAGGTCGGGGAGACCTTTACAAGCCCCTGAAATCACACAACTTTTCCCCCTCCCCCAAAAAACCACCCGATGGCCGCCGTTCCCACAGCGCCAGCTTCAACGCAGGCCTGAGCGTTGTCCTGCGTGATGCCGCCCAACGCGATGATCGGCAGCGGAGAACGTTGGGCGATGCGGCGCAGGCCATCGAGCCCAAGCGTGGGTCGATGGTCTTGTTTGGAGTTGGGGGGAAAGACGGGTGAGAGGGTGACCAGATCTGCAGATTGGGATGCGGCGTTGTGGATGTCTTCCAGGCTGTGGCAGGCGCGCATGAGGTGGCGCAATTGGGGAGGGCGCTCGATGGCAGGGGCCTGTGAAGGCAGGTGAAGGGCATCGGCGCCGACAGCGATGGCGATGTCCAGATCCCCATTGATGATGAGCCCGGTGTGGTGGGTTCGGCACAGCGGCGCAAGGACCTGGGCGGCGTGCAGGCGTTGCGGATGAGAGAGGGTTTTGGCGCGCAGGTGGAGCCAGGGCAGGTTGCCACTTTGGACCAACGCTGCGGCGGCTTGGAGCCAGCTTTGCGGCGAGGGCAGTTGTGGGTCGGTGATGGCGATGCGCCAGGGTTTGGGCGCGGTCACGGTTTGGAGATGCGGGTGCCAATAATGCCTTCAAGCGGGCTTGAGGCCGTGGCGTAGAGTTTGCGTGGGATGCGGCCAGCCTCAAAGGCAAGGCGGCCGCCGTCGATGGCCAGGCGCATGGCGGCGGCCATCTTGACGGGATCTTTGGCGCCAGCGATGGCGCTGTTGAGCAAGACCGCGTCGCAGCCAAGCTCCATCGCGATGGCGGCATCGGAGGCCGTCCCAACCCCAGCGTCCACGATGACGGGGACGTTGACCAGCTCTCGGATGATTTGCAGGTTGTAGGGGTTGCGGATCCCCATGCCGCTGCCGATGGGCGCCCCCAGGGGCATGACCGCGGCGCAGCCGATGTCTTCAAGTTTTTGGCAGGTGACGGGATCGTCATTGCAGTAGGGCAGCACGGTGAAGCCGTCATCGACCAGGACGCGCGCCGCCTCCAGGAGGTTGCCCACATCGGGAAAGAGGGTGCGATCATCCCCGAGCACTTCGAGCTTGATGAGACTTGTGCCGAGCGCTTCACGCGCCAGATGGGCGGTCAAAATGGCGTCCTTGGCGGTGTAGCAGCCAGCGGTGTTGGGCAAGAGCGTGTAGCGCTGGCGATCGATGACATCCAGCACCCCCATGGCACCGTCTTGCTGGAGGTTGAGGCGCCGGATGGAGACGGTGACGATCTGAGCGCCGCTGGCGTCGAGTGCCTTGTTCATGATCGCCAGGTTGGGATACCGGGACGTGCCCACCAGCAGGCGGCTGGTGTAGGTCTTTCCGGCCAGCGTCAGCGGCTTGGCGGCGGGCGTCAGCGGGGGCGAGTTCATGGCAACGTCCTGGCTTTGGTGGGGGTGTGGCCCGATGGGGTTGCGGGTGTCAATGCAGCTTCAGGGTCAGGTTTTACCCTCTTGGGCAAGAGTCTGCCAGGACAAAGTCGCCGGGCGCGGCTGACAAGTTTGGTTCAGCCACCAGCAGTCGCGCGCACGACCTCGACATCCGCGCCGGGCGCCACGATGGTTTGGCCCCACTTGCTGCGGGGCACCACGGCTGCGTTGATGGCGACCGCCAGACCGCCAACCTCAGGGTCGATCTTGAGCCAACGCAGCAGCGCACGGACATCGCCGTCTGCGGGGATGCTTTGGGGTTGTCCGTTGAGGGTGATGTGGATCTGCGATGTCGAGTTCATGATCTCACGGGGGGTTTTGGGCGCCAAGGAGGATCAGCGCCAGCTCCTGGAGGTCGAGGTCGGACTCATTTTGGGGTCCCATCGTCACGATGCCAAAGATTTTACGGCCGTCGATGACAAAAAAGAGCGGATTATCCGCGGTGTTGAGGTTTTGTTCGAACTCTTGCTGCTCGCTCATCGTGGGGGCTTCATGAATGAAGGCGATCAGATCACCCGCCTCCTTCCGAGCCAGGCACGCCACCATATTCTCCTCGGCGATTTCCAGCACATCGACCTTCCAACCCATGGCCTCAAGGCGCCTCTCCAGCGCTTGCGCGGTGACCTTTTGGACCAGCGGCCCCCATTTGATGCTCGGGCGGCGGCTGGGGCGCTTGGTGTCGGCATGATCGTACGCATCCCACATCACAGGCTGGCTGTACGTGTCCTCCTGGGCCAGCAAAAGCGCGCCACACAGCGCCAACCCGCAAAGCGCTCTCCATCCATG
Organism: uncultured Pseudomonadota bacterium; assembly: GCA_937123825.1. Lineage (GTDB taxonomy): Bacteria > Myxococcota_A > Bradymonadia > Bradymonadales > CAKZKQ01. The sequence continues at coordinate 23,292 of CAKZKQ010000092.1, forward strand.
GGCCAGATTCTTCATGATGACGGTGTATCCCTGAAGCTCGCTCTGGCCTCTTGCATCAGCGCCAGATCCATCAAGACCAACGCGGCCATTGCCTCGACCAACGGCACCGCGCGCGGCAACACACAGGGATCGTGCCGCCCTTTCATCAGGATGTCGACATCTTGTCCCTGACGGTTGACGGTCTTTTGGGGGCGCGCGATGGTCGCCACCGGTTTAAACGCCACGCGCATCGTGATGGGCATGCCGCTGCTGATGCCTCCCAGGATGCCGCCGGCGTGGTTGGTCGTGGTCACCACGCGGCCCTGATCGTCGGTGGCAAAGGGATCATTGTGATGACTGCCGCGCATGGTTGCACCATTAAAACCAGCCCCGGACTCGAAACCCTTGGCCGCAGGCAACGACATCATGCCATACGCCAGCAGCGCCTCTGCCTTTCCAAAGACAGGCTCACCCCATCCCGCCGGCACCCCCCTGGCCACACACCCCACCACGCCGCCCAGCGAGTCGCGATCAATCCGCGCCGTTTGGATGAGCTCGGCCATGTCGCCAGCCACCGCGGGGTCTGGACAGCGGGTCGGATGGGCATCCACGCTTTGACGGTCGACGCTGTCGCCATCGACCTCAGCGACCAAACGCTCCACCCGCTCAACCCACGCCACGATCTCCACGCCGTAGCGCGCCTGGAGCCACTGCTGCGCCACAGCACCTGCCGCCACGCGGGCCGCCGTCTCCCTGGCAGAAGCCCTGCCACCCCCCCTCCAATCGCGCCGCCCATACTTGGCCTCATAGGTATAATCGGCGTGGCTGGGCCTCCAGGTATCCTTCCATTGGCGGTACTTTCTAGAATCCGCATCTTTGTTCCAGATCACCATCTGGATCGGGGTTCCAGTGGTGACGCCCTCAAAGACTCCTGAAAGAATCTCGATTTTATCGGGCTCTTTGCGCGGCGTGACCAATTTTGATTGACCCGGCCTGCGGCGCGAAAGTTGATGCTGAACGTCCTCCATATCGAGCTTTAACCCGGGAGGACAACCATCGATCGTGCACCCCAGCGCCGGTCCATGAGACTCGCCCCAGGTCGTGACGCGAAAGAGATGTCCAAAGGTCGAAAGCAACACTCACCTCCACTGCCGCAATGCATGCGACAATCAAATCCCAAATAACGCGTACAAAATCCATTCACACGCATTTTTTCCACACCCCAAAATTGCAAATGCAATCTAAACTTTAGACCCAACACCGCATTCATCGGGCTTGAACCAAACACAACCCAGCATAACCAACCATGGCCACCCACATCAACACCACGTCACTGTCGTTTTCGGAGCACCGCTTTAAAGCAGTCAACAGGCAACATAAAAACAGTCATCCTGCAATATGAGAATACCGTCCAGAAGGCGTCTTTTTTCAATAAAAGAACAAAAAGTGGTGTTTGCTCTTTACACAATCACTGTGTTGTTGCAAAACTGATTAAGTGAGACCCACGGCTTGACGCGTTATGGTCATTATTCACGCCACCAGAACTGCGTATTCTAAAAAGCTTCACAAGAGTCTCATTTTAGAGCGCTTGGGCAAGCATCGCCGCTCTGATTAGGACCAGCGCAGAGCTCATGACGACGCTTGTTGATAGACAATTGTTTCAGGAGGCACACAAACCTGCACGGTAATTTTGGGGTGCAAGTAAAACACCTCATCCTCCCATTTGGAATTGATACGAATATACAGCGATATGCCTGTGGCTGCCAGGACACGCACAAGCCCAAGGATCGATCTCACCTATGGCCAAACTCAATCTTGATAAAGAAATCTTTACCACCTTTGAGGTCGCAAAGCTCTGCAACGCAAACATCACCTCGATCAAAAACTGGATTGAGAAGAACAAATTGCGTGCCTTTAAAACCCCCGGGGGCCACTACCGCATCGAACGCGATGTCTTAAAGACATTTCTGGACGAATACGGCATGCCCAACCCGTTTCGCGATCGCACCGACCGCAAGGTCATGGTCCTGTGCAAAGAACCCGCCACCGTCGAACTCGTTCGCCGTGGGGTTGGCCGAGATGTTCAGGTCGAAGGCACCGACGACCCCATCGAAGGCGCCTTGATGGTCGGCGCCATGCAGCCAGATTGTCTGATCATTGATGTGCTGATGGAAGGCTCGGGCGGGCTCCACATGGTCCGCAAAATTCGCGAACACAACCAGTTCAACCGCACCCGCATCATCGTCTACTCCAACACCGACGACGTCGATCTGGAGCACGACGCCCGCGAGGCCGGGGTCAACCACTTCATACGCACCACCGAAGGCATCGACGCCCTCAAAGAACGCGTGATCAAAGAACTCAACTGATCACAGCTCCCCCCACCACGCGGGCATCGCCTCTCATCCTTACCAGGCGCAGACACAACCCTCACCCAGGTTGAATCTGCCGCCCGGCGATGGCCTCGCACCCCACCTACACAATGTATTAAAGAAAAGAAGCCCGCATCAGCGAGCCCAGACCGGAGGCCACCCGCCCTGCGGTCACCACCGCGTTTGGCTCGCCTGTGCTTTTGGGCCCTCGTGTGAAGGGCCCAGACCATCAAGAAGGGCAAACCTCGATGACGCGCACGCTGCGGATGGAGGTTGGATCACCCGTGTTGGCGATCGAGCGCTCGATCAGACCCTTGATCTGCTCGTCCGTCAAAGCGCCGTCAAGCGCGTTGACATCGTACGCGATGCCGTAATCGGGGAAGTCGCGGTGCACACTCGAGAGGTTCGACAGACCCGCCTCGTAGATGGTCTCGTCGATGGCCTTCTTGGTCCCGCGACGATCACTGTGCACCACCGCCAACATGTGACTCGGCGAGACCCCTTCGGGGATGCCGATGGGATGCTTGGGGCTGAAGACACAGTTGCGTACGCGGCCTGCGCAGCTGAATGCCCGCGTCGTGCCCGCCACATGGCGCGCGATGCGCGGCTGCGCCTCCTGGGTCGACGCACCAATGTGCGGGGTGCCATAAATCCGAGGCTCGTCGGCATACGGATTGCGCCAGACCTCGCCTTTGCGCCGAGGCTCCTGCGGAAAAACATCCACGAAGGCATACTCGACGCTGCCGGCTTTGACCGCCGCCAACAAATCCTCCGGCTCGTAGATCACGCCGCGGGCAGCGTTCACAAAAAGCTTCGGACCGGGGGTCTCGACATTGGTCCCAAAAGACATCAAGTCTTCGCGCGTGACCAGACCCACGTTGCTGCGCCCTTGATAGTCCGTCGCCGACACGTGCAGCGTCACCACGTGCGACTGCTCAAAGACCTCTCGCACAGAACCAAGCGAGCGCCAACCAAGCAAATCACCCACCTCGCGGGCCACCTCTCGGTTGTCGTAAAACGCAATCTTCATCCCAAAGGCCGCGCAAACCTGGGCCACCTGCTTGCCGATGTTGCCAAGCCCGATGACGCCCAGCGTCTTGCCCTTAAGCTCGTAGCGCGCCGTGCCAGACTTGGTCCACTGGTGGGCGTCAGTCGCTGTCACAGCCTCGACCAGCCGCCGGCTCATCACAATCATCTCACCAAGCACCATCTCCACCACAGAACGCGCGTTGGAGATCGGATCGTTGCACACCATGATGCCCGCCCGAGCGCAGGCCTCTTTGTCCACGGAGTCATCCCCGATGCAGCACAGCATCACACCAAAGAGGTTTGGGGTCGCGTCCACAACCGCCTGGGTGATCTGAACGCGACTGCGCTTGAAGATGAGGTTGTGCCCACCGCGCTTGAGGATCTCCACCAACTCCTGCTCAGTGTCAGGGGGTGAGTCCATGCGTTCGACCTCAATGCCCATCTTTTCCAGGTAACCATCAAGGTCGGGGTGAGGGTGCTCCAGCACCAACGCTTTCTTAAAACGACCACGCCAGATGCGCGGGTTGTAAATGTCGGTCACAGATCTGGTCTCCAGCAGAGCCAACAGACACACACTTGCACAGCCTGCGCCTGCTCATTCAAGATGTTGGCGGCTTGGTGTCGTGACGCCTGTTCAAGAGCGGGGAAAACAGAACCGGGCCACAGACACAACCGCATTGTTGTGTATTGACCCTTCCGTCATGCGTCAAGGAGCCAAATTCAATGAAACCCATGGCCGACCAGCTCTTCTTGTCCGAAGAACACCGGATCTTCCGGACCCAGGTGCGCAAATTTGTCCAAACACACCTCAGCCCAAACGTCGACCAATGGGAACGCGACAAGACCTTCCCCCGCGAGGTCTATCAAAAGATGGGCGAGTCCGGCCTCTTGGGCGTCGGCATCCCGGAGGCCTATGGAGGATCTGGGGGGGATCTCTTTCACAGCACCATACTGGCAGAGGAATTGACCCGCTCGGGTTCATCGGGTCTGGGCGCCAGCCTCGGCACCATATCCATCGCCATGCCCCCGGTGCTGATCGCCGGGACTGAAACACAGAAAACCACCTGGCTCCCCAAAGTCTGCAGCGGCCAGTGGATCTCTGCGCTGGCGGTCACAGAACCCGGCGCGGGCTCCGATGTCGCCTCCGTGCGCACCCGCGCCGTGCGAGATGGCGATCACTACATCGTCAACGGCGCCAAGACCTTCATCACCAGCGGCACCCGCGCTGACATCATCACCACAGTGGTCCGCACCGGCGGCGACGGCTTCGGGGGCATCTCGCTGCTGGCCATCGAACCCGACCCACCTGGCTTTCATGTCTCGCGCCACCTGGCCAAACTGGGCTGGCCCGCCTCCGACACCGCCGAGCTGGCCTTTGAAGACCTGCGCGTCCCAGTCGAAAACCTCATCGGCCCAGAGAACGGTGGCTTTGGCATCCTCATGCAAAACTTCGCCACCGAACGCCTGACACTGGCCATCACCGCCGTTGAAATGGCCCAGATGGCCTATGAAGAATCCCTCAAATACACTCGCCAGCGGCAAGCATTCGGCCGCCCTCTGACCGGCTTCCAGGTCACTCGCCATAAACTGGCCGAGATGGCCACGGGCATCGACCTGTGTCGCACGTACAACTACGCGCTGGCCTCTCAGATTGTCGCCGGGCAATCCCCCATCAAAGAGGTCGCCATGGCCAAAAACGCCTCCACAGACATGGCCTGCCGGGTCATCGATCAGGCCGTCCAACTCCACGGCGGCTTTGGCTACATGCGCGAATACCTCGTCGAGCGCCTCTACCGCGACATCCGCATCTTTCCCATCGGCGGCGGCACCCGTGAAATCATGAACGAGATCATCTCCAAAACCCTGGGATGAAGCGTGCAAAAGCCTCTCAACACCCCTCCCAAACACCTCTTGCGCAGCCTGTGGATGCACGCCCTGCACACACTCGTGCTCTGGCTCACCATCACCGCGTGTCAAAGCCCATCCACCAACCCCACCGCCCCCCAACCCGACACCGCCGACGCTCAAACCGACGACACACCGCCTCCCCAGGACACCCCTCCTGAACCCGAAGATCTCCAGAACACACCCGATCTCCAGGACGCCCCTGACGAACCCGACCTCCCCACCGACGTCGCCCCCGACAACGACGTCCCCAAACCGCAAGACACCTCCACCGACGGCATCTCCGAACAAGAAGACACCCCCACCCCAAACGACGCCGCAGCAGACGCCGAACCAGACTGTGACACCCCACCCTGCGACCCGCCGCAACCCGAACTGTGCGCCACCGACAGCGATTGTGGCATCGGCATGCGCTGCGAATGCAACGGACAAAGCTGCGGTGAGGGTCAATGCGTGGCACGCCCGCTCAACTGCCCCACCGACGAACAAATCCCCGTGTGCGGCTGCGACGGACAGACCTACGCCAGCGACTGCATCCGACAACAAGCCAGCACCTGTCTCTTTGCCCAGGAACCCTGCGAAGAGATCGGCACCTGCATCGGCGATGAAGACTGCGACGCCAGCGAGTTTTGCGCCTTTGATGACGTCGAAGACCCCGGACTGCGCTGCGGACGCGGGGGCCGTGGGCGCTGCACAGCGCCCGCACAGTCATGCCCGCCGGGTTTTGACCCGGTGTGTGGCTGCGACGACCAAACCTACGACAACGCTTGTCTGGCTGCTCAGGCAGGCGTCACCATCTGGCTCCCAGGGGCTTGCCCACCGCGCATACGCTGCAACGGCCCCGACGAGTGCCCCGAGGACATGTTTTGCGAATGCGACGGCCAGTCCTGCGGCTACAACCGCTGCTTGCCCTCCCCTGCGGCCTGCCCCATCGAACCTGACCCGGTCTGTGACTGCCAGGGCACCACGCACCTCAATGACTGCTTTCGCCAGGTTGCCGGAGCGTGTCAGGCCCGCGACGAACCCTGCGAACCGACGATCGCCCTGTGCCGCAGCGCCAACGACTGCCAACCCGGCCAAGCGTGCCTCTTTGAAGAAGGTGTATGCCAGGAGCTTGGCGCTGAAGGGTTCTGCGTCGAAGTGCCCGAGTCCTGCACAGACGCGTTGGCGCCGGTGTGCGGCTGCGACGGACAAACCTACGACAACGCCTGTTTGGCGCTGCAGGCCGGCATCTCACTCGACGCACAAGGCCCCTGCCCCGACAACCCCCAGGCCTGCCAGAGCGACGCTCAATGCCCCGAAGGCTCGTTTTGCGAGTGCGCCCGGGGGGTATGCTCCAGCGCAGGTCAATGTATCCCCCTGCCAACACAATGCCCCGGTGACATTGACCCGGTGTGCGGCTGCGACGGACAAACCTACGACAACGACTGCCTGCGTCAGCAAGGCGGGACCTGCGTCGTCCACCTGGGAGACTGCCGCGCCCAGCCCCCAGACGGCTGCGAGGACAACACCCAGTGTCTGCCCACTGAGATGTGTGAGTTTGAACTCAACACCTGCCAACAAGACGATCGCCGAGGCGTCTGCATCGACCGGCCCGATGACTGCCAGGATGACATCCTTGGACCAGTGTGTGGTTGTGACGGGTTGACCTACCCCAGCAACTGCCAACGTCAGGCGCAAGGCATCGCGCTGGCCTACAGAGGCACGTGCGGCGACCCCCTACAGCGCTGCCAACGCGGCGATGACTGTGGTCCAGGGCGTTACTGCGAATGTTTTGAAGCCTGCGGCGCAGAGGGCTCCTGCCTCCCGGCGCCCGAGCAGTGCCCTCAGGTCAGCGACCCGGTATGCGGCTGCGACAACATCACCTACGACAACGACTGCCTGCGCCAGCAAGCCGGAACCTGCCTGCTTGATGAGGCCGCCTGCGATCAAAGCCCGGTGTGCGCTGAGTTTCTCGACATCCGCTGCCGCCAAGACCAGGTCTGTGATCCACCCCCCAACCAATGCGGGCGGTTTGACCTCGTGGGGCGCTGCGTCCCCCTGGTGTTGGACTGTGACTTTGACCTGATGGAGCCCGTGTGCGCATGCGACGGTCAGACCTTCACCAACGATTGCCTGCGCATACGCGCCGGGTTGCCCAAAGACTACGACGGCCCCTGCCAACCCTGATCTCCAGCCCGACACACAACGCTCAGCCATTGTCTGGGCGTTTGTCTTCCAACCAGTCTTCGCGCAGATGCACGCGGTGGGTGATGGAGCGCCGGGGACCGCTGCGCATCACATCATGCCAGACCTGAATCCGCGCTCGACCCGCGTTGCCAATGAGCAGATAAGGGGTGTGGTACACGGGATCGAGGTCATAAACCATGAATGAATGCCAATGGTTGCGGTTGTCCTCTTTCTTGCCATAAATCGTAAAAATATCCCCGGGCAGCGTCGTCGGCGCCATGGCCTCAATCCGCTCATAAAATTGGTCGCGATCTTTGTAGGGGATCCGCTCTTCAGCGGCGAAGGCCAGCACATCAAAGATGTCGGGCCGAGCCTCGGCGGTTTTGACCAGACGCGAGACCTGACGGCGCCCAGCGCGCCCCAACAGCTCTTCAAAGTCGATCGTCCCTTTGAGTCGCTCACGACCCTGGCCCTTGGGCGCCCACCAGGTCCCACTCCAGCGCTCCACCGTGTCGTACACAAAGTCAATGCAGACTTGCGGCACGTTGGGGTCCCCATAGCGCGTATACACCGTGTAACGGTCCCCATTGAACTGGTAGCTGTGCGCACCGCGCTTGTAAGCCTGACGCCACAAGAGCCGCAAGATCCCGTCTTGCTGGCCTTCTTCCGTCTTGGGCTCATCAAAGCGCAGCTCCTCGCCCACCATCAACTCACCCGCCAGCAAGACCCCACGCTTAAGCGAAGCCCCTCGCCGGTCCAGGTTGATCCGCGCCAAAACCTCTTGGCGCTTCTGGGCACCGACGACCAACGCGACCACCGGCTCTGAGTTGCGGTAAAACGCCGCCCCATCCAACTCACCCCCACTGCGCAACACCGCCCGGCCTCGCAAAAGATCAGGCTCGTGATGCGTGATCCGAAAAGCCTTGAGCGCCGCACGAGGGCGCAAACGGTTCAAATCCCACCCCAAACGCTGCTCAAGGCGCTCGCGCGACGTGGCCACCTGATCAAAGAGCAGGAGCCTGGCCCGCTCGCCTTTTCTGGCCCCATCGGCATAAAGATACGTCCACCGATCTTTGCGCTTCAGACGATAAATCCCATCCCCACGGCGCAGATAGATTTCATCCTCGTCAAAGAGCGTCGGCAAACCCACCCAGCGATAAATGTCCGCTGCGGCGCGAAAATCCTCGATGTAAAGCACCCCGTTGCGCAGCAAGAGGTGGCGCAAATGGGCCTTTTTACGCCGGTAACGGTTGAGCAAGGGCCGCAACTTCTGCCAACGCCGCCCGCCAATGGGCGAGTAGAGCTTGGCGGGCCCTCCGGCCTTGGCGGTCCAGATCGACTCAAACTCCCGCGCAGCACGCGAAGAGGTCTTGAAGTACTCGATCTGCTCCTGACTCAACCAGGGGCGACGATCAAAGAGCAACGGTGTAAACCACGCCACCAAAGCCTGGCGCCGGACCGCGTGATCATAAATCTCCATCCCTGAAGCGTCCGGCACCACATCCTTAAAATCGCCCACATCAGGAACCACCGCCGCCGAACGGCGGTCACGGCCCTCCAACAAGACCGACAACGCCTCCTGATCCGAACACACCATCACCTCGGCTGGCGCCGGTCCCTGGCGAGCCTCATCCAAAGACTTCCAAGGGGTCTCGGGCACAAACGGCTCACACCCTTTCCAAGGCTTCGGCGCTTGCTCCTGCTTTGCAACCTCGGGCGTTGCCTCTTTGGCTTCCTCATCAGGCGACGGGCGCTGAGCACCATCTTCTGAGGACCCTTCATCGGCCGACTCGGGAGTGCACTGGCAAAAGACCAACACCACCCCCACCACAATACACCACCACACTTTGCTGCTTTTCATGGGCTTCCATGACCTCGCTGCTCAAACGACGGCGCGGCACCCTCCATGGCCCACACCATCCACACAGGGTGTGACAACAAAAGGATGTGTCAAATTCCATCCTGGAGTGGGTTTGAATGTGGGTGAGGGGATGCGGGCTGGGGGGTCTCTGGGAAGGTCGGGGAGACCTTTACAAGTCCCTGAAAACAAACAACTTTTCCCAAATTCAAGGATTCATAGCGCACCGAAAGCCAACAAACCGCGTGCGCGCTTTGGCCTCAAAGGAAGAGCGCTTGGCGGTGCGCACACCATCATCATCGGATGAGTATGCGCCACCACGGACAGGGCGCTGGGCGGTGCGGGCTTTGTTGACGGGGTTGTCCTGCGGCGCGTTCATATAAAAATCGCGGGTGTAGGTGTCCGCGACCCACTCATAGACGCTGCCAGCCATGTCGTAGGCACCGTAGGGGCTCATGCCTCGCTTGCCTTTGGACTTGACAGGGCATGAGGTGCGTTGGCCACAGCCGTAAAGGGACTGCTTGATCATGCAGGCGCGCGAGCAGTCTGCCTTTTGGTTGCCCCAGGGATAGAGGCGCCCATCGGTGCCACGGGCGGCCTTCTCCCACTCTGCCTCTGTGGGCATGCGTTTGCCGGCCCATTTGCAGTAGATCCGTGCGCCGTGCCAGGAGACACAGTTCATGGGGTGGTTCTCGCGACCTTCCTGGCCATAATTGCATTGTTCGGGGCGCTTTTTCTTCTTGGCCTTGTACTCGCGGTAGAGCTTCTGGGTGTTGCGACAGGGGCCTGCCTCGACGCACTTGCGCCAATCGGCCACAGAGATCTCCGTGCGATCGATCCAGAAGGCGTCGATGTTGAGGGTCTTCTGGGGGCGCTCTTCTTCGGTCCCCACGTCGTCCTTGCTGCCGCGCACAAAAGGTCCGGCAGAGACAAAGACCATCTCGCGTTGGTCCTTGCCGCGCACTTCGGCCTTGATGGCAGGCGCGGGCGGCGTCGCGGGCTCTTTGGGGACCTCTTTGACGGGCTGTGCAGCAGGCTTGGCGGGGGCATCCGCGGAGGATTTGTCAGGCTCAGCGGCGGGTTCACAGGCGACAAAGACCGCACAGAAGGCCAGGAGGAGCGCCATGGGGGATGTGAGTTGAATGTTCATCGTTTCCTCTGCCAGTAGCCCAGCATGTAGCGTTGGCTGTCGGCCAAAGCAGCAAAGCCCAGGTGTTCTCGAGCCTTCAACTGAGCAGTTCGGTTCTCGGGCTGGGCGGACTCCAGTGGGGAATCTCCCAGAGAGAGCATGAGCCATTGAGAATGGGCATCATCGGTCGGCGCTGCGCCCATTCGTTCGGCCACCAACTCAGCAGGGCGCTTGCGCGCTTCAGGGTCAATGGAAAGGCGCTCCACAGCCACGCCAGGGGTCGCGGACACCTGCTGCGCCTCAAAGTGTTCGCCCAGAAGCCCAGGGCCAAAGAGGGTCAACCAGTTGATCACGTAGGTGAACTGACCCCTGGCGATCTCTCGGCCCGGGTTGTTCTCCAGGTCAATGGGCCCTTCGACCTCCAGCCCAAAACCGCGCCGCAAGAGCGCCGGGCTGTCGATGTTCTGAATGGAGTTGTCGTCGGTGTCGTGAGCGTGGCCCTGGAAAGGGTGGATCAACGCGGCGATATCTTTAAAGCGCCGCTTGAACACTCTGGGGGCGCTCTGAGGGTTGCGCTCAAACCACTGGCGCTCCACACGCACGTCAATGCGCGTGTGAAAGACCCCTGTGTAGGGATGGGCGCCGGCGTGGAACTCAAGCGAGCGCACTGGAGCGCCCTGCGAGCGCCAGACCTTAAAGCGCAGCTCCTGATGGATGCCTTGCCCGACGCGCTCGTGGAGTTGCTCCATGAGCAACTGCGCCGTGATCGGCCTGGGGCGCCCACGCACGCCGATGTCCTGAAAGTGTTCGAACGCACCCCGGTTCCACCGGTCGAGCATGTCCAGCAGGAGGATGTGCGTGGCGTCATGGACCAGGTCGTGGTAGGTCGACATGCGCAGGTAGATGGAGTGATCTTTGAGCATGGATGTGCTGTTGAGCGGCTTCAATCAAAGTTCTGCGGCACCCCTTTGCGCAGCCCGCATCAAGCCAAGGCAACGCCAACCCGCAAGGTTTCAGACAAATTTGCCCAGCAAGAGCCTTGTGGGTGCCATGGAACACTTCAATTGAATTTTTGGATGCGTTCGGTCGCGCTTGAGTCTCGCGCGGCGATCGCCAATCTGAGCAGTTGCCGTCCTTGTTCAGCCGAACACTGTGGCTCAGCGGAGCCAAAGATGGCGTCGATAAAGTTGCGCGTGGTGGCCTTGAAGTTCTGAGCCCAGTCCTCCTGCACTTCCCCAAAAGAAAAGAGCCGGCCATCGCGGTACATCTGCACCGGCGCGCTCATGGTCACATTGGCCGGCGAGGTGCGCAGCCAGATGATCCCTTTGGTCCCTGTCAACTCGATGCGGGTGTCGGTGGGATAGTGCGAGGAGCGGATGTACATTTCGGGGGAGTAGGTCAACTCCAGAGTTCCGGGGCAGTTGCGCCAACGGTGGCGCCACATCACCGACGCGGGCGCGTCCACAAAGTAGCCCGGGTAGATCTCCGTGCGCCCAATCCAGGCGCTGAGTTGATCCACTTTGTCGAGCAAGTGTGTGGCCGACACCAACGCACCGTAAATCCCATCGAAGAGAAAGGGGCCGCCCCCGCACTTCTTCGGGTCAAAGCGCCACAGCCAGCTCTCGGGTCGCACCTTCCAGCCCCCTTCGGGAGCCCCCACGCCAACTTTGACGCGGATGCCCACAGGCTCGCCGATCTCCCCTGCCTCCAGATAACTGCGCGCATCGAGCAGCGGCGCGTGAGACAGGAGCGGTTCAGCAACGCAGAGGGTCAGGTTGCGCTTGCGGGCCTCGGCAATGATTCGATCCGCGTCGGCCACCGTCAACGCCAGCGGGCGCTGCACCATGACGTGCTTTCCAGCCGCCAACGCCTCAAGGATCATGGGGGCATGGAGGTGGTGCGGGGTCAGAATGTCGACCGCGTCTATATCGGGATCAGCCAGGATGGCCCGGTAATTGGTGTGGCAGACCTGGCTCCCCCACTGGAGCGCCTTGGAGATGGCGGTGTCCTCTCGAACATCGCACACCGCTTGAATGACCGCGCGGTCATCTTCTTTATAACCATCGGCGTGGAGCTGAGCGATCTGCCCTGCGCCGATGATACCGACCTTGATCGTCGTCATATCCAGGCTGTCTCCTTTCGGTTCGAGGGGCGCCGTGCGCCCCCTCTGGGTCTACCCCACCACACCCAAAGGCGTCAATCCCACCCCCCCGATCAAGACCCGGCGTCATCGGACGCCAGCAAAAGCTCTGGTGCCTCCACCAACTGCCGAAAACGCTCCAAACTGCGCGCACAGTAGAACCCATCGGCGATGCGCTCATCAAGCGTGTAGCGCACATCCACCACCTGGGCCGCAACCACGTCACCGTTGCCATCGACCACCGGCGCCTTCTTGATCCGCCCGATGGCCACAAAAATAGGCACTGTGCCGTACTCATAAAGGTGGTGAAAGGGGGCATCAAGGCCCACGCTGCCCAGGTTGGCCAAAAACATGCTGGCGTAAAGAGGGTCGGGCTCCAGCATCGAACCGGGCAAGAGCCCAAAGTGGTCCAGGAGCCGCTGCAGCCCCATCACCCCCATCAACGCGCTGCGCGGCAACCACCCCAACACGCCCATCTCTTTCTCAGAGGTGGTTTGAGCCTGCCCGCGTCCGGCGCCGATGGCCTCCTGCATCTGGCGCCCCACCTCATCCAAACCATCAAAAGGCTTCAGCTTCATCTTGACGGTCGTCAGCAACCCCGTGTCTTCAAAACGCTTTTTGACCGCAAACGACAACGCAATGTCCCGGCGCTGATACACTCGCCGGCCCACCACAAAACGGTTGAGCGCGCTGCGCTCACTGAGGATCCGCACCGCCGCGGCCAGCACCACCTGAAAGAACGTGATCCGCTCGCGCTCATTGCTGACATTGGCGTTGAAGTCCTCAATGAACGCCAGCGTTCCGGCGACCATGAGGCGCTGCTCAAAGTACACCGCCGCCTCATTGCGCCCTTTCATGATGTAGGGCATGAAGCGACGCAGCGTCGAGAGCCCCTCAACAGGTTCACCGTCGGGACGACCACCAAACATTCTCACCCTCCCAGTTGCCGCAAGATGCCCTGCAAGGCCTCCAAAGCCCCAGCCTTCAGGCTCAACGTCCCCTCCGGCCCCTTCGACTCCCTGGGGTTGATCCGGATGAGCGTCGCGCCCCGCTCCTGAATCCTCTCCGACTCCCAACGCACCGTCGGGACCGCTGTCCCCGCCCCCATCTCGATCACCACCACGCGGCCTTGAGCATGACGGCCGAGGAAGGCCTGGTAGGCGCGCTCCTGTTTGTGGCTGCGATCGGAGACAAAGCCCCCATCGCCAAACATCAAGATGTTGGGACGCAGCAGCGCACCGCAGCGCTCACACGTCGGCAAAGGACCCACCGCACGAAATGAATCTGGATCCACCTCGACCTTCACATCGTCGGCCGCATAGATCCCATCGTGGCAAGGCGCACTGCACTGGACCCAATGGATCGAACCGTGCACCTCGCAAATCGCCGCAGGCTCAAACCCCGCCGCCTGAAACTGACCGTCGACGTTGCTCGTGAACGCAAACGTGGGGATGCGCTCAGACCACCGCTTCAAGATGGCAAACCCCTCATGGGGCACGGTGCTCCGGTAAAGGTTCTGCCGATGGCCGTAAAACCCCCAGGCCAGCGTCGGATCGCGCTTGAACCACATGGGATTGGCGAGGTTGGAAAACGACAACCCAAGCTTCTTGTAGGGCGGATAAGCTCGCCAGAACCCCTGGGAACCTCGAAAATCAGGCAGACCAGAGTCCACCCCCATGCCAGCCCCAGCCCCGATCACCAAAGCATCGGCCTGCGCAATGGCCTGCGCGGCCCGCTCCAACAATGCCTTTTCCATCACATCCTGCCTCCCTGACAGTGCTGGCCTCCATAAACACCAGCGTGTAACCTCACCGTTGACAATGCAACCAATGCCCAAACAAAACCCCACAACAACCGCACCAGAGAACACACCATGACCCCACGCCCGCAACGCTGGCTGCTCCTGCTCTTTGCACTGGCATCTGTGGCCCTCCACGGATGCCAGACCGACAACGGCTCCAAAACGCAAGCCCAACAGGTCACCGTGGAGGACATCACCCAGCCCCCCAAAGCGTCCCCACAAGACGAAAAGTACGCCAACGTCTACAAACCCCTCGACGGGACCTGGAAAGGCACATTCAACATCTACGTCCACAGCCAGGGACAAACCCCAGACGGGCGCCCCAAGACGCTCACCCCTGAAGCCTGGAAGCAACCCCCCTACCGGCTCGACCAAACCATTGACGTCACCCAGGTCTACACATCCGAGTCGCCCTACTTTCAGCGCGTCACCATCACCGACACCTACGCTGACGGCCGCACCGTCACCAGCCAGGGCGTCAACAAAGTCCAGGACGGGCGCATGTACTGCGTCGTCAAAAAACCCGACGACCTGGTCATTCACGACGGCTCCACTGAAGGATCAGACACCATCATCTGGCGCAGAGAGCGCACCTCCCCTCTGGCCATCGAATACTTCCGCGAAACGGTCCAGGACGACGCCTACACCATCATCGGCTGGGGCTATTACGGCAACGCCAACCCAGAGCTCTCGCCCAGCTATTTCTTTGAAGCCACCTACAAACGGGTCAAATGATGTGCGCCAGGAGAGCCTCGCGAAAGCCTCGAGGCCCTCTCCAAAGCCTCAAAATCACCGCACACATCATCCCAGCAAACCTTCTGCACGGTCGGCGCGATCGTCCCCGGCGGAAACCTCACCCGAGCTTGAAAAGGTTGCCCAGGCCCCCGCGCCTGCCAAGCTGCTCGCCAGCGGGCCGAAGCGACCTTGTATGCATCGGTAATGGCCCTTCGCTGGAGCAAAAACTGCTTGCGCCGCTGCCTGCAACTGGTGTGACACGGCGGGCACGGGGTCTTTTGCGGCGACGTCTGCGGACGACTGGTCGGCGCCGTGCTCATCACCGCCTCGGCACCCTTCACATGACCGCCTTCAGCCTCCCGCTGATGGCGAGCTTGCCCACAAGCCTCCTCGACCATTAGAGAAAGACGCGCTGCCCGATCCTGGGGCGACCCTTGAGACCAATGCGGCAGCCCCTCAAGCTCAAACTCATAGGACTTGCACGCTTGGATCTCAGGAACCAGGGGAGTCTTGCGGCGCATGCGGCCCAACCAGGTGCGGTCAAGCCACAAACAACGCACTGGCGCTGCGCTCATCAAAGGCTCCCACGAGATCACCCCAGGCCAATCTGCAGGGTGCTCAACCAAGCCCGCATGAACGGGGTTCATCAGGATGTAAAGCAGCTTCTCCTCCAACGCCACATCGTCCAAAATGACAGGTGATGTAAAAGGTTTGGGGAACACGGTCCCTGTTCGACCAAGAAGCCGGTTGACCTCCCGTGCCAACGACGACTGAAACATCATGAGAAACGCGTGCAGGTTCAACCTGGGCGCCCTGACAACCATGTGAAAGTGATTGCTCATGAAAACATATGCAAAGAGCTTCACCCCATGCTTACAGACTGCCCTGCCAAGGCAACCAAGGATGATGCGGTTGAGCTTTGGCGAGGGGGTCAACAAAAACCGACGCTGAAGGCAGCGGTTGGTCACAAAATAGATGCTCTCTTTGGACTGAACTCTTAGCGGCCTGGGCACGGCAACCCCCCCAAACGACAAAACCAACATCGAGCCAGGTGCACGGCTCGCAAGCGTGTGGACGGTCTGGGGTTATCGGCCGCTGGAGGGCTCAGTTGCGTCTTTCAGAGGATTTTTTTGAAAATTTGGTGGGGTGAGGTTTTGGGAAAATGGATTTTTCTTTGGAATTACGGGGACTTGTAAAGGTCTTTGATACCTTACCAAGCCCCAACTATACTTCACCCCACCATCCATTTGCGGAAGAGGAAAGAGCGATGCGCATCAGCAAGATCATGTGGGCACAGGCGGCGACAGCGGTTGTGGTGAGTTGTCTGGCCACGGCGGCGTGGGCCGGGGTTGAGTTTGAGACGGTCCAGACCACTGCGGTGGAGTTGGGCGAAGGGGTCAACCCGGGGGCACGGATCATGGTCTCTGCGGATGGGACGGTGGTTTTGGTGAGCGCGTCGGCGGACGGCTCTCATCTGGTGCCGGTGACCTTGGGCCAGGGCGCGGACCGGAACATTGTGTACAACTTGCAGGACGTGCCGGTGTCGCCCGACGCCTACATCTTTGGGCCGGGCGGGGATGTGTTGTTGCGCGGTACGGTGCAGAACATGCCACCACTGGATCCGGTGGGTGTGACGGCGCGGATCAGCTTGGATGGTGAGGTGGTCTGGGAGCGTGAGGATTCGGCGTTCAGTGAGGATGACAGCTTCATTGGGGCTTACGTGGGTGCGGCAGGGCCGGTGGCATGGAGTCCGGTGGCGCAGCGCGTGTTGATCTTTACGGAAGCCAGCTTTGAGGTCGCGCCGGTCAGCCAGGGTTCGATGCTCTTTGAGTTCAATGGGGATGTGCGCGTGCCGAGCGTGCTCTTTGGCGATGAGTACATTGGTGCCACGCTCAACAATGCCCTGGCGACGCCGGACGGAAAGTTCCTGGTCTACTACTTCTCCCAGAATGACCGTGGGACGCGCTTCTTTCTTTACGATGGGGCGCAGACGGTCTCTTTCTTTGAGCCGGAGGGTGGAGATTGGAGGGGCCGGGTGGTGATCAACGTCGATTACGACCCCAACCAGAACCTGATTTTGTTGTGGGTGGATTTGGATGAGGAGGGCGACGCGACCAAGGCGCACCTGACCAAGCTGGACCCTGAGGGCAAGCTCTTGTGGGAGGCGGATTTGTCGGGTTCGGTGCCGATTGAGGTCATCAATCAGGAGACGGAGATGATCGAGACGGTGCAAGCTGATTTGCTGCGTCCGGTCTTTATGGTCACCGCAGAAGATGAGGTGGTCTTGTTGCGGCAGGTGGGTCAAACATTCTTCTTTGATGTCCGCTCCAGCCAAACTGGTGAGCCGCTGGGCTTCTTTGACTTCTTTGCGCTGACGGAGAACGCGGTCTTTGACCTGACCTTCCTCAATGGTTCGGACAGCGAGTACTTGCTTTCGACGGTCAACACGGACGAGCCAACCACCAACCAGCTCTTGCAAGTCAAACTGAAGCTCAACGATCAGCCTGTCATCATCGGAGATGGCAGCAACAACGGCGCGGTGGACGGCAACAACGGCGCAGGCAACAACGGCGGTCCGCTGGTTGACCCTGACGATGAGCCCGAGCGCACGCCGGACATCCCTGATCCGGGCTGCGTGACGGCGCCGGGGACACCGTCTCCGATCTGGCCAGCCTTTGTGTTGGGCGTGTTTGCCTGGTGGTGGCGGCGGCGCTCAGTGTGAGATCTTTTTCATCAAGCGCCTGAAATTTGAGCGGTCCATGCCGGCCTGATGCGCGGCGCGGGTGATGTTGCCGTCGTTGCGACGCAGCACTTCGGTCAAATAGCGCTGCTCAAACGCCTCGATGGCTTGCTGCTTGGCTTGTTTGAAGTGGAGCGTGGTCAGCTCTTCGGGGCGAGTCTCAAACCAGGCTTGCGGGCTGGCGTTGACGTCTTCGGGCATGTCCATGGCGTGGATGAGCGGGCCCTGGGCAAAGATGAAGGCCCGCTCCAGGACGTTGCGCAGTTCGCGTACGTTGCCGGGCCAGTCGTGGCGGCACAGCACCTCCAGCGCGCTGTTGTCGAACCCCTCAAGGGCGATTTTGTCGCCTCTGCGCTGGTGGGCGTGCAGGAAATGGTTGGCCAGCAGCGGGATGTCGCCGGGTCGATGGCGCAGCGCAGGCACGGCCAGCGTCACGACCGCGAGCCTGTAAAAGAGGTCGCTGCGAAAGAGGCGTTGGTGGATCAACTCACGCAAAGGTTTGTGGGTGGCAGCGATCACACGCACATCGACAAACCTGGGGCGGCTCGCCCCCAACCGGCGCACCTCGCCGTGCTCCAAGACCCGCAAAAGCTTGGCCTGCAACTCCAGCGGAAGCTCGGCCACCTCATCCAGAAAGAGCGTGCCGCCGTGAGCGACCTCAAAGAGCCCTGGGCGAGCCTGGTGGGCGCTGGTGAAGACCCCTTTTTCGTGGCCAAAGAGCTCGCTCTCAATCAGCTCCGCAGGCAGTGCGGCGCAGTTGATGGGCACAAAGGGCCCTCGGGAGCGCGATGAGCGGCTGTGGATCGCGGTGGCCACCAACTCCTTGCCGGTGCCTGTGTCTCCCTGGATCAACACCGTGACGTCGGTGGGCGCCACCTCAACGATCATCTCATACACGCGCTGCATGCTTTGGGAGCGCCCCACCATCCCCTCAAAGATGCCGCCAGCGCGCTCCAACTCCAACGTCACAGCCTTGCATTGGTTGGCGGTCGCGCGTGCCAGGCGAGTTTGAGCGATGGCGTGCGTCACGGCCTCATCGGCGAGCTTGAAGATGTCATCAAAGGGTTTGGTCAGGTAGTCCAGGGCGCCGAGTTTGAGCGCCTTGATGGCGGTGTCGACGGAAGCAAAGCCCGTCATCATCAGCACGCTCAGGTGGGGGTCGAGAGTCTTGAAGCGCTCCAGCAGCGCCATGCCATCGGGGCCCGGCAGGCGGATGTCGAGCATGACCAACTCAAAGGGCCCACAGCGCTCAAACGCCTCCAGACCTTGCTGCCCGGTCATGACGCGGGTCACGCGGTGTCCGGCGGCCCCCAGAACTCGCTCCAGCGCCACCCCGATGGAGACCTCGTCGTCCACAATGAGGATGTGGCCGGGCTCTTGGTGCAGGTGCCCGGTGAGTTTGTCCTGATGCGGTTCCATCTTGCCCATGTCTGCCTTGCAGTGCATGCCGTCTTGAAGAGTTGCCCATGATGGCGCCGTCGTGCGGCCCCACCCTGAAGCATCGGCATGGGCGATGGAAAACTGGAGTCAGCGCTGATCTTCGGCGATGGGAAAGGAGACAGTGAATGAGGTGCCTTCACCCACAACAGACTCGACGTCGATGGCGCCGTCGTTGTCCATGACGATCTGGTAGGAGATGGACAGGCCAAGGCCAGTGCCTTTGCCCTCTTCTTTGGTGGTGAAGAAGGGGTTGAAGATCTTCTGGAGGTGCTCTTCGCTGATGCCGCAGCCTTCGTCGGTGACTTGCAGGACCACCACGGAGGGCTCGACGGTTTCATCGATGCGCTGCGTGATCCGCACGCGCCCGCCTTCCTCATCCATGGCATCGATGGCGTTGTGCAGGAGGTTGAGCAAGACCCCCTGGACCTCGTTGCTGTTGACGTGCAGCCAGGCTTGATGCAGCCCCTCAGAGGCCTCAATGACCTCCAGATCGATGTTGTGGAGGCTGAGCTTGTGGCTGAAAATCCGCGTGGTCTTGTCCACAATGGTGGGCATGTTGACCAGTTGGCGCTCTTCGTGGGGTGAAAACCGGGCGTAGTTGAGCAGGTTCTGGACTGTGGCGCGGCAGCGTTTGGCAGAGTCTTCGATGCACTCGAGGAACTGGTGTTTCTCGTCGTGCTCGGGCACCTCACGCAGCATGATCTGGGCAAACGCCAAGATGCCCCCCAGCGGGTTATTGATCTCGTGGGCCACGGCACCGGCCATCTCACCAAGCGCCGCCATCTTCTGGGACTGGAGCAGTTGCCGTCGGCGGCGCTCTTCATTGGTGATGTCGCGGTAGGTGCAGACAAAGCGATCGCCATCGCCGCCGGCCTTGTCGGGGGGCGCGCAGGGAAAGGCCGACACGGCAAACCGCACATCTCTCCATGCCAGACCGATCTGGGAGTGTGTGGTCTGGCGAGTGACACGGGCGACTTGAACGGGACACCCTTCACAGGCGGTCTCGGATCCGGCCACAAGTTCGTGACAGCGCCGCCCCTTGAGCTGGGTCACAGGCAGACGGCTGTGTTCGGCCAACGCGCGATTGGCGCGTTGGATGACAAAGTCACCGTCAATCAACACCACCGGATCACCAATGGCGTCAAACGTGGTGGCCAGCTCCTGCTTGGCAAAATTCAACTGCCGCGCGCGTGCATCGACCAACTCTTCGAGGTTTTCGTTCCAACCGCGCAGCTGCCCATTGAGGTCTTTAAGTCGGCTGTTCTGAGCCTCCAGACGCTCATTTTGCTCGGCGCGCTCTTGGAGCAACAGCTCATTCTCCATCTGAAGTTGGTGTTGCTCACAGGCGCTGATCAGCACACTCTTGAGTTGATGCCGATCCCAGGGCTTGTTCAGGAAACGATTGACCTCACCGCGGTTGATCGCATCCTCCAGCAAGGTGGTGCTGGCGTAGGCCGTCAAGAGCACGCGCTGGAGCTTGGGCCAACGCCGCTTGACCTGCTCCAAAAACTCCACCCCATCCATTCTGGGCATCTTGAAGTCCGAGATGACCACAAAGGGCAGTTGGCCGCTTTGAGCGCACTTCTCCAAGGCCTCCAGCCCTTCCATCCCAGAGTTGGCGGTGATCAACTCGTAGTTTTCGCCTTTGAGTTCACGGCGCAAACTGTTGAGAATAAAAGGCTCGTCGTCGACGGCCAGAATCACCGGCCTTGCCTTGTGCTCATGCAACGCCGAACTCTCGATGTTGTCGTGAAACACCATCACCTCCAACCCTCCAGACATGACCACGCCACATGAACCTACACCAAAAGCGACAACTCAACACCCCTTTGATGACCAAGAATAGGCACCCTCACCACGTCAAAACACAAAGTGATGAATGTTAATCCCGCGCCTTCATATTGGGTGCTGCGGTCAAACGCACCTGCCCAAACACAAATGCGAGCGCTTTGATGTCGCTTACCACCGTTCGCCGATGCCTCTTTAGTAAACAAACATCGCACCAAAAGAGCAAACTTCCAAACGCCTCCGCATCGAAAATCGGCGCTCAATTCACTCGCCTTGAAAATTCCTTCATCACGGCGCAACGCAAGCCCTTGAATCCGCACACCTCACCGATCGCCATGATCGCCAAACATGCCAGCGAGGGGCTTTTATGTCCCCAGACAGGTCTTGAGACAAACACCTTGCAAACGCCTGCCACACACCGCTTCAAGGCAATTTATCGTGGATGTAGACGCGGGCCGCGCCCCAGCGCCATTGAGGGTGCGCCGCCACCAAAGCCCCCACCGCCTGGGTTGGCTGATCGCGGCCCTCAATGTCTTTGACAAAGTCGCTGGCCTGACGGCAATCCCCTGGCCCCTCCAACGCCACCAACCACAATGGGCCATAGTGCGAAGCGCTGAGCTTGGATGCGCTGGCCTCCATGGACCAACCCCCAATCCCTGGCACAAGCTCCCAGGGCTTGCCCAGGATCTGCCCCTGGCGCCCAAGCACCACCACACACCCCTTGGCCCCCTGCTGGCGCGGAGACACCCCGACCGAGATCTTGGCCGAATAATTAAACCGCCCCTCTTCGAGCTTCTGATCCCCATCGACCTTCACCACGAGTGTCTGCTCGGCACCTTGTTCCGGCGACACCAGGTCAAACACAATCACCCCCACCAGCCCCAAGGCCAGAAGGGCTCCAACCACCTGAATTGACTTCATCTACGCCTCCCCAAACCCATCCACATCGTATTGCTGTCTCCCGGGCGCCCCACTGTGGCATGCTCCACCAGTGACGATGATGAACAGGAGCCTGCCAGGATGCACATCCCAGTCCAACTCAACCTCAATGATCTTGAAGAGCACCCCACCAACCCAGAGACGGCGACGATCGCCGTTGGGTTGGCCCGCACGCGCACAGAGATGGCTCGTCAGGCCGCCGCTGGACCACAACCAGGCCCAACAGAGCTGGGCATCCTGGGACGCGAACTGGGACGGCTGGCCGATGGCCTGCGCCTGTCAGGACAAACGCAGGAGGCCCAGGAGGCGTTCGAAGAAGTGATCACCCTGTGGGACGACATGGGCAGGCTCAGAGCCGCGTTCATGGCCCGCATGCGCCTGGCGCTCCTCCACAGGGCCTCTGGACACCCAGACAAAGCGCATGCCCTGCTTGACCAACTCTGCGCGCACTGTGCCCATGACCCAACGGTGGCCATGTACCACAGCTTCGCACTCCACCATCGAGGCATCGCGGCCTGGAAATCAGGACGCCATCACGATGCCCTGGAGGATCTCCAAAGAGCGCTGGACATGCGCCGCTCCAAAGGCTCAAAACCCCTGATTGACGCCACCACCGCCGTGCTCAAACACCTACAAATCTTGCACAGCGGCGCCTGCCCCGAGAGCATCCCCTAAGTGACAACCACCGAATCCCCGTCGACACCATCGGCAGACGGCGCGCGCACTGACAGGTGGACCATGATCAAACCCATTGCCCCAATGGTCAGCGACGCCAGCACCAACCACACCGGCACCCGCTCTGCCGACGCATCCACACCGATGAACGGCAAAATATCGGCCGACAATAGGCTGAACGTGTTGTTGAGAAAGTGAAAGAGCACCGCCGGCCAGATCGACCGGGTGTGCCACACCATGTACCCAATCAACAAACCCAGCGTGGTCGTCCCCAAAAGCCG
Organism: uncultured Pseudomonadota bacterium; assembly: GCA_937123825.1. Lineage (GTDB taxonomy): Bacteria > Myxococcota_A > Bradymonadia > Bradymonadales > CAKZKQ01. The sequence goes on from CAKZKQ010000092.1 coordinate 46,272, forward strand.
ATAAATCGACATGTGGAAGACACCAAAGAAGAGCGCCGTGACCACCACCGCCACAACCCCCCCCGTGCGCCCCCTGAAGCTCGACAGCAACCACCCCCTGAAGACCGCCTCTTCGCACACCGCCGGGGCCAGCGCCACCACCAGAATCACACCCAACTTCCCAGAAGGTTCCTCGGGCACCGAGAAGGTCTTCTCCATCATCTCGATGAACTCCTCGGGCATCGGCATGAAAATCTCGTGGAAAAGGTTCGTCCCGGCGCTGACCCACACAAAACTGGTCATCCCCAGCAGCGCTGCCCCAACCACCGCCATCGCTGGTGGCCTCTCCAGGTGCATCACCTTGCGCAAATCATAGCCTCGCCACAGCGTCACCCCCACCGTCGGCACCAGCAATATCCCCACAAAGGTCAACAAAAGACCCACCATCAAATCCTGGGCCTGGAGCGCGCTGCCAATGTAGTAGAGCCCCACAAAGAGCACCGCCACCAACGCCATCGCCTCACCAGGCTCAGGAACGCGCCCCTGAAGGCCCCGACGCGCATTGGCCGCCAACGCCAACAACCCTCTGGCCCCTGCTCGCCCGATGATCAACTCCTCGCGGGTGTAGAGCCTGGCCGCCAGCGCCAACGTCAAGACCGTCACAATCAGACTCGACACCGCCACCAAAAAGAGGTGCTCCCAGACCACCCCCTCAATCAAGATCTCTTTGATGATCAGCGCCAGATTCAAAACCGGCAGGAACGCCGTCGCCTGGGTCATCTCGATCCCTGGCAACTGCGCGATGAGCACAGGCAACAAACACAGCAGGTACACCGGGGTCAGGTAACTCTGAGCCTCTTTGGGCGTCGAGGCCAGGGTCGCGATCGTCATCAACAACGCGCTGAACATCATCCCCAACACCGTCACGACGGCAAAGAGCGCCACGACGTCCACCACCGAGATCTCCTCCAACCCAAGATTGAGCCCGCCCCCTGACTCCCCCTGACCGCTGGCCAGCAGCATGTTGTGTCCCACGATCAACACAATGCTCAGCAGGTTGATCACCCCCGAGATCATCGCCACCGTGAAAACCGTCAGATACTTCCCACAAACCACTTCCAAGGGCCTGACAGGCGACGTCAAGAGGGTCTGTATGGTCTTGCGCTCCTTCTCACCGGCGGTCAGATCAATGGCCGGATAAAACGCACCGGTGACCATGAAGATCAACACCAGCATGGGCAGGACCCGACTGGCCATTGAACCCAACTGCCGCGCCTTGGGCGCCACATCTTCCAGCTTATAATCCAGCGGCTCGATGTAGGCCTGATCCAAACCTTTGGCCTTCAGCCTCCGGGTCACCTCATCGACCTTCCAACCCCGAAGGCGCTCCCGCACCCGGTCCACCACCGAAACACTCAGCGGCTCCACCGAGTTGTAGCGCACCTCCACCGGGGCCGAGCGCCCCTGGGCAATGTCATCCGCAAAATTCGACCCCAGCAGCACCAGCGCCTGAATCTCCCCATCGCTAAGCGCCTGCTCGGTGTTCTTAAGCGGCACCAGCTCCAGATCCCCTTCGCCCTCGAGCCTCTCCGTCAAAGACGTTGGCGGCGCCACACCGCCACTCTCAACGGCGATCTGCCCCACCGTCGCTTCGATCTTGGAGGTCTGCGAGGCGGCCACCTCCGCGATGACCACCATCAGCAGCGGGTAGAAGATCATCGGCATCGCCACGAGCAAAAAGAGCGCACGGCGATCGCGCAGCGTCTCTCGGATCTCCTTGGCAAAAATCGCCCACACAATCCGCCCACGCACCGCGCTATCGACTTCGGGCTTGCTCACCGTCTGGCGTCCCCACTGGCAACTTCATCGCGTCGCTCGTCTTGACGCGCGATGGCTTCCAAAAAGGCCTTGGTCAGGCTCTGCTGGCCAGTGTTCTCCAACACCGACGCCATTGTTCCGACCATCATCAACTGACCCTGATGCAACATGCCCAGGCGGTCGCACAACAACTCCGCCTCCGACATGATGTGCGTGCTAAACACAATCGCTTTGCCTCGCTCACGCTCCTGGCGCAAAAACTCCAAAATGAACTGGCTGCTGATGATGTCCAGGCCACTGGTCGGCTCATCCAAAATCAACACCTCAGGGTCATGGAGCAACGCGCGGGCGATGCTGACCCGCTGCTGCTGGCCCGTCGACAACGAACCACAGCGGCGCCCCGCAAACGCTTTGATGTCCAATGCCTCCACCAGATGCTCAATGCGCTCCTTGGCCAACCCACGCTCCATGTCTTGGAGGCGGCTGAAATAACGCAAGAATTCTACGGGGGTCAGGCGCTCATAAAGCTGCGTGTCACCGGTCTGAAAACCAATGCGGCGTCGCACCTGCTCGCTCTGACGCACGGTGTCAAAACCACACACCTTCGCAAAACCTGAGTCTGGCTGGATCAACGTCGCCAACATCCTCAAAGTCGTGCTCTTTCCAGCGCCATTTGGCCCCAGGAGACCAAAAATCTCCCCAGCACAGACCTCAAACGATACGCCATCGACCGCCAGCAGCTCGCCGTAACGACGCACCAGCCCTGCGACCTCAACCATCGCCTCCTGGTCTTGAACCGATCCCTCCAACTCGTCCGACACCTCTCCCATCGCACGCCCATCATTGCCGTCAAAACGTTCTTGCGCCCTTACATTGACTGGCCCTCAACCTGCCAGCACTCACACCGTCATTCAACCCCCCCATCGCCACACTCCAAACGACGGTCACCGTCATGGGAGATAGAGGGATCGAAAAACTTAGTGATTACAGGCACTTGTAAAGGTCCCCACGACCTTACCATTTCACCTCATCTTCCCGATTCAATCGCCCATTGCACCTGGTGTAGGAGCGGGCTCGAACAACGGCCAATTTAGAGTAAAAGGTGCATAAAGTTGAGTGATTACGGGTACTTGTGAAGGTCCCCACGACCTTACGACCGACCTACGACCTCCCCCAAGCCCTCCACACCCCAATGTCCGCGCTCCACCACGATGGCTTCCCAATCGGAGTCCACTTTGAGTCTGGCGCCGGGCTCGTTGTCAGCTCGGTGGATGAAGCCGAGCGCGATGGCGGCGTTGAGTTCTTCATCCCAGGCGACGCTGGTGAGGTGTCCGAGTTTGCGTTGGTCGTTGGAGATGGCGCTGCCATTCGGTGGCAGGTTCTGGGCGGTGGCGTTTTGCAGGACGAGCCCAAGCAGGCGTCTGCCGACGCGTCCGCGGGCATCGACGCGCTCGACGACTTCCTGGCCAAGGTAGCAGCCCTTGGTGAAGCTGACAGCGGTGGTCAGTTCGGCTTCATTGAAGAGGACTTTGGGGCTCAACTCGACACCAAATCGAGGGATGCCGGCTTTGAGTTGGGCGTGCTCGAGGGCGCCCAGCCCGCAAGGTTGAAGTTGGGGAGCAGCTTGCAGGAGGTGCTGCCACAACTCGGCAGTATCCTGGCGAGCGACGCTGATGCGGAAGCCGGGCACGCCAAACTGGTCGGTGGCCGCGACGAGCACCTCCAGGTTCGCGATCTGTGCGGCTTGGAGGTGGTGCGTGGGGAGTTGGTCAAAAGACAGACCACAGAGGTCTTGGAGGACGGCGGCGGCCTGGGGTCCGATCAGGCCGATGGTCCCAGTGACATTGGTCCTGTCGACGACCTTGACATCTTCCATGACCACAAACCGCTTCAAGGCTCGCCGTAGCCCTGGTGCCAGCCCTGGCTCCAGATCCATCAGGATCATCTCTTGCCAGACCCCCACGCGCATGTCGGCCATGATTCGGCCTTTGATGTCGACGTGGCAGGCATAGGCACCGTGGCTGTGCTCAAGACCTTTGATGTCTTGTGTGCACAGGCCGTGGAGCCACGGGGCGCGGTCGGCGCCGGTGATGACCAGCAAGCCTCGGTTGGTCAGGTCGACCAACGCGGCGCCGTGGCCAAGGGCGTGCGTTTCTTTGTCAGGCGCTCCAAAGTCGATGGCCACGTCGTAGAGGCGAGTGCCGTTGACGCCGTGACGGGCTTCGACATGGGCGGAGTCATCAAAGAGAGACAGGAGCGGATTGGCGACCTTGCGGACGGTGGCCATGGTGGACCTCATGGGCAGACGCATGTTTGGGTGTTGACAGACGCGTTGTGTGTGAAGGAAACCGCCCTGCGGTGGGTCAGGCGAGTTGATGGCAGGCGAGGGACGCAGCCTGCGTTGCCGGACAAGTTCTGGGGGGCGGGCTTTGGGGGCCTAAAGGGTTCCCGGTCCTGTGGGGGTCTGACGCAGTTGGTCGACCTTTGACTTGAGGTTGGCGGCGATGACATCGGGTTCCTCAAGGGCGTCGATGACATGGGCGTAGGATTTGCGACGTGCAAGTTCAAGAAAGAGCGTCCGGCTGCGCGCCAGCAACTCGGGCACCTCAAAGGCATCGGCCCCAGCGGCACGCCCCTGGTGGATTCTGGTCAGCCCGGCGCCAGGGTCAAGGTCCAGAATGAAGAGGAGGTCGGGTTCAGGGGCGAAGGCTTCATTGCGCGCCAGCAGCGTGTCGGGCTCGAAGCCTCGCACGCCCTGGTAAGCGACAGTGGAGAAATAGTAGCGATCGAGGATGACCATCTTGCCGCTTTTGAGCGAGGGCAGGATGAGGTTGGTGACGTGATCGAGTCGGTCGGCCAGGAAGAGTTCCAACTCTTCTTCAGGCTCCAGGCGGCCCTGGGCCATGGATTGGCGCAGGCGAGTGCCGTGGGGCCCGTTGGTGGGCTCAGAGCTGCGCACGACGTCGTGTCCTTGGGAGGTGAGCGCCTGCGCCAGGCGTTCAGCCTGGGTGGTTTTGCCTGCGCCGTCGATCCCTTCAATTACCAACAACAGGCCTCTCACCGGCGCCCCTCCAGGATGTATCGGATGGTTTTACTGACAAAGTCGTCGCTCAGCCCCAGGCGTTCCTGGAAGAGCTTCAAGAGTGCGCGTTCCTGGGGGTCAGCGTTGCCGTCGGCCAGACACATCTCCACGACCAGTTCAAAAGCAATTTGACGTTGTGCGTCGGTGGTCAGATGGGCGGCGATGGCCGTGAGGCGGGCTTCGAGCCCCTCGGTTTCGAGCACATTGAGGCTGCGCTCCATGTAGACGCCGGCCTGTTCGGGGGTGACATGATCGAAGTGCCGTTGGTGGGCCAACTCCTGACCAAACTTATCGAGTTCAGCGGGATCGATGTCGCCATCGGCGGCGGCCATGAGCATCATCGCTTCGATGTAGTATTGCTCAACGGGGGCATCCTCATCCATGAAGGAGTCCAAAGAGCCGTCGCGGGCGGCGCTGGCGGCGGCGGCCAGATCATCTTCGGTCAACTCAAAGCTGCCTTGGAGCATGCCCAGGACCGCCAACTCTTCATCGCTCATCTGCCCGTCGCCGCTGGCGATCGACATGGCCATGCCCACGGCTGCCAGGCGCTGATCGCGTCGTCGCAGGCCCTTGGAGATGGCCACGATGCGCTGTTCAAGCCCTTCGCGGCGGATGGCGACAAAGGCCTCTTGGAGGTGTTTGTCGATCATCCGTTGGGACAGATGGGACAGTTGTGGGTGGGCGCGGACCTGAGCCATGAAGCGACGCATCTCTTTGTCATCCACCGAACCATCGGCCGCGATCATGATCAACATCGTCTCAAGGAAAAGCCGCACGTGGGGCTCGTCGCCGCGCGTTTGCCCTCCAAAGAGCCGTTTTAACAACGTCATCCGCTCTCCTCCAGAGCCTTGTGTGGCACCGGTTGTTGCTGCAACGCCTATGCATTGTGCGGTTGTGACCAGGAGACCTGAGGTGATCAGCAGATCCCCTCGACGGTCACTGCTTTGCCACAAAGAGCATGCACAGCACGGCAGAAAATACGATGACCTGGACCATCGACGCAATCCCGCTTGGCGAGCCGCACTTCGTGACTACCCTTATGGGTGTCGCCGACGGCCGTGTGTGCTGCGGCCCAGTCAATATGAGGTATGCAACCGATGGCAACTCAGATGAAGTGGTACGTTTACGAGAACCTCAACAACCCCGATGATCGCCTGGTCTTGTCTGAAGACATGGTCGTGGCCGGGGTCTACACCATCGTTGGGGGACCTTTTGATTCCAAAGAAGAAGCCCTGGCGTCGCTCCAGGCGCTGGCTTCATAGCGCGCAGCCAGGTCGAGATGACCCTCTCTTAGCTTCAACACCGACAGCTTAGTTGTTGCGCTCCACCTTGGGGCGCGAAATGACCTGAGTGGTCGCGGTATTGTCGGTGGCTTTTTTCATCTTCACCCCCACCAGATGCACCAGCTGATCCAGCTTGGGGTTGCCGGGAAAGAACGACTGCGCGATCTCCAGGTTGGACATCGCGCCCTGGTAATCGCTGCCCTGGAGTGCCTCTGCGGCACGCTCGGTATAGTGTTTGCCGTGACGCACGCGCACGGCAAACATCCGCGCATAGAGCTGTCGATACTCGATGGGCTGACTCACGGGCTCTCTCCGGTGGTGTGGGCCATGGCTTCGACCAGCGCCTCTGCCAGGTGCAAGTCGATCAACCATGCCACAAACCGGTCATGCCAGTCACGCAAACGCAGCTTATTGTCCAATGACTCTTGGAGCATCTGCTGGTATCCCACCAGACGTTCAAGCATCTCCAAAATACTTTGACGGCGTGCTTTGCCAAGGAGCGCTTGCTGAGCTTCCTGGGGCTTGTCCCAGAAAGTCACCTTGATCATCGCCTCCTCGACGGCCTCTATGTGGCTGCGCAGTTGCTGGCGAGGATGGGCTTGGAGCAGTGCATCCAAGCGCGCGCTGGCGTCTTTGAACTGGGTGGCCGCTTGTTTGCGGGTGCGCGGCGCCGCCGCCAAGGGCTCCAGGTTGGTCCCGTTCAAGGCGTCCTGACCAGCGTTCATCAGCGCCCGGCGCCTGGTCTCAAACTCGCTTGAGGCACGCTCGACGCTGACGTCGGTCCCTTTTGGGGCAGCCACCTCCAAGACATCGCCGCCGTAACCAGGGCCGCTGCTGACGATCGCTCGGGCGATGGGCAGCAGGACGCGGCTCTCCACGGCGCGCTTGAGCGGACGGGCACCGAACGCTTTGGAGAAGCCCTGGGCCATCAGGAAGTCCAGAATGGACGACTTGATGTCCACCACCAGCTTGCGGCGCAGCAAACCGCTGCGGGTCAGGACCTTGCCAAGCTCGCGCTGGGCGATCTGGCGCATGGTCTCGGGCTCCAGCGGCCTGAAGACCACCACCTTGTCCAGGCGGTTGAGGAACTCGGGCCGAAAGAAGCGCTTGACCTCTCGGACAATCCCGGCCTGACTGGCCAGCGAATCCCCCTCTTCCCCTCCAAAGCCCACGGGACCACCGGCCTTGAAGGCGCTGGCGAGGTTGGAGGTCATGATGATGATGGTGTGGCGGAAGTCGGCGGTGCGCCCCTGACCATCGGTCAGACGGCCGTCATCAAAGACCTGCAAGAAGAGGTCAAAGACGTTGGGGTGCGCCTTCTCGACCTCGTCAAGGAGGATAACGCTAAAGGGCTGCTCACGGACTTTGCCTGTGAGTCTCCCTTCCTCTTTATGGCGCCAGGTCCCGCCGATAAGCTTCTCAAACGAGTCGTACTCGCGGTACTCCGACAAATCCAGGCGCAGCATCCGATCGCGAGAACCAAAGATGAACTCGGCCAGCACCTTGGCCAACTCCGTCTTGCCCACACCGGTGGGCCCAACAAAGAGAAAGACCCCAAAGGGCTTGGTCGGATCGGTCAATCCAGCCTTGATCAAGGTGATGAGATCCACCACCGAGCTGACCGCTTCGGGCTGACCCAGCACGCGTTCATCAAAAAACTGCCGGACCTTGACCGGATCCATCGGCAGCGCATCGTTGAGCAACAACTCGGGCAACCCGGTAAAGCGCGCCAGGCCCTTGATCACGTCCTCAGCGTCGATCCTGAGCGTCTGCGTCGACTCGCCTTCCTTGCCGCGCTGCTCCAAGACATGATCCACCACCTGCTTGAGCACCGTCACCGAGCGGCCGGGCTGGGCCATGGTGCTGTAGTAGGTCCCAGACAGATCAATGAGCAACTCCAGGACCTCGGGCGCAGCCTCAAAGTGCGCGTCGTGGCGGCGTCCCTGATCTCTGAGCGCTTGCCGCACCACCTGGTGCACGGTGACCGTGTCTGGTTCTGTGACCGAAATGTTCTGAAAAAGGCGCTTGATCGACAGATCTTTCTCAATCCCTGTCCTGAGCGCCTCTGCGGTGGACTCCCCAATGACGGTGATGTCACCCCGGCGCATGTACGGCGCCAACAACGTCACAAAGTTCTGCTTGTTGGAGCTGGTCGTCCCCGCCCCAGGCAGATCGTTGACGTTGGTCAGGTACAAATACACTCGCCGTGGCTGCTTGATCTTCTCCACCAGGTCGTGGAGCTTGGTCTCCCACTCACCAATGTACTTGGTCCCAACCATCAACTCGGGCGTCGACGTCTCCAACACCGCACACGTGGGATCTTCCTCGATCAACCGACGCGTCATCTCATGAATGATCGCCGTCTTGCCCACACCGGCATCGCCCACAAGAATGACCGAACTGTTGCCGTCCTTGCGCAAGATGTTGAGCAGGTTGTCCACCTCCTGATCGCGCTCAAAAGCGCGATCCAGAAAGCGCACCTGATCCGACGATGTCAGCACACGACCAAACTGGCTGATCTCGCCCACATCCACCTGCACCGAGACCATGTGCTCCAACTCGGCCAGCAAGATGCCCAGCGGCTCGCGCAGCGCGTCTTTCTGGAGGGCCTGGAGCAACTCTCGACGCTCTTTGTCATCGAGCAAACCCAACCGCTCGCGCACAGCGGCGCGCTCGACGCGCCCGAGCAACCCCTTGAGGGCATCGGCGCTGGCCTGCTGAACGTCTTCATCATCGTCGGTCAAACGGCCCATCAATGGACCGAAAGATGAAGGGGACCCAATCCGACCCAGCGCGATCGACGACTCCTGCCGGATGCGCCAGTCGTTGTCCCCAAGAGCGGTCTCCAGGACCGATGCCGCCTCAAGCATCTTCAAGCGCCCCAGCGCCTCAATGGCTGCCAGACGAAGCTCCCTGTGGGCATCTTCGACCAACTCCATCAGCGGCTCCAGCGCCTCGGGCACCGGCTGCTGACTGACCGCCAACGCCGCCGAACGGCGCACCTTCCAGTTGGCGTCTTTCAAACTCTCAAGCAGGATCTGCGTGCGCTCAGCAAAGGGCAACCGCCCAATGGCCTCCACTGCCGCTCGGCGCTCCTGATAGGAAATGGACTTGACCATCGCCATCAAGCGAGCCTGCAAGCGCTCACCAAAGTTGACCAGCTCCGCGACGATGTCGTCGAAACGCTCCTGGTCCTCTTCATAACGCAGCCCCGACAACTCACCAATGAGCACCTCAAGACGCTCCAATACCGCGTCAGTGCCCGTCTGCTCGGCGCGTTGCCTGTTGGCCTTGCGTCCAGTGCCCTTGCCTTGCTTTGCAGCCATGATCCCTCAGAGAAATTCACAGGCGACCCAGGTGTCCATTCACAGGGCCGTCCCCCAATGCACAAAACCGAATCAAAATAACGCCCCCTGGCCCAGAGTCCAGGGCCATCGCACCACCTTTTTACCACCGAATTTCAACCGTAAAGGTCCTTTCGATGTCGTACGTCCGCGCAAAAGTCTCCAACACCACATCGACGCGGCGCTCCACGACCCCTGAAAAAACCACCCGCGAGCCCACCATCACAGTCACAGGACGATCCAAATCGGCCAAGCTGTCATTGAGGTACACCGCCCCGCCTTTGGGCTCGGCCTTGGCCTCAATAAGCACCACGGTGCCCTGGCCCGCGACCGTCTTAAGCTGCGCCTCTACCCGGCCAGACGGCGTCACCTCCAACCAATGCACGATCCCATGATCCTGATGGCGCGTGGGCTCAAAGACAAAATGGGTCGGCAAGGCTCGACGTTGGGCGATCGCCCAGGACATGACTTCAGGATTGAGGTCAGAAAAAAAGTCGTGGACCCCGCCCGCGATCTCACGGTAGGTCAGCCGCCCTCCACCCTCCTTGAACCAAGCCGACATCTGGCGCGACATCTCCACCGGAATGGCCCCATCGGCGTCGCCGTGGATCAGATACACCGGGGTCTGGAGCAGGTTGGACACAAACCGCCGGTGACGTATGCGACCAGCCGCGCGAGGCACCAGGGCCGACCACCGCCAGGGAAATTTCTGACCAATGTGCCACGTCCCAGTCCCCCCACTGGAGCCTCCACCAAGCGAAATTCGTGTGGTGTCGACATTGACGCGGCGCTGAAGCGTGCGCAATACCTGCTCAACCGCCTCCTCACCTTCTGGCAACCACCAATGCGCCCGGGGTGTGGTCGGACACAGGAGAATGAACCCCACCACATGATCCTGTGAAAAATGGCGGCGACAGGCCCGATGGCCCACAAAGCCTCCCCCATGCAGGTGAACATGCACCGGCCAGGGACGCCCAGGGTCGTAATCGGGCGGAAGAATTGCATAAAAAGGCAGCTTGTCGTTGCCGGCCGTGTACGCGGTCGATTCAATGATCCGACCCCGCACAGGGCGGTATCTGAAAGACAGCGGCAACGCCTCCACAATCGCCACAGCACCCAACTCTCGCTCGAGCCGCGCTGCGATCGCCGCCCGACGGCTGGGACTGTGAGCACGAACAGCATCCTGAATGAGATCAAGCTGGACATCCGAGGGCCCCTGCTGGGCGCTGGCCACCGCACCGCTGCAACACCACAGCAACACCGACCACAAGAGCGCTTTGTTCAGCGTCGGAATCGTGCTACCCAGTGCCTGCGTTGCAGAGTCCAATGCGCCCAACTTGTCCGGGCGCGCAGATCGAAACCGTGTCACCGTCCCCACCACCGCGCACACACCGCGTGCGGACCAGGCAAGGCCGGCCACGGATGGAATCTGGCTCTTGACCACCTCCAATCCTCTCAGGAACATCGCGACAATGATGACCAACCCCGCATCACCTCAGACAAACCGCCGCTGGACCCACATCGCCAGCACAGCAAAGACGCTGGCCTTTGCCCTGGCGGCGACCCTCATCCTGACCACCCTGGGAAGCTCCATCGCCGCCGCCCAGGAAGAGCAGCGCATGACCTTCACGCTGAGCCTCAAAGACCCGGCCCAGCGCACCGACAAAGGCTCCCAGGCTCTGGCCAAGCGCCTGCGCGCTCGGCTCAACGCCGCCCGCGTCCTGGACTACCGCGTCAAGGTCGACAGCGAGCGCGCCGAGGTCAGCGTCGACATCACCTCCAAGATGGGCCAGGGCTGGATCCAGAACCTCTTGACCGCACAAGGTCAGGTGAGGGTGACCCCAGCCGCCATGGAGGTCAAGGTCCTTGAAGACCTCCGCGGCGCGCTGCCAGAGGAGGTCGCGCTGGGATACGGCAAGGTCGGCAAAGACGCCGACATCTTTCTCTACAGCACTGACCGCGATCAGCTCGACAGCGCCACCCGCACCATCTCCCTTTGGGATCACACCATCTACATCGCCGCCCCCCTGACCAGTGATCGCATCGAAGGCTGGCGCACCTGGATCGTCAACAAGGACGCCTTGTGGATGGATCAAAATGGACTGGGCGCCGTCTCCATCGTGGCCGGCACACACCCCAACTACCACCACGTGACCGCCTACTGGGAATTGACCCCCAGAGCCAAAGACGGCACGCACTTGATGGGCCAGGCTGGCCTGACGATGCTCACCTCAAAGACGCGTCGCCTCCTGCTCATCATTGACGGACAACTTGAACACATCATCGAGCTGAACGGCGCCGTAGATGACGGCCTGCTCAGCATCAGAATGCCAAAAGGCAACCAACGCGAGCAGTACGCGCAGGCACGGCGTCTGGCGGCTCTGCTCGCCGCGCCCGCCCACCCATGCGAAGTCGTGGTCCTGGACGCGGGCATCAAGGAGTAACAGTTCCGGTATGACTAACAAGAAAGACACCACCTCTGCGCCTGAAGCCCAAGACGCCCTGCGCGTCATCCCTCTGGGAGGTTTGGGCCAGGTCGGCATGAACTGCATGGTCATCGAGTGCGGCGACGAGGCCGTCCTGATCGACTGCGGCATGACCTTCCCGGAGGTGGATGTCCTCGGAGTGGACCTGATCCTCCCCGAGATGACCTACCTGCTGGAGAACGCAGAGAAGCTCCTGGGTGTGATCCTCACCCACGGACACGAAGACCACATTGGGGCCATGCCCTTCTTGCTCAAAGAGCTCGACATCCCCGTCTACGGCACACCGCTGACCCTGGGACTGCTGCGCCACAAACTGCGCGAGCACAACCTCCTCGATCAGTGCGAACTGGTCGAAGTCGGCACCCGCAAAGAGATCGAACTGGGCGACCTGCTGAGCTTTGAGTTTATCCACGTCAACCACTCCATCCCCGACGCCTGCGCCGTCGCCCTCCACACCCCCATGGGGGCCATCCTCCACACCGGGGACTGGCGCGTGGATCACACCCCCATCTCGGGACCTCCCATCGACCTGGCCAGCTTTGCCGAGTTTGGCGACGAAGGCGTCCTGTGCCTGCTGGGCGACAGCACCAACGTCGAGCAGTCCGGCATGGCCGCCAGCGAGTCCGAAGTCCTGCGCGGGCTGGAACAACAGATCCGCCAGGCCAAAGGCCGCGTGCTGGTCACCATGTTCTCCAGCAACGTCCACCGCATCCAGGGCCTGCTTGAAATCGCCCATGCCACCGGGCGGCGAGTGCTGGTCAATGGCCGCAGCCTCATGAACATGTTCAACATCGCGCGCAACCTGGGCTACATCCGCCTGCCTCGCCGCGACATCATGTTGGACCTGGGGGACGTCGGACTGATGCCCGACGACGAAGTCCTCATCATCAGCACCGGCAGCCAGGGAGAGCCCCGCTCCTCCATGGCCCGGATCGCCCACGACGATCACAACCAGATCAAGGTCCGCGAAGGCGACACAGTCATCTTCTCAGCCCGCGTCGTGCCCGGCAACGAGACCAAGGTCAACAACATCATCAACGCCCTGTGGAGCCGCGGGGTTGAGGTCATCACCAAACGCGACGCTCTGGTTCACACCACCGGTCACGCCTACCGCGAAGACCTCAAGCTGATGTTCAACCTCACTCGGCCCAAGTTCTTCATCCCCGTCCACGGCGAGATGAAGATGCTCATCAAGCACGCACGGCTGGCCCACGAAATGGGCATTGAAAACACCTGCGTGCTGACCAACGGTGAGGTGGCCCAGATCACCGAAGAGAGCATCCAAAAAGCCGGGCGCGTCCCTTCCGGGCGCATCATGGTCGACGGCAAAGGGGTCGGCGACATCAACGATGTTGTCCTGCGCGACCGTCTCCAACTGGCCCGCGCTGGCATGCTCATCGCCGCCATGGTCATCGACATCCAGGACGGCGCCATCGTCTCAGGCCCCCGGCTGCTGCAACACGGTGTCGTCGAAGGCGTCGATAGCAAGGTGCTCTCCGAAGCCCGACGCTACGCCCTGGAGCGCATCAAATCCATGAGCCCCGACAGCCTCAAAGACACCGCAGAAGTCGCCGAGACCCTGCGCGTGGCCCTGCGGCGCTTCTTCCGACGGCGCTTTCAGCGCAAACCCGTCGTCGTGCCCATCGTCAGCGCCGGCTGAATACACAGCGTTTAAAGCGCTGTAATTCCGGGGACTTGTAAAGGTCCCTGGGACCTTACCAGAACCATCCCGGCCGATCTTTTTCTCACTTCGACGACCACTCCAAAGCCTCACCACACCCAATCTGTCTTCGAAACTCCGGTGGAGACCATTTCAAATGGCCAGTGGAGCGTTTGGGCTGAAAACCGCTGTGTTTTCAATCACTTGTAAAGGTCCCTGGGACCTTACCAGGACCTCACCCACCCACCGAACCACCAAACGCCTTCACATGCCTCGCAGCCGCCTCAAATCCCCTGTCTGGAGTCCAAAAGGCAGACCAATACAGACTGAGCAGTCAGCGGACCGCTCTATTCTTAAAAGCGCAATGATTTAGGGGGTTTGTAAAGGTCTTTGGGACCTTACCAGGCCCCAAAAAAGAGGAAAATCAGGGGCAGTTGACCAGCGAGGAGGACTCGGCGATGCGGGCGGAGAGGTTGCTGTCTTTGGGGGAGACGCCAGCGGCGGCTTTGATCTCGGCGCACTCGCGCTCTTTGAGTTTGACGGCCAGCTTGCCCATGCGCTCGGCTTCTTTTTTGCGCTTCTCGGCGTTTGTGACCATTTCCTGTTTGCGCGTCTCGATCTCGGCCTCTTTTTTGGCGATCAGCGCTTTGTCGCCTTTCTTCTCGGCCTCTTTGATCTCGTTTTCGATGGCCTTGATGGCGCCCAGCTCCCACTCCGCGGCGCTGTCGCTGGGCACGGAGAACTCTTCGGCGCTGTTGCGGTAGCTGTCGTAATACTCGATGACCATCAGGCGGATTTCGGCGGCCAGATCGGGGTTGCTCTGCTCGCTGGCGGCGGCCAGGGTGGCTTTGTAGTAGGCTTCAGCCTTGGGCCCGAGGCCTGCGGGATCGGCGTCTTTCTCTTTGGACTTGGCCCGGCGCAGCTTCAGCAGGAGTTTCATGCTGGTGAGTTTGATCTCAACCAGCTTGGGCGCCTGTTTTTCGGCCTTTGCAAAGAGTTCCAGCGCTTTTTGTCGGTCGGCGTCGCTGAGCGTATCCCAGGTCAGAATGGAGCGGGCTTCATCAAGCTCGGGCCACTTGACCTGGTTGATGTGCCAGCGTCCATCGGAGGTGTTCTTGTTCAAGCGGATGTGGTAGGGGCCGACGGTGACCTTGGCGTTGATTTCGTCAGTGAACTCCACCTCGCTCAGGGGCTCCTGGCAGAATTCGGTCATCAGCATGTAGGGGGCGCCGGGACCAAACTTCAACTCGAAGGTGGGGTCCGAGGAGGCCTTGCACGCGTCGATTTCCATTTGAACGCGCGATTTGATGACGGTCTCGTCGCTGCCACAGGCGGTCAGCAGGCTGGCGGCAGCGGCGATCAGCACCAGGGCGGCCAGAGGGCGATGGGAGCACAGTGTCTTCATGGGTCGGTCCTAGAGGTCAAAATCAACGCCGAAGTGCAGGCGGAAGCGGGTGCCGGTCAGATCGGCGGTGAATGAACTGTCGGGGCTGCTGCCGTTGAAGAGCTGGACATCGTAGTATTGGAAGTCCAACCCGAGGCGCAGGCCAAAAAAGGGCACGACGCCGTAGCGCACGGCCACACCGGCCCCGGCGTTGAAGCCAAGCGACTCGGTCTTGTCCTGATCAAACTGGCCGGTGTCGTAGAGACGGCACAGGCGAGAGCGAGAGCCGCCCGTGTCGCAGGCGGTGGGCGGGTCGACGTCGGTCAGTGAGAAGGCCGTCAAGCCGCCTTCGCCGTAGATGGCCAGATCGACCACACCGAGCGGGATGGTGCTGCCCACGCGCAGGTTGAAGTCGAGTTGGCTGCCGAGCTCAAAGGAGTTTTTGTCGTTGTCCGCCACCGCGAGCGTGGGGATGAAGTGCAACGCCAGGCCAATGTCAAAGCGGGGTATCACGTTGAAGCTGCCCCAGACCGTCAGGCCCAGGCCGCTGTCGCCGTCAAAGTCTTCGCTGGTTTTTTGATCGGCGTCTCCAGCAAAGTTGTCCACGACGGTGGAGTCGACGGTGCCGCTGGCGCCGCTTGGCACAAAGACATCAAAACCGGCCTTGAAGGGGCCAGCGACGGCAGCGCTGGGAAAGAGCGCCGAGAGCATCAGCGCGCCGGCGCAAACCAGCAGCGCGGCGTGGGCGTGTGGGGTGTGGCGTTGGGTGTGCTTCACGAGGGCTCCTTTTGACTTGGTGCAGCACAAGGTCGGGTGGTGGCATGAAAGGACCACTGCGGCGCGCAACACGATGGCCAAAGGCCCCGTCGTGGTGCTGCGCGGTGGCCAAAGTGATCGCCGTTTGACCTCGCATCAAATGTCGCAGGAGTGTTGCACCAAGGCCCCCAAAAAGACAAGCCCCGCGACCTTCAGGCCGCAGGGCTCGTCAATGATTGGGGTTTTGGGACAGGCGCGTGGTTGCGCTTGCCCCTCCCGGGTCCGCTCTGGATCAGTTGAACCAGAAGGTGAACCCGGCGCCGCCCCACAGGTCGGTGCGGCCAAGGCCCAACAGGAAGCCGCTGACATCGCTGTCACCGGCGCCGCTCAGATCAGAGCGCGAGCCCACCAGACCGGCGTTCTCCTCGTCGTAGAAGGCCAGCACGACGCCGACCTCGGTGTGGACCGAGAAGAAGTTGGTGAAGAAGTACTCCGCCTTGAGGCCGAACTCGAAGGGGAACGCGGTGGCGTCCCGATCTTCATCACCGAATTCTGCAGACTCGTTGATGATGTTGATGCCGAAGATGACGCTCAGGTTGGTCTGCTTGGTGAAGGCCACACCAATGTCACCGCGGATGGCGAAGGCCACGCGGGTCTGCGCCAAGTCGATGTCGTCGCCGCCGTCCACTTCGATGGTGGCCGAATCCTGATCGAAGGCCGCCACGGCTTGGATGCCAAAGTTCTTGGCGATCTGGAAACGGGCGCTGACGCCCGACACACCCGCGATGGTGCTGTCGCCGCCAATTCCAAAGCGACCAGTCATGTCTTTGGCCGAAGCCGTCGAGGGCACCATGGCCAGCGCCATCAGAACGACCGCAAACGCACTGAAAAATTGCTTCATGATCAGTTCTCCTTCCGTCTGGGGAGTTGGACTCAACAAGTGTCATAAACCCCGTCACTTAGGGGGTTCTTGAAGAGCCGGGCTTCACGTCGTATGCAATGGCTCGACATATCACAGGCCCCCGAGGGGCGCAAGCTATTTGGACCGTCTTATGTTGTTCAAAGACATTGAATAATGACTTTAAGACCACGTCTAACCCGCGCTTACCGCATTTAACAAGGCATGGGACCGCACACCATACAACCATTAAGAGGCGGGATTTACGGACATAAATGAGGACTTTGCGGCCGTCCAACACGGGCTCGATGGGTCATTGGGGATGAGCGCGCGCTCCCACACAGGGTGCACACGGCGGACGCAGACCAGTCAGGAAGGGCATCGCAAAGGAACGCACGGAGCAACACAGTGTTGCTTGACCTCTGTCGAGGCCTTTGTATACTTCCGGCGCTGTCACTCGTTGCTTATCCGACCCGCAAAACAGGGGCTTTGACATGAAGATGATCCGCGTTCTCTTCTCGACGTTGTTCTTTCTGAGCACCGTGATGGTGACCACCACGACCATGGCCGTGCTGGACAGCGACACGGTCGAAGCACAGACCCGGCGCCCAAAAAGCAAGCGCAAGCGCAGCAAGCGTCGCCGTCGCCGCACTCGCCGTCCCACCTCTTTCGCCGGCATCCGCACGGGGCTGATCCTGACTGGACCAGGAAATCTCACCGTTGATGGCAGCGACAACGAGGTCAAGTTTGAGGATGAGTCGGGCGTGGGCATCAACGGCCTGGCGATCTTCCCCATCCAGAACAACATCCGCGGTGGTGTCAGCCTGTGGTTCTTCCCCGGCTACGAGACCAACTCGGCCAACGACCGCAACTCGCAGGAAGGCTCGATGATGCTGCTCAACGCCATCGGTGAGTTTGTCCTGCCGGTCAACCAGGTCGATGGTTTTGCCTACGGTGAGGCCGGTGTGGCGCTGGTTTTGCCCGGCGACGACGACACCAGCGACTTCCTGGGCTTCAACATCGGCGTTGGCCTCGGCGCACAATTCCTGGTCAGCAACAACATGGCCATCCGCGCCGACGGCCAGTTTGGCTTCTACACCGTCTCCAACAACGACGACAACGAACTGAGCCTCTCGGCCCAGCGCATCATGCTCAACATCGGTGTGATGTTCGGCCTGCAGTGAGCCAACCCCCCACCCACACACCATCCCCCGCGCAAGACCGCGCCGCACACCTTGTGTGCTGGGGGATGTTGACCTAAGCTCCCATCACCGGTTGTCAGAATCGCCTTGACGCGTTCTCAATTCGCCAACAACCCGGTGTGCTGTTTGCACCAAAATCTACACATCTACACCACCAGTGCGCCCGTGCCTGTCGCTCAATACACGGGCGTCTCCAATGCACACAAGGCTGCACCCCATGCCTCTCTTCTCTGCAAGGACCGTCCAACGCGCGGGATTCCTCGTCACCACGGCCGCGATCCTGGCCATGGCCGCCCCGGCATCCGCCGACGACGAGATCGTCACCCCCAAACCCCTCCAGTTTGACCTCTACACCCAGGGCGCAGAAGCCTACAAGAATGGGGAGTATCAAAAGGCCATCGACCTCTTTGAGGCGTCGTTGGCCATCGGTGAGCTCAACATCACCTACCTCAACCTGGGGAGGTCCTTCTTCAAGCTCGGTCAGTGCGAAAAAGCCAACGAGGCCTACGCCAAGGCCCGCACGGCCCCTAAAATCGCCAACCCATCGCCCATGGCGGTGCTGAAGAAGATCGATGAGTTCAGCGCAGAGCTCCCCAAAGAGTGCCCCGCTTATCTGACCGTCTCCTGCCAGCCGACCGACATGCAAATCTATGTGGGCAACCAGGGGCCGCTGCAGTGTGATGGCAAGAAGATCACGCTGCTGCCGGGCGAACACGTCGTGCGCGGAGAAGTCGGCGACAAAAAGGTGTCCAAGACCATCCAGGTCGAAGGCATGGAGAAGACCACCCTGGCGCTCAAACTCGAAGGCGCGGTGGGCGGCGTCGTCGTGGATGACGATGACAAAGAAGATCCCGATGAAGACACCATCGAAGACCCCACCCCTGTGGGCAACAAGCGGATCGATCCCGGCTACAGTTCCTTGTTTATCCTCCAAACGGGGCTCATCACGTCGGGCGGCGCCGACATCGAAGTCTTTGGATTCAGCGACGACTTTGATGAAGACAGCACCCTGGCGCTGGACTTCTTTTTGGGGTGGCGGATCACCAGCCTGCAGCTCTACATCGGGCCGCGCCTGAGCTTCATCCCCACACTCGAATTTGAAGGCAGCGGTGACGCTGGTGTGGAGATCGACGCCAGCTTCGGGGCCAACATGGCCTTCCCCATTGGCAGCGGCCGTTTTGCGCCCTACGTCGAGGCGGATGTGGGCCTTGCGGCGGTGCTCCCCTCGGATGACTCCGACGCGCTGACGGGCTCGACTTTTGCCCTCGGCGGCGGCGTGCGCTGGGGCGTCACCAGCAAATTCGCCCTGCACGCCGGGCTGCGCTTCCAAAACTACAGCGTGTCGCGCGATGAAGGCGGGGGAGATGTGTCCGTCGGTGGTGATACTGGCCGCGATTTTGATGACTTTGGTCAAGAAGGGCTCGGCGTGGGCAACGCAGAGGTGGCATTGAGCGGGACGCGCACTATATTCAACCTTGGCGCCACGCTGAATTTCTGACCGCAGGTTTCCGGTGCCGTTGACCGAGGCTGTTGATTATGACGATTGAAACATCTTGGCTCCGAGCGCTGGCTCAGGGCACCGCAGGGACCCTGACGATGGCGTTGCTGTGCACTCAGGCGCTGGCCCAACAACCCGCACCTGACGCCCCACCGCCGCCTCAGCCGGCTCCCAAGGCCGATGACGCCAACCCCGTCATGGTTCCGCTGGATGAAGAACAACCCCAGCCAGCGGCGGTCGCGCCCGCCGAGCCCAAGAAGGCTCCCGCGCGCCGCCCGACAGGCCCCACCACCCCCACCGATGAGCAGAGCAAGCTCCTTCGCGAGGGGGCCATGGCCAACAAGCTGGGCGATCACGCCAAGGCCGCCAAGGCGCTGCGCGCTGCGTTGGACATCGGCAACCTGAACGTCGCCAGACTCCAACTGGCCAAGGCCCTCCTTGGTCAAGGCCAGTGCGACGACGCCAGCGCCGAGCTGGCCCGCGCCATGACCGCCCCCCCTGTGATCAACCCACCGGTCTCTCAGGTGTTGACCGACATCGCCGCGCTGCGCACAGACCTGGCCGCGCGCTGCCCTGCCATGGTCACCGTCACCTGCAGCACACCCCAGATGGAGGTCTTTGTCGATGGCCTCGGGCCGCTGCCGTGCGACGGACAACCCATCATGCTCCTGCCCGGTGATCACACCATTTCGGGCAAGGATCAGAACGAGGAGTACAGCCAGGACTTCAACCTGGGCATCATGGGCCGCAAAGTCATCGAACTTGGCCCCGCAGCCGACGACACCGTCATGGAGCCGCTGGGCGTGGTTGACCCTGTGCCAGAACCGCCACCGCTGCCCCCTGAAGAACCCCTCGAACCCGAAGAGCCCATCGCCAACCTCGACCCCATGGACGCCGTCGAGCCCCCAGGACCGGTCGAAACCGGCGGCCCGACCATCGAAGAGACCCCCAAGCCCCCCGAACCCATCAAAAAGTGGATGCTCGGGGCCCGCATCGGCGCCATCGTCAACGGCGAAACCACCGTCGATCGCGAGGCGTTTGACTTCTTTGACTCGCAAAGCGGTCAAGATCAATCCGGCTTTCAAGTCGAACTGATGGCAGGCTACCGCTTTAGCCGACGCTACCCGATCCACTTCGGCGTCAAAGCCAACATCACCCCCGAATACCAACTCGACATCGACTCCGAGAACCTCTCTCCGAGCGGCACCGCCTTTGACGTCAACCTATTTGCCCAATACACGCGCCCCTTTGGCAAGCGCTCGGCCCTCTTTTTGTCCGCCGAGGTCGGCCCCACGTTCCTGGAACTGGACAACGCCGAGATCCAGACCGAAGGCAACCAGATGTCGGGCATCAATGGCTCGCTGACCGGTGGGCTGCGCTGGGGCTTCAATGACCGCATCGGGCTCGTGGCCGCGCTTCGCCTTCAGGGCTACTCGCTGTCCAATGAAGCCAACCTCACCGTCGATCAAGAGAGCATCGCCATGGACGTGTCGGGCTCTCGCGCGCTGCTGACCTTTGGCGTGGAGTTTGTGCGCTGAAGATGGGGCGTCGGGCTGAAATCATGCTGGCCGCAGCGGTGCTGACGGCCATCGCGGTCATGTTGATCCCGCTGCCCACGTGGCTGCTGGACCTGCTGCTGACCTTCAACCTGGCCATCAGCGCCACGCTCCTGCTGACCAGCCTCACCATCCCCAGCATCCGCGCCCTGTCCACCCTCCCCAGCCTCCTGCTCTTGACCACCCTCCTGAGGCTCGCGCTCAACGTCTCCACCACTCGCCTCATCCTCCTGGACGCCAACGCGGGCCAGGTCATTGAGGCCTTTGGCGGTTTTGTGGTGCGAGGCTCGGTGATCGTCGGCGCTGTGGTCTTTCTGATCTTGACGCTCATCCAGTTTCTGGTCATCGCCCGAGGCGCCGAGCGCGTGGCTGAGGTCGCCGCGCGCTTCAGCCTCGACGCCATGCCCGGACGCCAGATGGCCATCGATGCCGATCTGCGCGCTGGTGCGCTGAGCGCCAAAGAAGCCGCCGCCGCGCGCCGCTCCCTGCAGCGCGAATCTCAAATCTACGGCTCGATGGACGGCGCCCTGAAGTTTGTCAAAGGCGACGCCATCGCCGGGATCGCCATCACCGCCATCAACATCGTCGGCGGACTGGCCATCGGCGTTGTGGACAAAGGCATGGACCTGTCCCAGGCCGCCTCGACCTACGCACTGCTGACCATCGGCGACGGTCTGGTCAGCCAACTGCCTGCCTTGCTGACCGCCACGGCCGCCGGATTGGCCGTCACCCGCGTCACTGGCGATGGACAAGCGCTGGGCACCGAGGCCGCCAGGCAGCTCCTGGCCCGTCCCGACGCGCTGGCCATCGCCGCCGCTCTCTGTGTGGTCCTGGCCGTGGTCCCCGGGCTGCCCCTGGTGCCCTTTTTGACCCTGGGGCTCTTGATCGGCGCGCTGTCCTGGTGGGCCAGACAACAACCCGCCGCCACAGCGGCGGCCTCTGCCATCACGACAGAGAACTCCTCCCTTGCCCAGGCACCGCCCCAAGCGCTTGAACTCAAAGCAGGGCCGCAATCCCATCGTCGCCTTCAAGAAGAAGGCCTCCAAGACACGTGGAAGGCCCACCGACAAGGCCTCCTGGAAGAAACCGGGGTCCTGCCCCCCGAGCTTATTTTGCGGCTTGATCCCAACGCCGCCCCCGAAGAAGCCCGGCTTTGGCTCCACGGCGTCCCCACACACCACTGGGAGCCTCAACCCGAGGCCAACCCTTCCGCCACGCAGATCGCCCAGGACACCGAGCGCCTCCTGCGCGGTCGCCTGGACTCACTTTTGGGCCTGCAAGAGGTGCAGGACGCGCTGGATCAACTGCGCTCGACGGCGCCAGCCGACGTGGACGCGGTGGTGCCAAAGCTGCTGACGCTGGCCGAGTTGACCCAGGTGCTCCGAGGGCTGCTCGATGAAGGGGTATCGGTCAGACACCTGCGGGCGATCTTGATGGCGCTGGCCACCCAGGCACCGACAGACAAAACCCCGGCAGCGCTGATTGAAGCAGCCCGCGCAGGACTGCGTCACGTCATCACGCACCAACTGTGCGGCCAGGAACGCTCCATCAAGCTCTATATGCTCGACCGAGAGGTCGAAGAGACCATCCGGGACGCCGTGCGCCGAGACGGGCAGCGCCTCTATCTGTCGCTGCCACCTGCGCTGCGCCAACAGATCCTCCAGGCGGCCGCCGCGACGCTGCCTGAAGAAAACGCAGTCGTGATGACGCCGCCCGACATCCGCGCCATCACGCGGCACCTGCTGAGCGACATCAGGCCCCAGGTGACGGTCGTCTCGCACAACGAACTTGAACCCTCGTTGCACATCGACCCACAAGGCACGATCGACGTCAGACAGCGGTGACAGTCACGGGATCAGGAGGATTGCTTCTGATGACGTTGTTGGCGGCTTGGCAAAGTGCCCGAGCGCTTGCCAGAGGCGCGGCGCTCTTGCTGGGGCAGGTGCGGGCGCAGAAAACCAGGGACGTCCTGGCGACCACCCTGCCGATAGTCCTCAATGAGCAAAGACGCCACCTGTCGCGGGTCCATGCCTCGCTGCTCGGTGAGGTACTCAAAGAGACGCTTGGTCAAACGCAGGTGTGCCACTGAGTGGGCGCGCCCCTCGATGCCCACAAACCACCGGGACCAATCCATAAACCCAGCAAACGCCGACGCCTCCTGCTCCCAAAGCAACGGCGCGGTGCGCACAAAACGCCCGCTGTTGACCAGCCTGTCCCACAAGAGCGAAAAACGCTTGAACTCCTGCATGGCAGCAAAGCTGATCTGGTCGGTTTTGAGCACCTCAAAGGGCGGCGCTGGGGCGTAAACCATGCCGTGGGGCTCGGTGTGGCGGATGATCGGAGTGCCTTTGAGGCGCTTGAGCAAGCCAAGCTGGATTTCCTGGGGCCCCAACGCCACCAACCGGTCAAAGCCCCGAGCAAAGGACTCCAATGACTCGCCGGGCAGCCCAGCGATCAAATCGGCGTGGACATGGACGCCGGTCTCTTCACGCAGGAAGGTGAGGTTGTCTTCCAGGACGGGGACTTTTTGGCGTCGACTGATGCGTTTGCTCGTCTCGGCGTCAAAGGTCTGGATGCCCACCTCAAACTGAAGACAGCCGGGCTCAAAGCGCGCGATGATGTCTCGCAAACCATCCGGCAGGCGATCGGGGATCATCTCAAAGTGAAAAAACATCCCCGGCTGATAGCGCTCCAAAAAGAACTCCAGGATCGCGGCGCTGACCTTCAAATCAAGGTTGAAGGTCCGATCCACAAACTTAAAGTGACGCAGGCCGCGCTCAATCATGCGGTCCATCGCCGCCAGAAACGGCTCCAGCGGAAACTTCCGCACAGGCATCGGCAAAGACGACAGACAGAACTCACACCGAAACGGGCAACCCCGTGACGCCTCGACGTAGACCACCCTGTGGGCGATGTCCTCCTCGGTGTAGAGGTCGTAGGGCATCTTAAGGGCGTTGATGTCGGGCAGCGGCGCGCGGATGACCTTCTGGTCTGGGGTCTGGCCGCCAAGCAGGTCGCGGCAAAGCTGGGCAAAGGCCAGGTCGGCCTCCCCGGTGATGACCACGTCGGCCATCTGGCAGATCGGTTGGCCGTCGATCTCGTGGCTGACCTCCGGGCCGCCAATGACGACATGGACCTCGGGCGCCAGACGCTTGAGGATCGCGACAAGCTCGGTGCATTGGGGCACGTTCCAGATGTAGACGCCCAGCCCGATGATCTTGGGGGATGAGGCCAGCAAAGCCTCGGCGACGTCGATGGGCCGTTGCTTGATGATGTACTCCTGGATTTCGGCCCTCTCTTTGAGGTCCCCCAGGTTGGCCATCAGATAGCGCAGGCCAAAGGCCGCGTGGATGTAGCGGGCGTTGAAGGTCGTCAGGATGATGTCGGCCACGGCTCTCTCACTGCAGTGTGGCACCTCGCCGGTCCGTTTTGGCCAGCGTTATGGTGATCTAAGTGAGAGTTTTCACACCGCCTGCTTTTCTTCAAGCGTTGGACCGCTCGAAGTCCAACGAACCGGAACGTTGAGGGTTTTCCCAAGCGCCTCCCACACCGGCGCGCACCGTTGCACCGGGCTCGCCGACGCTGGACCCAGCTCCAAACCTTCATAGTGCGGGGTGCAGGCCTCCAAAACGCGCGCCAAGGCCCGTTGGTGATCAAGTTGGCGACCGAAGTCAGGCACAATCCGCTCAAAGCGCTGAGGGGTGTCATCGCCCAAAGCCAGCAACCCGGCAGCGCTGTGTGAGGGGTCGAGGTCGTACGATGCGGCGTTTTGCCAGTGCGTGACGGCGTTGAGCCGGTCAAGACAGGTGACGGCCAACCCATCACAGCCGCCGCAGACCTCCAAGGCGTAGCGCGTGGCCACGGCGTCAAACCAACCCACCCGAAAACCACGCTGCCAGGGGTGCATGGCGTTGTGCATGTCGGGGATGAGGTGAGTCAGGGCGAGGTCTTCGGTCACGAAGGGTCCGGGGCCATGGCGAGTGCCGTAGGCGCGGACCACGCCCACACGGGTCACGGGTCCCTGGTGTTCGCCTTCGGAGAGGAGCGTCAGGGCGTTTTCGAACGTGGTGGTGCTCCAGGTGACGTAGGGGTGGAAGCCGTGCCACTGGTCGAGCAAGACCCCCTGGGCGCCCTCGAAGACGACGGTTCCGTCGGTGTTGAGGAGGTGGTGGGTGTGTTCGGGGGTGACAATGCGGGCGCGCTGGGCGAATGCGGTGAAGGCGTCCACGCAGGCTTCGATGAGGTCGTCGTCGAAGAGCATCGCCAGTTCGTTGGTGGCCAGCGGGTTGCGTTTGAGCAGGTTGAGGACAGGGGCGAGTTGCTGGCGTTTGCGCTGGCGGATGAGGTGGAGTTTTTGGCGCAGCAGGTGGGGGTTGGCCAGGTCGCCGGCGATGGGGACTTGATCGCCCAGGGCGACAAAGTCGGACATGGTCTCTCCGACCCCGACCCCGCAACTGCCGTGTCGCCCGTTGCCTCGGGACAGCTCGCGCAGCCGATTGGCGGCCTGATGAAAGGGGGTGATGACGACGGCTCTGGCGTCGATGGTGGTGCGCTCAAAGGCGTCGTGAACGCCCAGGGACTCCAGATGCTCGGCTTCGCTGATCATGGCCAGCGGGTGCAGGACCATAAAGCGGGACAAGTGGGTGCGCACGCCGGGCAGGAGCGTGGCGCTGCCAAACTGAGAGAAGGTGTGGTGTCGCCCGTCGGGGGCGATGATGTTGTGCCCGGCCTGGGCGCCGCCGTTGAACCGCACGACGGTGTGCGCGCTGTGTTGCTGGGCAAAAAACTCGGTCATGGTGCCTTTGCCAGCGTCTCCATAACCCAGATCCACCACAATGATCGCGTGTGTCATCGCATCCTCCAAGGTTTGTATCGAGCACCACAAATGCAGGTCCAGGAGGCGCGCCTCCTGGCGGGGGGTTTGGGGGCAAGCAGCCCCCATCCCAGGTCGCCCGTTGCCGCCGTTGCAAAAAAGCGGGGGCATGAGGGGGCGGCAGCCCCCAGTGAGTCCAGGTTCTGCCTGAAGGTGAAAAGCTTTGTGTTTTCGGGGACTTGTAAAGGTCTCCCCGACCTTACCAGGAGCCCCTCACAAGCGCTCAACGGCGCTGGATCCGCTCGAAGGGACCAGCGCGCTGGAGGAACCCTTGGAGACGACGGAGCCGGAGTTTGCCAGCGGGGTCAGCGCGCTGGTGACTGCAGCGACGGTGGCGTCTTTGACGCCCATGTCTCGCAGCGTGCGGGCGGCGCCGTCGAGGTCAATGGTGCCTTCGCACATGGAGATCGTGGTGGCGATCAGCTCGCAGACCCCATCGGTGTCATCCAAGAGGAGCGCGCGCTCTCCGAGCAGCCCTCGCCATTGGCCGATGACCTCGGGGTTGGAGCCGTGGTAGCCCTCTGTGATGACGATGTGAAAGACTTCGTAGCGCTCCTGGGCCATGGCGATGACCTGCTCGATGCTCAGGTCGGCCTCGGGGGCTTTGGAGAGGATCTTTTGGGCATGTTTGGCGGGCACGCCCCAGGCTTTCTCGTCGCCCATGGTAAAGAGGTAGCCCTTTTTGCCGCGTTTTTCGAAGCAGTCGGTGGTGGTGTGCTTGGCGGCGAAGAGGTGGGCCAGCCCATAGGACTCTTTCATCTGGCCGCCGCCGCCGCTCTCAAGCCAGATCCGCGTCAGCCACATGTCCATTTCAAGGCCGGACTCGAACTGCCCGACCTGGAGCGGCGCCTGGTCGCTGTAGCTGTCGCCGATGCCCATGAAGAGTAGCTGCGGATCGGCGATGGCGTCGCGCTCGACGAGCATCCGCATGAGGCCACCGAGCTTCTGGCGAGCGAACTGCTCGGGGATGGTCCCCATAGAGCCGGTGACATCAAAGGCGACGACGATGGCGTTGGAGTTGGGGTGCTCGGCGCTGTCGCGGCTTTCGCGGGTGGTGATGTTGCGCGGGTCCAGGCCGGGGTCGATCTGGGAGTTGTTGGCAAAGATCTGCTGGCGAGACTGTTTGCTGCGTTTGGTGCTCAGTCGGTTGTATGCGGTGTTGCTCCAGTTGGAGTATCCCATGGCTTTAAGCTCCTGTGGTCGAGGCTCCGTCGGCAGGCCACCATCTGGGAAATGGCCAGGTGCGGTGCGTGTATGGGGTCAGCGCCGGATTTGGGCGCCTTGGGTGCGTCAGCGCGCGGCGTGGCTGCGCGGCGGCATCTTGAAGGGGTGATAGCGGGGCGGACCAAAGGCGATCCGCTGTGCCTCCTGGAGGCTCTCGTAGAGTTCGAGCGCGTCGTTGTGGCGCGATTGTGGGTTGGGGATCTGACAGGCCCGCAAGACCCCGGCCATGCGGCGCGGCACGGTGTCGGGGATGGGCTGGCCGGGGTCTGCGCCCATGAGCCTGGCCATGCACCCGGCGACCATGAAGATGTCGGCGGCGGCGGTGGCCGGGGTCTTGCTGAAGACCTCTGGGGGGTAGTGGGCTCGGTGGTCGGGGCTGATGGCGCGGATCGGCCCGGAGTCGATCACGGCGTAGGACCAGTCGAGCAAGACGGCGCCGTGGGTGACGGGGTGGATCATGACGTGGGGCGGCAGGACGGCGCCGTGGATGACACCGCGCTGATGGGCCCAGGCGAGGATCTCAAGGGTGCGGTTGAAGATCCAGGACATGGTCTCGGCTTCGACGCCGTGGGGATAGGCCTGACAGACCTCGTCGAGGGTGTAAAAGCCTTCTTTGAGGTCGAGGACATTGATCTGTCGGTTGTCCTGGAGCTTGAAGGTCTCAAAGATTTTGGGGAGGTAGGGTCCAAAGATCTTCAGGTCGTCTTTGGGGGCGGACCAGAGCCTGGACAACGCCTTGAACTCGTTGTGGACCAGATCGTTGTTGGCGGGGTCGCGGGCGATCTTGAGGACCACCGGCAGATCGTCCTTGTGGCGCCTGGCGACAAAGACGTCGCAGACGTCCCCGACGGCCATGGCGGTGTGCATGGTGTAGGTGTGTTTGGGTGAGCGGATGGTGATGGGGCTGCGCAAGGGGCGATTGGGGGCAGCGCTTCGCAGGCCGTAGAGACCGGCGGTGATGCTCTGCTCGGCCAACTCCCACCATCGGCCCAGAAGTTGAAACGCGTCGGTGGCGCGGGCGCGCTCTTTGGCTTGGTGGTAGCGATCGGGGTGGGCCACGAGGGCCATCTGCCGGTAGATCCGGCGCGCGCCCTGGAGTTGTTCATCGGGGGAGCCGGACAGAGGTCCGAAGACGTCTTCGGCGCAGTTGGCGCTGTTGAGGATGTGAAGCAGCGAGCGGATGGTTGCTGGTGCCATTGTGCCCACCTCCCTTTGGGTGTCTGCGTGTCTTGCCCAGACATTAGGTTTGGGCGCAGAGGGGGGGCGAGCGGTGGCGCGGGTGCCGAGGTCGACTCAGGCTTTGTCGAGGTGTGCCTGGAGGAGGGCTTGGAGGCGGTCTTCGATGACGGCCTCGACGGTGTCGACCACAGCCACCGTGCGGGGGTCGACTTCGACGTTGATGCCGTCTCCGACGGCGCGTGTGCCGAAGGTGGTGCGGGTGAGGGTTTCGGGGATGAGGTGGACGGTGAAGCGTCGGGCGGCGCGCTCGACGCTGGCGATGGTGAGGCTGGCGCCGTCGAGCGCGATGAAGCCTTTGTGGAAGATGTAGGGCATCAGTTCGGCGTCGACTTCAAAGGTGCCGACCCAGTTGTTGGCGGGGCGCTCGATTTGGACGAGGCGCCCGACGCCGGTGACGTGGCCAGAGACGTCGTGGCCGCCGATCTCATCGCCAAAGCGGGCGGCGCGCTCGATGTTGACGCGGTCGCCGATGTTGAGGGCGCCGAGCGTGGTGCGGTTGAGGGTTTCGCCGATCACGTCAAAGCGCACGCGGCCGTCTTCGATGTCGACGGCCGTCAGGCAGACGCCGCTGACCGAGACGCTGGCGCCGCGCTCAAGGCCGACGGTCATGTCCTTGCCGAGTTCAATTTCGAGGCTCAAAAACCCTTCTTTGCGCTCCAGGGCGCAGATCGGATGGTGGTTGTGAACGATGCCTGTAAACACGTGGGCCTCCTGTGGCGATTGTGGCGGTGGTGCGGGGGTTAAGTGAATCCCCTGTTCACCCTCGATGATCTTTGGCTGTTGTGGGTGCAGCGGCTTTGATAAGGGAACGGTCATCTTTGACATTTTCACCGGAGATCATTAAGGTGATGGCGGCGGTGAACGTCCCATTTTTGGGTTTTGAAACCATACACCATGAGGCGTTGCAAGGCGTCGGTTGAGGTCCGGGATGAAGAGGCAGTGGGTAGTGCGTAACAATGTCCTGATTGCGTTGACCATCGGTTTGATGGCGGCCGGTTGTCAGGAATCGGCGGAGAAGTCTGAGGCGCCCACGGAGCGCGCGCCTCAGGAGACGATTGAGCAGGGTGCCTGCAACGGCGAAGACCCTGTGATCGAAGCCAGCAGAAAGACTGCAGAGTGCATCAACGGTCAGGCGACGGTGGACCTGGACCCGACGGTCCGGGCCGAGTGTGACCTGACGCCGCTGATCAGCTTTACCCGCAATGGCCAAAGCATCAACCAGTCGGACGTGTACTCATTTGGCAACCACCTGGTGACCATCACGGCCACGGATGAGATCGCCGGCACGACCAGCACCGAGCGGGTCGGCGTCAGCGTTCAGGACACCCTGCCCCCCGCCATCTCGCCCGGTCCCGACCGGATCGTCGAGTGCACCTCAGTGGACGGCGCGGTGTTGGAGAACCTCAACAACCCCAGCATCAACGACGCGTGTGACAACAACGTCGAGGTGAGCCAGGATGCCCCAGAGGGCAACACCTTCCCCATGGGCACGACCCGGGTGACGGTCAGCGCCGTGGATTCCTCGGGCAACCCGTCTGAGGCGGGCTACAACGTGGTCGTGCGCGACACGACCGGCCCGACCCTGGATGTGGGCGACAACCTGGTCATCCCAGCGCTTGGCAACTGCGCCTTTGGCGGTGTGCCCAACAGCGGCACCGAGGTGCTCCTGCCTCAGCCCCGTGTCTCGGACACCTGCACCGCTCCGCGCGACATTGCGCTGATCAACAACTTCACCAACGACAGCAGCCGTCTGGTTTGTGTCCGCGATGCAGGCAGCAACACCATCACCTGGCGCGCCATCGACGGCACCGGCAACCCGACCGAAGCGTCGTTGATCGTGACGGCGGCAGTGGGGGCGTTGGAGATCGACATCACCAACAACCCGGTGCGGGGCTACACCAACCAGGCTGTGACGGTCGCCGCAGAGCTTCGCGGCGCCACCAACCCGGTCACCTGGCAGTTTACCGGCGGCGCGCCCGCCACGACGCCTCCCGGCAATGGCAGCGTGGCTTCGGCCACCTTCGCCACCGAGGCGACCTACTGCCCGCTCTTCATCTCGGGCACGGACAACAACGACCAGATCGGCGTCAGCAGCAACCCTTGCTTTGCCATTGAGCGCACGGCGCCGAGCGCGACCTACGAGTCGGTGCCGACGCGCTGGCTCAACCCCGACAACCCCAACGAAGAGATCGACGTTGACGAGAACAACTCGGACACGTGGCCGGTCTTCTTCTTTGGCGAGTCGCTGCGCGCCGAGATTGTGGCCGACGACCGTGACGGGGCGCTGCGCAGTGGTCTGGCGACCGTGCGTCTGGTGGCCAACCCCGGCGGTGAGAACGAGCACATCCTGGTGGACATCACCACCGAGCGCACCGGCGACCTTCAGGTTGGCCCCGAGCGCCTGCAGGTGCTTGGCTGCAACACCGAAGACATCGCTTGCCGCGAAGACGGTCAGATTGAGCTTGGCGCCCTGGGCCTGGGCGAGCACGTGCTGGAAGTGCAGGTCACCGACGTGGCGGGCAACAGCAGCACCGAGCGCTCCTTCCTGAAGGTGGACAACTACGGCGGCGTGCTGGGCACGCTCCAGACCTGGATCGAAGGCGTGCGTCAAAACGCCCCCCTTCGCACCCACCAGAACCTGAACAAAGCCAGCGAGTTGTTCGCCTCCGGCGAACGCCTCTTTGAGTCTTCGCCGGGTTACTCCTTCTTGATCTCGAAGCGCGCCATGCGCCGTCTGGACGACGCCGAGCGTGACGGCGCCAACGTCGAGACCCTCAAAGAGCTCATCGCCCGCGCCGTCAGCGCCGAGGTCACTCGCCTTGTTGACATCACCGGCGACCGCGCCTTTGAAGACTGGCACGTCATTGGGGTCGGTGGCCGTTACACCACGCGCATCCTGCTGACCGGCCGCGAGAACAACTACATCGTGCAGCCTGGCCCGACGCTGGGTCTGTCCAAGCGCTTCGCCGAGGAGTCCAAGCAGAAGTATGAAGAGGGCCGCTTTGACGAGTCGCTGGACTCGGCCATCCGCTCCTTCAACATCATGGCCATCCTCTACCGTGACGACACCTTCGCGCAGGCCTTTGACCGTGAGCCCTTCCGTCTTGACGACGGCGACCCCGAGGCCATCTTCCAGGGCAGCAACCCCAACGAGTTTGGTTTGCCCATCGCCCTGGCGCTGACCGAGCAGGTCGAGCGCGTCGTGGCCGACCCCGGGATTCCCGCCGACGCCATCGAGCGCCTGGGCCGCATCCGCGACCTGATCGTGCAGTTTGAAGAGGGTGTGCAGGCGGTCAACTCGGACGAGTTCTCCAACGAGTACCTGGTGCGCAACATTTACATGCCGGCGGTCGAAGCGCTGGAGATCATGACCAGCATCCAGGAGTCCAGTGTCTACGTGCACTACTGGCGCGCCTCGATGGTCTACGTCATGGCCTTTGTCACCAACTTCTCGCTCTACGAGGGCCAGACGGCCATCACCCGCGTGGCCAACAACCCCAACAACGACCCCCGCGTGCAGGTCTCTGAGTGCCGCTACGACCGCGCCATGATCGCCCTGGCTGACGGCCGCCTTGAAGAGGGCATCGTCACCGCCAGCGACGAGTTCGTGCGCTCCAAGTGCTTGGTGCTGGAGATGTACAACGACATCTACCCCGACCGCTTTGTGCGCGAGCAGCCCATCGACCCCGCCGAATTTGGCTGCTCGGATGAGCCGCTGGAGCTGGACCCCGAAGCCGAGTGCCCCTGCGGCCTGGGCCAGCAGGGTCAAAACGACCAGGACGCCTTGTGCGACGGTGTTGACAGCGACTGCGACGGCAACATTGACGAAGGCTTCCAGCCCGAGAGCTGCGGCAACGGCGGCTGCGAGCGCCAGTCCTCCTGCGTCAACGGCCAGGTGCTGCCCTGCGTGCCCGGCGAGCCCATCAACCTGGTGGACGTCACCTGCGACAACGTTGATGACGACTGCGACGGCGTGGTGGACGATGACTTTGTGGTGGAGACCTGCGGCAACTTTGGCTGTCAGGCCCAGTCGGCCTGCGTCAACGGCGAAGAGACCGAGTGCGTGCCTGGTGAGCCGGGCGACGAGATCTGCGACGGCGAGGACAACAACTGCAACGGCATCATCGACGACGGCCTCGACAACGACGGCGACGGCTTTGGTCCCGAGGGTGACGAAGGTTGCGGCGGCGTTGGCCGCGACTGCAACGACAACAACCCGCTGATCAACCCCGACGCCGTCGAAGTCTGCGATGGTGTGGACAACGACTGTGACGGGCTGACCGACGAAGGCGTCACCAACGCTTGTGGCGACTGCGACCCGCGCTGCACCGAGACCCGCTTTGGTATTGGTGACAACGCCATCCCCTTCAACCCCACCCAGACCAACTCGCAGAATGTCGATACCGACGACGATGGTCAGGTTCAGTTGGCCAGCGACGACGTGGCGGTGACCTTCGCGTGGTTTGTGTCTTCTTACGGCACCACCGCCAACCAGATGTTCAAAATTGATACGCTCACAGGCAACCAGGTCGGCCGCTACCCGACCGGCAGCAACCCCTCGCGTACGACGACCGACGATCAGGGCAACGTTTACGTGGCCAACCGCTCCAGCGCCAACCTGACCAAGATCGCCAACTGGACCCCCGCCTGTGACCGCGACGTGTCGCTGTGTGAGTGCCCCGACAAGAACAACAACGGTCGGATCGACACCTCCAAGGACTCCAACGGCAACGGCAAGATCGACAACAACGAGTACATGGGCACCAGCGACGAGTGCTACCTGTGGACGACGGGCAGCGGCACCCTGGGTTACTACCCCCGCTCGCTGGCCATCGACGCCCAGAACAACGTCTGGGTCGGCAACTGGAGCAGCCCGCCCCGGATGTACAAGATCAACAGCGAGACCGGCGCCACGCTCCAGACCGTCAACCTCACCACCCAGACCTACGGCTCGGTCATTGACCAGAACGGCGTCATTTGGACCGTGGACCGCGGCCGCCGCGTGCAGGGCATCGACACCCGCACTGGCTCGCTCATCCGCTACCGCCAGTCGCCCTACGGCGGCCAGAGCTACGGCATCGGCCTCGACGCCAACGGCCGCATCTGGATCGCGACCATCTGGGGTCACGATCACACCTTCTACTACGATCCTGCCGCCGACAGCTTTGTCCTTGGCCCCAACATCAACGATGGTTGGCGCTTTGACAGCCGTGGCCTGACGACCGACAACAACGGCACCCTGTGGGCCACCCACTGGGGCCGCATCGGCACCGGCTACCAGCCCCAGACGCTGCGCAAGTACGTCACCGGCTTCACCGCCAACGACGAGAACAACGACGGCCAGATCACCAAGAGCGACTTCCGCCTGCAAAAGGACGTCTACCTGCCCAACTGCGATGGTGTTCTGGGCATCGGCGTCGGCGCCGGCAACAACCTCTGGGCTGCCTGCTACTACCAGCACAGCACCGCCGTCTTCAGCGCCGACCCCAACGTGCAGACGATCAACTACCACCCGATCGGCACCAACCCCTACACCTACTCTGACTTCACCGGGAACCTGCGCTCGACCTTCACTGCTCCCCGAGGCAACTACTCCGAAATCTTCGAAGGTTGCCCCAACTCTCAGGTCGATCAGTGGCACCGCGTCAACTGGCAGGGAACCACCCCGGCGAACACCAATGTCCAGGTCTTTGTCTCGGTGGCCGACACCGTGGCGGGTCTTGAAGGGGCTCCCGAGTCCGGCCCTCACGAAGCCAACAGCTTCGACATCTCCGGCCTTGAAAACAAACCCTTCATCAAGGTCCGTTTTAAGCTAGAATCATTTGAGAACGGCGCCGTGCCCCGGATCAGCTTCCTGAATGTCACGCGCTATTGCCAAGTGGACATCAACAACCAGAACTGAGCCCACCCATGCATCAAGAGCCTGTCGGGTCCCACATCCTTTCAAAGCGGCGTTTGTTCAAAATCGCCGCGATCCTTCTGGCGGCGGCCTTTATGACCGCCTGCCCCGCCGAAGAGGACGACAACAACGTCCTCAACAACGGCATGCAATTTGACCCATGCGAAGTGCTTCAAAACTGCGATGAAGACGACGCGGACGACGGCAACAACATGCCGAACGACGCCGACGATTCATCCGACGCGGGCGACACGGAGCCGCCCGACGACGTCGATCCTGATGACGCCGATGACGACGTTGCTCCAGACGACGCCGATGATGACACCGACGATGGCGACGTTGATGAAGGTGATGTCGACGATGACGTCGATGAGCCCGACGACGCCGACGACGGTGACGTGGACGAGCCCGACGACGTCGATGACGGCGATGTCGAGCCCGACGACGCCAGCGACGTTGAAGACGAGCCGACCCCTGAAGGGTGTGTCTTTGACAACCCCCCCTGCCCCCGAGGGTTCGCCTGCAACGACCTGACCAATGAGTGTGAGGAGATCCCGCCGGGTTGCGCCAACGCCAACCCCCCCTGCCCCACCGATCAGGTCTGTGATGTGGACAACAACGTCTGCGTGGCTTGCCTGGCCGACAGCGACTGCCCCGGCCCGGAAGTCTGCGACGTGGACAACAACGTCTGCGTGGGCTGCTTTGCCGACGCCGATTGCCCCGGGCTGCTGGTGTGCGACACCGACGCCAACACCTGCATCGAGCGCGTGGTCTGCAACGACATCAACTGCGATGAAGAGATCGCCTTGTGCACCAGCTCGGCCGACTGCGAAGAAGGCCGCTTCTGCACCCCCGACGGCTGCGCGGAGGCCGAAGTCGAGTGCGGCTTTGGCGACGCCATCTGCCCCGACGGTCAGATCTGCATCGCCGGTGAGTGTGAAAGCGTCGAGTGCGCCAACGACGACGATTGCAGCGGCGATCGCCGCTGCAACGAGCAGAACTTCTGTGTCGAGTGCACCGAAGACAGCGACTGCCCGGGCGTGTGCATCAACAACATCTGCCTGGACTGCCGCGAAGACGCCGAGTGCCCCGGCAACCAGACCTGCGAAGAGTTCATCAACCTCTGCACCGAGCCCGAGGGCGAGTGCACCAGCAACGATGACTGCGACGGCGCCAGGGTTTGTCAGGCCGGTGAGTGTGTCGGCGACGCCTGCGTAGACGACGCGCTTGAGCCCAATGACCAGCCCGAGGACTCTCGTGCGCTGACCGAAGGCACCACCGCCCTGAGAAGCTGTGGCGATCAGGACTGGTTTGAGTTTGAGTTGACGGCGGGCGATGGTATCCTGGCCCAGATCACCTACGACCCCGGCGTCTTTATGGAGATCGTCGTCCAGGACCCCGAAGGCGCTGCCTTCCAGCGCTTTGTCGATCCCGGACAAATCGGCGTCATCCAGGCCACCATCGAGTCGGCGCCGCTGACCGGCACCTACCGCATGGGTCTGGACTTCATTGACGCCTTCGACAACGACTACGAGATCACTGTCCTGCCCGTCCCCGGCGGCTACTGCGCCAACGACGGCCGTGAACCCAGCAACGAGCCCAGCCAGGCTGCCCCCATCAACACCCAGGCCCTCTTCAACGAAGTGGCCCGGATCTGCGATGGCGACGCCGACTGGTTCAGCGCCGAACTCCAGGCCGACGCTGGCGCCTTGCTGACCGTCAACGCCTTTGACTTCCCCGTCATCGTGGAGGTCTTTGGCCCCGACCAGCAAACCCGCATCCTGCGCGACTCTTCACCCCGCATGACCAAGACCATCGAGTTCATCCCCGAAGAGTCCGGCCTGCACTTCATCCGCATTGAGGCCCTCAATGACGGCGATGAAACCTTCTACGACATTGGCGTGACCCTGCCATGAATCCTCGCTGGATTGCCGCTGGCGCAGCGCTGCTTCTGGCAGCGCTGTTGGCCTTCGCCCTCTGGCCTGAGAGCACCCCCAAGCAATTCCAGACTCAGAACCAGAACGACTGCACTCAAGACACCGAGTGCGGCAACGGCATGGTCTGCTGTCAAGGCGCTTGTGCGGCCACCTGTCAGGACAACCCCGACCCCACCACCCCTCCCCCAGGCAGCGACACCCACCGCCTGCCAGGGGCCAAACGCGACATCGACCAGCTCCTGGCCAATCGCCTTCCCGCTCGCCCCAGAGACAAACGCCTCAAACCTGCCCCAGACGGCACCTGCAAAAAGGTCCTCGACTGCCAGACCCAGTTGATGGGCTGCGACACCAGCGCGGGGCTCTGCCTGGAGCCGTCCATCTGCGTCAACGACATCGACTGCAAGGATGGGCGCGTCTGCCAACACGGCAAGTGCGTGGACGAGGTCGAAGGCTGCCGCTTTGAGGACCTAGAGCTTTCTATAGATGGTCAGTTTGTATTGGCTGGGAGCTGTAATAATGATGCCATTCTCCTTGACCTTGAAGGGAATGTAAAACAACGTTTCTCCAAGCACAACGATCGGGTCACTTCGGTAG